>JAIYAO010000177.1 GCA_027488965.1 Alphaproteobacteria bacterium
CGGCCGGCGCTACTTCTTCCGGTTCCTCTCCGCTGACGGCCCCTCGCCTACCGGGCTTACGCGCACGGCGCCAGCCGGCGATGCGGCGTCCCTGACGCTTGCGGTGTTCTCCTGCTCGAACCTGCCGTTCGGCTACTTCCATGCCTATGCCCACGCCGCCGCGCGCGAGGACATCGACCTGTGCGTCCATACCGGGGACTACATCTACGAGTATCCGCGCGGCACGTATCCCAGCGCCGAACAGGCGATGGTGGACCGCGTGATCGCGCCCGCCACCGAGATCGTCACCCTGAGCGACTATCACGCGCGCTACGCGTCCTACCGCACCGATCCCGGCCTGCAGGAGCTGCACCGCACGAAGCCGTTCGTCACCGTGTGGGACGACCACGAACTTACCAACGATGCCTGGAAGGACGGCGCGCAGAACCACCAGCCCGCGAGCGAAGGCGACTGGACCGTGCGCCGGGCGCTGGCGGCGAAGGCCTACGCCGACTGGCTGCCGATCCGGCGCCAGGACTCCCTGCTGAAGATCTATCGCCGGGTGGACTGGGGCACGCTCGCCACCTTGCTGATGCTCGACACGCGCCTCATCGGCCGCGACAAGCAGCTCGACTGGCGCGCCGCGCTGGGCCCCGCCATGCGCGAGGGCGGCGCGGCGCTGGCGAAAGCCGCACGCGACCTGGGCGAAGGGCCGCTGAAGGATCCCGCGCGCACCTTGCTGGGCGCCGAACAGGAAGCGTGGATGCGCGCCGAAATGCGCCGCTCCAAGGGCCGCGGCGCCACGTGGCAGGTGCTGGGGCAGCAACTCGTCGTGGGCAAGCAGGGCTTTCCCGCAGCCATGGGCGCCCTGCTGCCCGCGGACGCGACGGACGCCACCAAGCAATGGGTGGCCGGCGGCGCCATGGTGGCGAACCTCGACTACGGCTGGAACCTGGATTCCTGGAGCGGCTATCCCGCCGCACGGGAGCGCTTTCTGCAAAGCTGCGCGCAGGACGGCGCCAACGCGCTGGTGCTGTCGGGCGACAGCCACAACGCGTGGGCGCACAATCTGCCGGGCGGCAAGGACGGCAGGCCCGCGGCCATCGAACTGGCGGGATCGAGCGTCACCTCCCCCGGCTTCGAGAACACGTTCCGCAATGCCGCCGAAGGCGCACGCGAGGCGACGATGGTAGCGGCCAATCCTGAACTGGCCTGGTGCGACATGAGCCGGCGCGGCTACTCCGTGGCGAAGCTGACGCGCACATCCGCCGACGTGGAGTGGCTGGCATTCGACAGCGTGCGCACGCCGGAGGCGCCAGCACCGCGGATCACGCGCTCATCGGCGGAAGCCACGCGCGGGCACGGCGTCAGCCCCTGGACGTTCGCGCGCTGATCAGCGGCCCTCGCAGGCGACGCGCACGACAGCCCACGCCGCCGGCGAGAGCGTGATATCCCGGGCGGGCGTCGCCGCCGCGCGGGCCTGCGCGATGCGCCGGTCCAGATCGGGGTGGGACAGGAGCCATTCGGGCAGCCGCAGGCGCTTGCCACGGCTCTCGAGCGCCTCGTCTTCGTCGCCTGCAGCCTTCAGGGACTCAAACGCCATGGCGAGGCCTGCGGGATCGTGGCCCGCCTGACGCAGCATGGCGATGGCCATCACGTCCGCACGATCCTCCTGCCGGCGCGTGTAGCGCAGCTCCGCCAGCTGGCCGCCGACCGCGACCATCTGCTGCGCCACGCCGGATCCGCCTGTGACCAGCTCCAGCAGGATGCCGAGCCCGGCGTTGCGATAGAGCGCGACCATGCCGTCGCGCGCCTTCACGTGTCCGATCTCGTGGGCGAGAACGCCCGCAAGTGCATCGGGGCTTTCCAGCGCTTCCAGCAGGCCGCGCGTGATCATCACCTGCCCGCCGGGCAGTGCGAACGCGTTCGGCGCGCTGGTGCGGACAAAGTCCACCGAAACAGGAAAGGCCGGGTCTGCGGCGGCGGCGAGGCGCTCCACCAGCGGCGCGAGCGCCTGGCGCGCAGCCGCGGCGTTGGGGCCGGAGCACGGCCGCATCACCAGGCGCACCTGCGCTGTGATGTTGTCGCCGAACCGGCTTTCCACGCTGGCCGGGGTCATCCGCGCCAGCGGCTCGGCAGCCATGGGGATGGCGATGAAGGCGAGCGCGACGATGGCGGCGCCGATGGCCGTCAGCCCGCCCACGAGCACCCACCCGCGCAAGGCGTCGCCCTTGCCGACGCCCAGCGTACCGAGGGCGGCGTTCGTCTCCACCGATTTCGCCACCATGAGGCGCGCGTCCGGCGCGGCGCCGGACCCCAGCCGCCACTCCGTCCGGGACGGGGCGCGCACCTCGATGTCCTGGCGGCGCCAGAACACATCGACGCCGGCGCCGGCGATCTGCAAGCCATCGGCCGCGACGGTGACCTCCACGGCGTGCGCCGCCGCCGTCACGCCGTCGTGGTAGCGCCCGTGGAGGACCGTCATCGCCTAGACGCCGCCCGACAGGTCGAACGCGTCCACCATGCCCTCTCCGGAGCGCGGGCCGCGCGAAGCCGCCTGGTGAATGCGCGCAAGATCGAGCGTGCCCGCCACTTCAAGCCGTTTGCAGATCATGCGCCAGGTGCGCATCTGCGCGGCGACCGCGCCAAAGCCCAGCGTGAAGATCACAAGCAGCGCGTTGGTGATAGCTAGCTGGATGAGATCGAACGCCCCGAAGCGCGATTTCAGCGAGATGTCGCCCAGCGAGATGGACTTGGTGATCTGCCGGATCATCACCGCTTCATGCCACGCAATGAAGAAGATCAGAACGAACACGCCGCCGAACGCGAGCGCGTACAACAAGGCGATCTCGCGCGGGCCCGGGATGCCGCCGCCGGCCATCGACTCAAAGAGGCCAAGCTGCGCGATGCCGCCGATGAGAATGGCGTAGTAGATGATGACACCGAGGAAGGCGAGAATGTAGCTGAGGTACACAGGCTCCGTGCGGGCGGCTTTCGAGTTGTCGTAGGTGATCGGCATGTCGCCGAAGAAGGCGTTGTTCCACATGCGCCGCTCCAGCCGTAGGCGCATGGCCGGCGCGAACCAGCCGAGCGTGACGATGCTGAGCAGCCCATAGCCGAACGCCGCCAGCCCGTACATCCAGGGCGAGCCACGCTGTTCGAACCGGACGCCGCGCCACACGGTGCGCGACAGCTGGTAGCGGCGCGCCAGAAAGATCGCCACGCCGATGAGGATGAAGAACAGCAGGTAGATGGCGACGAACACCGCAGCGAAACCTGCCGGCGGCAGCAGCAGCTGCGCGGCGGCGAGGGCCACCACAATGGGCAGCATCACGGTGCCGATGGCGATCAGGAAGCCGACGAACAGCTCCATCCCCTTGCCGGTGTACTCCAGCGGCTCCCCGCCGATGGTTGTCTCCGACCACAGCCGCCGGCGGATGAGGGTGCGCGCCCAGAAGCGATACAGAGTGAGCGTCAGCGCTGTGAAGATCGTGGTGTAGAACCCGATCCACAGGAACGAGCCGATCTTCGAGTGGTTCTCCACATCGAGCGCGACGGCCCCCTGCGGCGTGCTGTCCATGGTCATCGATCCGCTCCGTATCCCCCGGTGACGTCCTAGCGGCCAATCACGACGCCAGAGTGAAACCGGCGGACGCTACAGCATCGCCGGGATCACCCGGTCCGGCGGCTTGTGACCGTCGGCGAAGGTCTTGATGTTGATGATCACCTTCTCGCCCATGTCGATGCGCCCCTCGAGCGTGGCGGAGCCCATGTGCGGCAGCAGCACCACGTTGGAGAGTTTCTTGAGCTTGGGGTTGATTGCGGGCTCATGCTCGAACACGTCGAGCCCGGCGCCCGCCAGTTCGCCCTTGTCGAGCATGCGGGCGAGCGCCGCTTCATCGATGATCTCGCCGCGGGCCGTGTTGACGATGTAGGCATGCGGCTTCACCAGCGCGAGGCGGCGGGCACTGAGGAGATGGTAAGTGGCCGGCGTGTGCGGGCAGTTGACGCTGATGATGTCCATCCGGGACAGCATCTGGTCGAGGCTTTCCCAGTACGTGGCCTCAAGCTCCGCCTCCACGTGGGCGGAAACCTTGCGGCGGTTGTGATAGTGGATCTGCAGGCCGAACGCGCGGGCGCGCCGCGCCACCGCCTGGCCGATCCGGCCCATGCCCACGATACCGAGCCGCTTGCCCCAGATCCGCCGGCCCAGCATGTGCTTGGGGCTCCAGCCCGTGAAGCCGTCGGACTCGATGAGCTTCACCCCCTCCACGATGCGCCGGGGCGCCGCGAGGATCAGCGCCATGGTCATGTCCGCGGTGTCCTCGGTGAGGACGCCCGGGGTGTTGGTGATGGTGATGCAGCGGTGCACCGCCGACTGGACGTCGATGTTGTCCACGCCGGCGCCGAACTGGGCGATCAGCCGGAGGTTCTCGCCGGTGCGCGCCAGCACGCGCCCGTCGATCCGGTCCGTCACCGTGGGCACGAGCACGTCGGCGCGGCCGACCGCCGCCACCAGCGCCTCGGGCGACATGGGCGTGTCGGACTCGTTCAGTTCCGTATCGAACAGTTCCCGCATCCGGGTCTCGACCGGATCCGGGAGCCTGCGGGTGACGATGACCTTGAGCTTCTTGGAAGGCATTGCCCCTTCTAGCAGGGCGTAGGGCGGATCAAAGGCCGTCTCCCGAAAAAAGAAACCGCAGCGCGGTTAAGCCCGCTTTCACGGCGCCCGGTCCAAGACCGCGGCTGGACCTGTCGCCGCCTCCGGAAAGAGACCGCCGATGCCGCAGAAGCGCGCCCTGCCCAACTCCTTTGGCCCCCTCCTCGCGGTCCTCGTCGCGCTGGGGACCGTCACGGCCGCCGCCGGCCCGCGCCTGGGCTCCGATTCGCGGCTCCCGGTGCCCCGTTATGAAAGCATCGCCGCCGCCGAGGCGTTTGGCCGCCGTGGCCCGGGCAAGGACCACCGGATCGACTGGGTCTACCGCGCCCGCGGCCTGCCCGTCCGGATCGTGGAAGAGTCCGGCCCCTGGCGGAAAGTGAAGGACCCGTCGGGCGACGAGGCGTGGATCCACACCTCCAAGCTTTCACCCAACCGGACGGTGTTCGTGGCCGCGACCGAAAGCGCCCGCCTGGCGGTGCGCGACGCGCCGCGGTCGGAGGCGCGGACCGTGGCGTACATGGAGCGCGGCGTGATTGCGTCCCTGAAGGAGTGCCTGGGCGGCTGGCGCCGGGTGGCGGTGGGCGACCGCGCTGCGGGTTGGGTGGCGGCGGGCGAGGTCTGGGGCGGCGAGGACTGTACACTGCCAAAGTAGGGCGGCCCATGGGAGAGAGGGCGCGGGGGCCGGTTGCTTGTCGCCGGGGGCCGGCCCATGTAAGCCCGAAGTCTGCCGCGCCGACCAGAAGGGTTCATGTCAGCCTATCCCGCCTCTCTCGACCAGGCCCAGTTGCTCGACAGCGGGCATGGGCGCCTGTTCGGCCCCGGAAATGCGCAGCTGCCGCTGCCGCCGATGCTGATGATCGACCGGATCCTGTCCATCGACGCCACGGGCGGCGCGCACGGCAAGGGCCGGCTGGTGGCGGAGTTCGACATCAACCCCGACCTCTGGTTCTTCCAGTGCCACTTCGAGGGTGATCCCGTGATGCCGGGCTGCCTCGGCCTCGACGCCATGTGGCAGCTGGTGGGTTTCTACCTCGGCTGGCTGGGCGCCCCCGGCAAGGGCCGGGCGCTGGGCGTGGGCGAGGTGAAGTTCAACGGCCAGGTCACGCCCGCCGCGAAGGTCCTGCGCTACGAGATCGATTTCAAGAAAGTGATCCTGCGCAAGCTGGTCCTCGGCCTTGCCGACGGCGTGACGCTGGTGGACGGTCAGCCCATCTACGCGGCGAAGGATCTCAAGGTCGGCCTGTTTTCGCCGGAGCAGTTGGCCGGCGCCGGCAAGGAATAAGAGATCGCGGCGACGCAAGCCGCGGCGAATGTCCCCTTCAAGGGGCGACCAGGGGCAGTGGAAGCAAAGAGGAGCGCGCGTTGCGTCGAGTCGTCGTCACCGGTATCGGCATCGTTTCTTCGATCGGCGACAACAAGGACGAGGTGCTCGCCTCGCTGCGTGACGCCCGCTCCGGGGTCGCCGCCGCGCCGGAATACGCCGAGCTCGGCTTCCGCTGCCAGGTGCACGCCAAGCCGAACCTCGACTGGGAAACGGCGGTGGACCGCCGCGCCGCACGCTTCCTGAGCCAGGGCACCGGCTGGTGCCACGTGGCCATGGAGCAGGCCATCGCCGACAGCGGTCTCGAGGTCACAGACGTCTCCAACGACCGCACCGGCATCATCGTGGGCGAAGGCGGCCCCTCCACCCGCTCCATCGTGCAGGCTGCGGCCATCACGAAGGAAAAGGGCCCCAAGCGCGTCGGCCCGTTCGCGGTGCCGAAGGCCATGTGCTCGGGCCCGTCCGCCGCGCTCGCCACCTGGTTCAAGATCCGCGGCATCAACTATTCCATCAGCTCCGCGTGCGCGACGAGCGCGCACTGCATTGGCGCCGGCGCCGAGCAGATCCAGTGGGGCAAGCAGGACGTGGTGTTCGCCGGCGGCTGCGAGGAGCTGGACTGGACGCTGTCGGTGATGTTCGACGCGATGGGCGCGATGTCGTCGAACTTCAACGAGACGCCGGCGCTCGCCTCCCGCGCCTACGACGCCGCGCGCGACGGCTTCGTCATCGCCGGCGGCGCCGGCATGGTGGTGCTGGAGGAATATGAGCGCGCGAAGGCCCGCGGCGCCAAGATCTACGGCGAGCTGCTGGGCTACGGCGCCACCAGCGACGGCCACGACATGGTAGCCCCCTCCGGCGAAGGCGCGGTGCGCTGCATGCAGCAGGCCATGAGCACGCTCGGCGGGCGCCGCATCGACTACCTGAACCCGCACGGCACATCGACGCCCGTGGGCGACGAGCGCGAGATGCAGGCGGTGCGCGACACGTTCGGCGATCGTGCGCCGATGATCTCGTCCACCAAGTCCCTCACGGGCCACAGCCTGGGCGCGGCGGGCGTGCAGGAGGCGATCTATGCGCTGCTGATGATGGCGGAGGATTTCGCCGCCAAGAGCGCCAACATCTTCAACCTCGACCCGCTTTTTGCCGATCTTCCCATCCTGCGCGAGCGCTTCGACGGTGCGCTGGAGACGGTGATGAGCAACAGCTTCGGCTTCGGCGGAACGAACGCGACGCTGGTGTTCGGCAAGGTGTGAGTTTGTCGTAACACTGTCGCGCAAACATGCTCTGAGCGCCCGGGGTTTCAGAGAGTTGCGCGATGAGAGTTTGGGCCTTGACGACTGCTGTCATGCTTGGGGCTGCCTGCTTCAGCACGGCGCACGCCATTTCGCTTGAAGCGCTGGGCATCTATCGTCACGGCACCTTCGGGCAAAGCGCTGCTGAAATCTCCGCCTACGATCCTGTCACAAAGCGCCTGTTCGTCGTCAACGGCGAGAGTGACCGGATTGACGTGCTCGACATGTCCGACCCGCGACGGCTGAAGCTCGTCCGGCATGTGGGTCTGGCGGCGTTCGGAAAGACGCCGAACAGCGTGGCCATTCACGGCGATGTCGCCGCGGTCGCGGTGACAGCAAACGATCCGCAGGCCCCCGGCAACGTTGTGTTCCTGTCCACCACGGACTTCCGCATCCTCAGCGCCGTGACCGTCGGCGCCATGCCTGACATGATCGCCTTTACGCCCGACGGCAAACTTGTGGTCACTGCAGACGAGGGCGAGCCCGACGAGACCTATGCGCGGGACCCGGAGGGCTCGGTCTCGATCATCGACGTCTCGCAGGGATTTGTGTTGCCGCGCGTGCGCACCGCCCGTTTTGACGCCGTCGATCGCGCCTCGCTGGCAGGCGTCCGCGCTGTCGGGCCGAAGCAGACCTTCGCCCAGGACGCGGAGCCAGAATATCTGGCCATCTCGCCGGACTCGAGCACCGCGTACGTTACCCTCCAGGAGGCCAACGCCATCGCTGTCGTTGACCTGCGAACGGCACGGGTCACAGACGTGCGTGGCCTCGGATTCAAGGACTGGTCGGCGTCCGCGCTCGACGTCAGCGACAAGGATGGCGTGAACATCCAGCCCCGCCCCGTCTTTGGAGTTTATCAACCGGACGCCATCGCCTTCTTCACCGGTCCCGACGGCGCACCGTTCCTGGTGACGGCCAACGAAGGCGACACCAAAGCCTTTGGCGAGGATCGCTACACCGACGAGGCGCGCGTCTCCGACCTCAGGCTTGATGCGGCGATTCCGGATCAGGACGCCCTGAAGCGGCTCAAGGCCCTGCGCAACATGGGCGACGCCAACGGCGACGGCACGCTCGACCAGCTCTATCTGCCGGGCGCCCGCTCCATCTCGATCTGGGACACCGCCGGTCGACTGGTTTTCGACAGCGGCGACATGCTGGAGCGCAAGGCGGCCGAACTGTTCGGGACCACGGCCTTTAACGCCGACCATCTCGATCACGCTGCCGACGCGCGCTCCGACGACAAGGGGCCCGAACCCGAAGGCGTCGCCATCGGCGTGATCGGCGCGCGGACCTACGCGTTCGTCTGCCTCGAAAGACAGAGCGCCATCGCCGTCTTCGACGTGACCGATCCCAGGGCGGTGACGCTTGCCGCCTATCACTCTGCGCGGGACCTGACCGCCGCGCCGCCTGCGCAGGCCGCCGGCGACATGGGGCCGGAAGGCATCACGCTGATCCCCGCCGCGCAATCGCCCATCGGCGCAGCGCTTCTGGTGATCAGCAACGAGATCTCCTCGACGACGCGGGTCTACGCCATCACGCCCTGATCGCGCCCACACGGGACCGCCGGCTTCCAGCCGGCCTTTTCTGGCTTGGCTTAGGCCCCGTGCCGGCAGGATGCCGGCGGTCCCGGCGGCCCCCTCACGAAATCTGGAACCGCCGCCGCACCGCCAGCGCGAAGAGAAACGCCAGCACGATGGCGAAGAGGGACTGGAGCGTGGCGACAAGGCGGATCGCGAGGCGCCAGCCGCCGCCGTGCACCACGCCCTCCTCACCCGTGCGCGCAGCGAGAAGCGCCTTGAGCCACGCGCTCTGATCCGCCTCGGCGCCCCAGGCGTTGAAGGGGCGGAAGACGTTGTTGGCGGAGAAGAGCAGCGCGTCCCACGCATCGTTCTGTACGCCGCCAGGCCCCCAAAGCACCAGTGCGCGATCCTGCAACGCCGCCGCCCATGCCCAGTAGCCGAGCCCGAACAGCACCGTGAGAATCGCCAGCGTCGCAATCGGGCGGAACAGGGAGCCGCCGTAGTTCGCGATGAGGCCGTAGCCCTGCGAGAACAGCCGCTCGCCCCAGAACGTGGTGGACTGGCGGCGGCGGCAGATGAGCTCGTAACGATAGAAGGTCTGCTCACGATCACGGTCGCGGATATTCTCCATCGCGAGCTTCAGGGTGCGGAAGGCCAGTTCAAGCTCCGCAAAGCGGGCGTCGAGCAGGGACTGGCGCGACGGGAGTTCAGCTTTCGGCGGATCCTCGTTCTTCGCTTTGGCTTCGGTAACCATCTCTCGATGCGCCTTGCGCGCGTCGGCGATCTGCGCATCGGCCCACGCATCGGCCGTGCGCCAAGGCAGATCGAACTTCGCGAGGTGCAGGCGCACGCCTTGCCCGATGACGGCATCATGAAAGATGGGCACACCGCGAAACTCTGCGCTATCGAAACGCGCCAGCGCGGTGAAAGCGCGGTTGGAGAAATTCGCGGTGTCGTGAAATATGGCTCGCTCGAAACTGCACCGTTGAAAGCCAGCGCGCGCAATGGGCTCCAGGCCAGCGGGCATTTTTAGCGCACCGGCAAAACCACCTTCGGCAGTAGCCGGCGCAAATTCAAGAACTTGCTCACTCCCTTCACGGCGCGGCGTGCGCGCTGCGCCCGTGAAATCCGCCACCGACCTGAATACGCACCGGTCAAACCCCGCATATCCGGCAAACGCCGCCCAATGGAACCATGCGTCTGCCAAAAACGTGGCCGATTGGAACAATGCGACTCCCGAGAAGGTGGCGCTCTGGAACCCTACGTCTCCCGTGAACTTGGCGCCCTCAAACCGTGCGTAACCCGAGAACATGGCGCTTTGGAACGCTGCTTGTCCCGAGATCGTGGCTCTGTCGAACACAGCGGCCCCCCAGAACGCGGCGCTATGGAACGATACGTTTCCCGAAAGCGTGGCACTCGCGAACGATGCGTCCCCCCAGAACGTGGCGCTCCCGAACCATACGTATCCCGAGAACGTGGAGCTCTCGAACCCTGCGTATCCCGAGAACGAGGCGCTCTCGAACCCTGCGTCTCCTGAGAACGTGGCGCTCTCGAACCTTGCGTCTTCCGAGAACGTGGCGCTCTGGAACCATGCATCTCCCGAGAACCTGGCGCTCTCGAACCGTGCGCTTCCCGAGAATGTGGCGCTATCGAACCGTGCGTCTCCCGAGAACGTGGCGCTATGGAACCGTGCGCCCGGGCCGAACAGGGTTTCGCGATAGTCCACACCACCGAGCCAAGCCGTGAGAGAGACTTCCAAATGTTGGGGACTCTGTTTGCCCTGCGGGTGGGCTGCGGCACTCCGCAGTACGGCACCGGCAAGCTGCGCACGGCCGTCGGGAACATGGGCGTCTGCCCAAGAATCAACCGCCGTTTCCGCGCCAGCGGCGACGCGCGCCGCGATCAGCGCCTCACACTTCTCCCAGCCTGAATCCCCAAGGTCCGCCTTCCACGTCGGTGCGCCCGCCTTCGTGGCGGGCGGCAGGTGGACGATGTGGAAAGGGACGCCGTCGCAATCGACGAGTTCGCCAGCGGCCCGCATCGAAGCGTCGTCGCGCACAGCACCCGTTTCAGGATCGCGCCGCCAGTAGTCCTGCAGCGTCCTCTCGCCGTGCAGACCGCCGTGGACTCTGCGCCCATTCTCGCCGACCGGCTTCCTCGCCAGCCCCGCCCACGAGTAGTCCGCTTCCCACCACGCGGCCCACCAGGCGCGGGCGCGTTCGTCTTTCGTGTCCGCCATCGTCATCCCCTGCTCGAAAGATAACACGGAGCGCCGTTGCTGGCGATGAGGACCGCCGGCGCCCTCGCCGGCTTCGGTGGCTCGCCACGCACCGGCGTCGCCCCGTCGATACTCCGTTGCCGGCGGGCGCGCCGGCGGTCCTGCTTCGGCGGCGCGCCCGGTCCTGCTTGACCCCGCTCCCCCGCGCCCATAGTGCGGCTCAAACACAGGAGCACCCCATGTCCGAATGGACCATGCCTTCGGGCGCCCTCATGGCCGGCAAGCGCGGGCTCGTCATGGGCGTGGCCAACGACAAGTCCATCGCGTGGGGGATCGCCGCCCAGCTGGCGGCGCAGGGCGCGGAGATCGCGTTCACCTACCAGGGCGAGGCGCTGGAGAAGCGGGTGCGGCCGCTGGCGGAGAGCGTGGGCTCCACCGTGCTGCTGGAGTGCGACGTGACGAACGACGCGCACCTCGACGCCGTGTTCGCCGCGCTTCAGGAGAAATGGGGCGGGATCGACTTCCTCGTCCACGCCATCGCGTTTTCGGACAAGAACGAGCTCAAGGGCTCCTTCGTGGAGAACACCACGCGGGAGAATTTCCTGCGGACCATGGACATCAGCGCGTTCAGCTGGGTGGCCTGCGCCAAGCGGGCCGCGCCCCTGATGAAGCCCGGCGGCTCCATGGTGACGCTGACGTACCTGGGCGCAGAGCGGGTGCTGCCGAGCTACAACGTCATGGGCGTCGCCAAGGCCGCCCTGGAAGCCGCCACCCGCTACATCGCCCGCGACCTCGGCCCCGCGGGCCTGCGCGTCAACGCCATCAGCGCCGGGCCCATGCGCACGCTCGCCATCGCCGGCATCCAGGGCGGGCGCGGCCTCATCTCCACCGGCCGGGCGTGGAGCCTTATGAAGGAGGACACCTCCATGGAGGGCATCGCCGGCTGCGCGCTGTGGCTCTTGTCGGATCTCGGCCGCTCCACCACCGGGGAGGTGATCCACGTGGACGCGGGCTTCCACGTGGTGGGCCTGCCGGAGGGCGTGGACGCCTGAAACGGGCGCCGGCTGCAGGATTTTCGCCCGGGACGCTGGACTTGGGCTTGTGGATTGCTGTTCAACTCCACCCCAATCTCGCCATCTCCATGATGGCAGGTGTGCAGGCGGCGGGGCGTCCAACGGCAACTGCGGGTGGCGCGGCGTCGCCAGTGGCGGTATGATGGCTGCTTCCGGCGGGAAGAAACCTGAGAAAGAGTCTCTGAAAGACCGATGACCGAGATCGCCCTCGCCTATTCCTCCATCGACAAGGCGCGCGCCGAAGCCATCGCGCGCGTGCTCGGTGCGTTGGGCTACAAGACGTCCGCGCAGCCGCTGACGCCTGCGGCCGTGGATGCGGCGTCGGCGCTGGTGGTGTTCTGGTCCTCCGGGTCGGTGAACTCGATCCCCATCAACCAGCTGGCCGCGCAGGCCTCCTGCGACAAGAAGCTCGTCTGCGTCCGCGCCGGCCACGCCGATCCGCCGGCCGCCTACGCGCTGGTGGCGCTGCACGATCTCTCCCGCTGGACGGGCTCGCTCGATGCGCCCGAACTGCGGACGTTCCTCCAGCACCTGCTGCGCATGGCCCCGCCCGCCAACGCCGCCCAGCAGCAGGCTGCGCCGCCGGTGGCCGCCGCCCCGCCGCCCCGCGCGCCGGTAATGGCCGCCGGCAACGCGGCCCCCTTCGCTTTCGCCGGCCCCCTCGGCGCGGCCACGCGCCCCGGAGAAGCCCGGATCGCCTTCGCGCCCAACCGGGCGGTGGGCCTCGCCCCGACCCCCGCGCCTGCACCGGCGGCCGCCGCCTCTGCGGCCGCTACCCCGATCAGCCGTCCGCCGGTGGCCCCGCCGCCCATCGCGGCAGTCCCTTCCGCGCCCCTGGCGCCTGCGCCGCGCCCCGCCACGGAACGTCCGCCCATCGCCGCCCGCCGGGCGGAGCGCCCTGAGGATCGCCCTGCCGTGCGCCGCGCCGCGGAGCGTCGCCGGGCCGCCGGTGGCGGCGTCGCCCGGGTCGCCTTCGGCGCCATCGCCGTTTCGGTGATCGCCGGGGCCGCCGTGGCCGCCTTCAACTACGATCCCAACCAGCAGCGCGCCGCCGCATCGCCGGAAACCGACAACGCCGCCGACATCGCCATCGCGGTGGCCCCCAACGCACTTTCCGAGCCATCCCCCGCCACCGACGCGACGCCGGACGCCGCCGCCGCCGCCGGCGTGCAGGTGGCCGCCGCTGCGCCGCTGCCGGCTCCCCTTGCAGCGCCGGCCGCCCCGCCCGTTGCGACGCCGCCCGCCACCCTGCAGTCCAATCGTGGCTGGACCGCGAGCCTGCCGACGCTGCCGGCCACGGAACGCGCAGGCCCGCGGGCCACGCCCGTCTCCGCCGGCGCCCCGCCGCGCGCGCCCGTCCGCAGCACGCGGCTGACCGCAGTGGACGCGCGCCCCGCCCCGGCCCCGACCGACCTGGTCGCCGTGGACAACGCCAACCTTGGCGGCGAACCCGCCAACGCCCTGCGCCCGCGGACGCCGGAAGAAGAGCGCGCCTGGATCCGCCAGAACGGCGAGTACGGCCCCACCCCTTAGGACGCGCCCTGCCCGCCGCGCAGCGGCGGCCGGACGTCCCTTCAGCGCAAAACAAAAACGGCGGGCCCCAAAGCCCGCCGCTTTCTTTTTGACGCAAGGACCAGGGCGTCCATGGCGTGCGCGAACAGGAACGCGGACGGGGACGTCCGCGCTCCCTTCGCGATCAGCCAGCGCCCACGTCGATCTTGCCGGCCTTGACGAGGTCTTCGCCGGTTTCCTGATCGACGGCCTTCATGGACAGGCGCGTCTTGCCGCGATCATCGAAGCCCAGGAGCTTCACCTTCACCATGTCGCCTTCCTTCACCACATCGCCCGGCCGGTTCACCCGCTCGGCGCGCAGTTGCGACACGTGCACGAGGCCGTCCTTGGCGCCGAAGAAGTTCACGAAGGCGCCGAACTCCGCCACCTTCACGACCTTGCCGTCGTAGATCGCGCCCACTTCCGGCTCGCTGGTGAGCGACTTCACCCACTTCACGGCGGCGTCTATGTTGTCCTGGCTGGGCGAGGCGATGCGCACGGTGCCGTCGTCGTTGACGTTGATCTTGGCGCCCGTCTTTTCCACGATCTCGCGGATGACCTTGCCGCCGGTGCCGATCACGTCGCGGATCTTGTCCACGGGGATCTGGATCTGCGTGACCTTCGGCGCGTGCTCGTTCATCTGCGTGCGCGGCGCGTTCATGGCCTTCGCCATCTCGTCGAGGATGTGCATGCGGGCATCGAAGGCGCGGCCGAGCGCCACCTTCATGATCTCCTGCGTGATGCCGGCGACCTTGATGTCCATCTGCAGCGACGTGATGCCGACGCTGGTGCCCGCCACCTTGAAGTCCATGTCGCCGAGGTGATCCTCGTCGCCGAGGATGTCGGTGAGCACTTCAAAGCCGTAGTCTTCCAGCACAAGACCCATCGCCACGCCCGCGACGGGACGGGTGATCGGCGCGCCGGCGTCCATCAACGCGAGCGAAGAGCCGCACACCGTGGCCATCGACGAGGAGCCGTTGGACTCCGTGATCTCCGACACCAGACGGATCGTGTACGGGAAATCGGACTCGTTCGGCAGCACCGCCTGCATGGCGCGCCACGCGAGCTTGCCGTGGCCGATCTCGCGCCGCTTGGTGCCGCCGAGGCGGCCCGTTTCGCCCACGCTGTAGGGGGGGAAGTTGTAGTGCAGCATGAACTTGGCCTTCGTGGTGCCGTTCAGGCTGTCGATGTACTGCTCGTCCTCGGCGGTGCCGAGGGTGGCGACCACGAGGGCCTGCGTCTCGCCGCGGGTGAACAGCGCCGAGCCGTGCGTACGCGGCAGCGCGCCCACTTCGCACACGATGGGACGCACCTTGTCGACCGGGCGGCCGTCGATGCGGGCCTTGTCCTTGATGATGCGCGCGCGGACGATGTCGCTTTCCACACCCTTGAACGCGTCCTTGAAGGTGTTGGCGTCCATGCCGTCGGGAACGGCGTCGCTCTTCACGAACGCGGCCTTCGCCTTGTCCTTGGCGAGCCCGACCGCCTTCTGGCGTTCGTCCTTCTTGGTGATGCGGTAGGCGTTGCCGATGTCGTCGCCCACGAGGGCGGCGATCTTGCCCATCTGCGCAGAGAGATCGACGGCTTCGAAATCGAACGGATCCTTGCCCGCCTTTTCCGCGAGCGCGATGATCGCGTCGATGACCGGCTGGAAGCCCTTGTGGCCGAGCGCCAGCGCTTCGAGCATCTGGGCTTCGGTGAGCTCCTTCACTTCAGATTCCACCATCATGACCGCATCGGCCGTGCCCGCGATCACGAGATCGAGTTCGGAGTTCGCCATCTGCGGGATGGTGGGGTTCAGCACCGCCTTGCCGTCGATCCAGCCGACGCGCGCCGCGCCGATCGGGCCCATGAACGGCACGCCGGAAATCGTCAGCGCCGCGGACGCGGCCACCAGCGCGAGGATGTCGGTTTCGTTCTCGCCGTCCCACGAGAGGACGGTGACGATCACCTGCACTTCGTTCTTGAAGCCGTCGACGAACAGCGGGCGCAACGGGCGGTCGATGAGGCGCGAGATGAGCGTTTCACGCTCGGTGGGGCGGCCTTCGCGCTTGAAGTAGCCGCCGGGAATGCGGCCGGAGGCGAAGGTCTTTTCCTGATAGTCCACGGTGAGCGGGAAGAAGTCCTGCCCGGGCTTGGCTTCGCGGGCGAACACCGCGGTGGCGAGCACGGCGGCCTCGCCCATGGTGGCGAAGACGGCGCCGTCGGCTTGCCGCGCGATGCGGCCGGTCTCCAGGGTCAGCTTCTTGCCGGCCCAGTCGATGGATACGGATTTGGTGTCGAACATGGTCTCATACTCCTGGCGAGCGAGCCCCATGCCCGGTCGCCGCGTGCGGTCCCGCGAACCCGGATGGCGCGCGGGGTTTCCTTCTCCCGCGCACGGGAAAAGGTGGCCTGCGCGCAAGCGCAGGTTGGATGAGGGCTGGTGCGCAGGATGAAGCGCGACGCCGGATGCGTCTCACTGGCCCTCACCCTGCGTTCGCCACGATCCGCGGCCTGCCGCGGATCGACCATTGGAGGCCGAAATCGGGCAAGCCCGATTTCGAAGCGAACGCTGTCCCTCCCCCGCAAGCGGGGGAAGGTTTTGCGTCGACCTACTTCCGCAGGCCGAGCTTTTCGATGATCGCCTGATAGCGGCCCGCATCGCGGTCCTTCAGGTAATCGAGCAACCGGCGACGCGTGGAGATCAGCATCAGCAGACCCCGGCGCGAGTGGTTGTCCTTCTTGTGCGTCTTGAAGTGTTCGGTGAGGTTGTTGATGCGCTCCGAAAGGATCGCCACCTGCACTTCGGGACTGCCCGTATCGCCCTTGGCGCGGGCGTGTTCCTTGATGAGCGCGGTCTTGCGCTCGAGCGTGATCGACATCGGATCTACTCCTGATCCAGGTGAAAGACGCGGGTGGGTGAGAATTTGCCGGCCCGCACGTCGCCCAGCGCCACCGCCGATCCTTCAAAGAGCGCCACTGCCGCACGGCTGGCGTCCACGCCAGCGATCGTACGGGGTCTGAAGCGCTGCTTGAGATCCTCGATCACATGCGGAAGGAGGACGATCGGCCGGCCTTGCCGGAGCCTGAAAGCATCTTCACCGTTAACGGCCACCGCCGGGATGTCGGCCAGCGCGGTCTCAACAGGTCTGAGGCGTTCGAACGCGGCGGCGTTATGCACCAACTCCTTCAGTTCGTCGAGCCCGACGGCGTCCTCCTCCCGGAAGGCCCCCACGGCGGTTCGCCGGAGCTGGGACACGTGGCCCTCCGCCCCCAGCGCCGCCGCCAGGTCCCGCACCAGCGCCCGGATGTAGAACCCCTTGCCCGACCGCACACGGCAGACCGCATGGTCGGCATCGGGGCAGTCCGCCAGCTCGGCCTCATACAGCATCACCTGGCGGGCCTTCAGGTCCACGGTCTGGCCATCCCGGGCGAGATCGTAGGCCCGCTCCCCATCCACCTTCACGGCGGAGAACTGCGGCGGCACCTGCGCGATCTCGCCGATGAAGCCCTTGAGCGCCGCAGCGATCGCCGCCGGCGCGGGGCGCACATCGCTGCGGGCGATCACCTCCCCTTCCCGGTCCTGGGTGGCCGTGGACACGCCCCAGCAGACGGTGAACGTGTAGCTCTTGTCGGCCTCCATCAGCCACGGGACGGTCTTGGTGGCCTCCCCCAGCGCGATGGGCAGCACCCCCGACGCCAGCGGGTCCAGCGTGCCGGCGTGGCCGGCCTTGTTGGCGTTGAACAACCGGCGCACGACGGCGACCGCGTCCGTGGAGGTGAACTCCTCCGGCTTGTCGAACACCAGCCAGCCGTTGACGTCCTCGCCTCGCTTGCGGCGCGCCATCAGCTTTCGTCCTTGTCACGGAGGTCGCGCGCCACTTCCGGCTTGCGCAGAAGCGCCTCGATGTGGGTGGCGGTGTCGTAGGAGACGTCCGGGATGAAGTGCAGCTGCGGGGTGAACTTCATGTCCACCGACTTCGCGAGCCTCGACCGGATGTAGCCCGACGCCCGCGTGAGCGCCGCCGCGATCTTCTGCGCATCGCCGGCGCCCAGCGGGGCCACGAACGCCGTCATGTGCTTCAGGTCCGGCGAGGCGCGCACCTCGCCAACGGTCACCGAGATGCCCACGAGGTCGGGGTCGCGCAAGTCCTCGCGGCCGAGCACTTCCACCAGCGCGTGGCGCACCAGTTCGCCGGCGCGGAGCTGGCGCTGCGTAGGGCCGGCGTTTTCGGGCTTGCGGTCGCGCCGGCTCATGCCGCCACATCCTTCCCGCGCGACCACGCCTCCCCGGCGCGCCGCTTGAGGAACCGCAGTTCGTCGGCGAAGGCGTTCATGGCCGTGACATCGGCGAACGCCGTGCGCGGGATGGCCAGGGCATTGGCCTTGTCGATGAACAGCAGCACCATGTCCGGCGTGGCGTCGATGCTGAAGATGGCGGCCCATTTCACGCGCGTGGACGCCACATCGCTTTCAATGGTCACGCCGTCCTGGTCGGCGCTGACGTGGAAGGCGCGCAGGAACGCGCCATCGGCCCGCAGCAGGCCCTTCAGCTGGCGCCGGCGTGAGCGGCTGGACGCCCAGAACGTCAGCACCAGCGCCGCGCACACCCCCACAGCGATCGCCAGCGCAGTCTCGGCGCCCGCCGCGAACGCCGCTGCATAGCCGCCGGCCATGCCTGCGCCTGCGGCCACGAAAGGCTCCACGCGCGGCCACCAGTGGCCGCTCCGGTCGCCGCGCTTCTGCAGCGCCGCCGTGAGCTTGAGAAAATCGGCCTTCGTGAGTTGCGCGCTGATCACGCGCGTCTTGATGTTGTCCATGCTCTCGCCCGCGCCGGGATTGGACCGGCGACGACTCCTTGTTCTTCGTCCCTAGATCACGCCATAGCCATAGGCCGCGCAGAATTGCGGATCGCCGCCGCTGACGGCGCCCGGTTGCGCCGCGCCGCGATAGGCGGCGAGGGTGAACACCCAGTCGCCCTGCCGGTTGACGAACTCGCTCAGCGCCACGTGCACCGTGCGCGCGCCCTGGCAGAGGCCGCCGCGCGGCGCGCTCTGGGCAATGGTCTCGTCGGCCACGCGATAGATGAACACCGCGGCGTTGGGATCGGCGCCGAGGGTGCTGGAGAACGTCACGCCGCCCGCCCCGGTGCGATCGGCGCCGAGCTGGTCGGCCACGCGCTCCAGCCGCATGGTGATGCCGTTGGCGAACGCCAGCACCAGCGGACCACCGCGGCCGCTTTCAAGACTTGCCGTGAGATTGCCCGTGACGGTGCGCGACAATTCCGTCTGCGCCTCCCAGCGATTGCGCGTGGCGCCGGGCTCCGCGGTGGCCACCACCGACACGCCCTCCGGCGCCGTCACCGGCGCGGAACGATCCGGCCGTGCATCCGCCGCCGGCGCCGCGACATCGCCGCCCTCGCTGCAACCGGCCACGGCCAGCGCCGCCGCGACAAGACATGCGCGCAGCATCATCGACTGTCCTCACTTCCCGCCCCGCTCCGCTCCCGCGTGTAGCGGAGAACGCGGCACACCGTCGACCCCGATTCATCGGGTGGTCCCGACAGCAGCGCCAGCGCCAGCGTGCGCCCCTCGATCAGGTCCGGCTCGTACCAGACCACGTGGGTGGCCTGCGCGCCGAGGCACAGATTTCCGGCATACACGGCATAGAGTGTAGCGCGGGCCCCGAGCCGGCCCGCCAGCCGTTGGGTGACGCCAGCAAGGTCGGCGCGCCAGGCGGGATCGGCTTCGCCCACCAGGATGGCCTGCAGGGCGTCGCCCCGCCCGGTGCGCAGGGTGCGCATGGGACCGTCCGCGCTCACCGACGGCTCCACCGTCACAGGGCCGGTGGCGTCGGCGGTCTCGCCGGTCGCGGGCGTGTAGATCCATTCGGCGGAGAGCACCCCCACCGCAGCCGCAGGGGCCGGCGCAGGCGGTTTGTCCGCCCCGCACGCCGCAAGCGCGAGCGCGATCATTGCCGACGGGACGGCCCGCCCGCTCAGAGCGAGCGCTGGACCGTCTCGAGCAGATAGCACTCGAGCACGTCGCCCTGCTTGATGTCCTGGAAGTTCTCCAGGCCCACGCCGCATTCCTGGCCGGTCTGCACTTCGTTCACGTCGTCCTTGAAGCGGCGCAGCGTGTTGAGCTTGCCGCCTTCGTGGATGACCACATTCTCGCGCAGCAGGCGCACGCGCCCGCCCCGCTGCAGCTTGCCTTCCGACACCTTGCACCCCGCCACCCGGCCGATCCGCGCGATGTTGAAGATCTCCAGGATCTCCGCGGTGCCGAGGAACGTCTCGCGAATGTCGGGCGCGAGCATGCCGGACATGACCGCTTTGATGTCGTCGATCACATTGTAGATGATCGCATAGTAGCGGATTTCCACGCCTTCCCGGTCGGCCAGGTCGCGTGCTTCCTTGGAGGCGCGGACGTTGAAGCCGATGATCGGCGAACCGGACGCCTTGGCCAGCGTCACGTCCGCCTCGTTGATGGCGCCGACGGTGCTTTGCAGGATGCGGGCGCGCACTTCATCTGTGCCCAGCTTGTCGAGCGCCGAGGAGATCGCTTCCGCCGAGCCCTGCACATCCGCCTTGATGACGATGGGCAGTTCCTTGGCGCCGCTTTCCTTCTTGGCCATCAGCTGTTCGAAAGACGCGCGCGCGGTGGGCGCGGACTTCTCGCGGCGGCGGCGCTGGCGGAACTCCGCCACCTCGCGCGCGCGCGCCTCGGTATCGACCACCTGCATGGTGTCGCCCGGGTCGGGCACGCCTTCGAGGCCCATGATCTCCACCGGGGTGGACGGGCCGGCTTCCGACAGCGTCTGGCCACGCTCGTTGGACAGCGCGCGCACGCGCCCCCACGTGCCGCCGGCGACGATGATGTCGCCACGCTTCAGCGTGCCGGAATGCACCAGCACCGTGGCCACGGTGCCGCGCCCGCGATCGACGCGGGACTCGATCACCGCCGCTTCGGCGGCGCGGTTCGGGTTGGCCTTCAGTTCGAGCACTTCGGCCTGCACCACGATCGCGCTGATCAGCTCGTCGAGGCCCATCTTCTTGGTGGCCGACACGTTGACTACCTGCACGTCGCCGCCGTTCTGCTCCGTGACGATGTCGTACTGCAGCAGTTCGTTGATGACGCGGCCGGGATCGGCCTCGTGCTTGTCGATCTTGTTGACCGCCACGATGATCGGCACGCCCGCGGCCTTGGCGTGATTGATGGCCTCGATGGTCTGCGGCATGACGCCGTCATCGGCCGCCACCACGAGGATGACGATGTCGGTGACCTGCGCGCCGCGCGCCCGCATGGACGAGAACGCCGCGTGGCCGGGGGTGTCGAGGAAGGTGACGCGGCTGCCGTCCTTCATCCGCACCTGGTAGGCGCCGATGTGCTGGGTGATGCCGCCGGCTTCGCCCGCCGCCACGTCGCTTTCGCGCAGGGCGTCGAGCAGCGAGGTCTTGCCGTGGTCCACGTGGCCCATGACGGTGACGACCGGGGCGCGGGGCTTCAGGTCCTCGTCGGCATCGACCTCGCCGGAGAGGCCCTCCTCCACGTCCGATTCCGCCACGCGGCGCACGGTGTGGCCGTACTCCTCGGCGATGATCTGCGCGGTGTCGGCGTCGAGCACGGTGGCCAGCGTCACCGGCGTGCCCTGTTTGAACATGTACTTGATGATGTCGGCGGCGCGGGTGGCCATCCGCGCGGCGAGATCCTGCACGGTGATGGCTTCGGGGATCGTCACGTCGCGGGTGACGCGCTCCTTCTCGCCCGGCGAATGGCGGCGCTGCTTTTCCTTCTCGCGCGCGCGGCGCACGGACGTCAGTGAGCGGCCCTTCTCGTCGTCGCCCTCGGCGAGACGCTCGACCATGTCGAGGGTAAGTTTCTTGCGTTCACCGAAGGCGCCGGCGCCCTTGGCGCCTTTCGGCGGCTTCGGCGCGGGTGCAGCCAGCGGCTCGCGCTGGGCGCGGGCGGCGGCGGGGCGTGCGGCAGCGCCGGACGTGGAGGCCGTGGCGGCGGGCGCAGCGGCCGCGGGACGCGCGGCGGCGGCTGCATTGCGCATCGCGGTGACGTTGGCGGGCCGGATGGCCACATCGCCGATGCGCGGACCTGTGGGCGCGGGCGGGGCGGCGGGTTCTTCGACCTCGGCCTCGACCGGCTCCGGCGCGGTTTCAGCGACGGGGGCGGCGACCTCCTCGATCTCCGGGACCTCGGGCTCACCCTGTTCGGCGCGACGCGCGGCGGCGGCGGCGGCCTGCGCCTCGATCAGGGCGCGCTGGCGTTCTTCCTCGAGGCGGCGCTGCTCGGCGCGCTCGTCATCGCCCACCTGCTTGGCGCGCAGCGCGGCTTCGCGGGCGGCAAGTTCCGCCGTGGATAGCCCGCCCACGCGGTTGGACGGCTGCGGCGCGGGCGCCGGCGTGGCGCCGGGCCGCGCGGGCTGGCGGACATTGATCGGCGCAGGCGACGGCCCGGCGGCCGGCGCGCGGGCGGCGGCGCCGGCCGGAGGCGTCTGCCCCGGCCGCGTGACCACGCGCGTCTGCTTCACTTCCACCGCGACGGACTTGCCGCGGCCATGCGGGAAACTCTGGCGGACCGTCCCGCCACTGGTGGTGCGGGTCAGCGTCAGCGGTTTGCGCGCACCGCCCTCGTTCGCGCCGTCCTTCGGTTCCGTCGTATCGCTCATGCGTTCGCTTCGTTTTCCATTCCAGTACGCGCCGGCCAGAGAAAGCCGGCCAATGCCGATTGCGGCCCGCCGGACGAGCATCGTGCCCGGCCAGCGCGCCGTCCCGCCCATCGCCGCGGTCTAGAGCGGGGGGGGCCAGGATGCAGGTATGATGGCGCGAAACCCGGAAAGGCGGCTGATCTCGTCCGTCCAGCGCTGCGCCATGCCCTCTTGGAGCAACACGGCGTGTACCACAGGATCACGCCCCAGCGCCACGCCCAATTCCGCGCTCGTGAAACATCCGGCGACCCGCGGCTCCGCCCCCCAGAGCCCGAAGGCGAGCTGGATCAGCTTCCTGCGCCCGTCCGGCGCGCCATCGGACGCCTCGATCAGCCACAGCGGCGGCGCGCGGCGAATCGCCTCCTCCACCTGGACCGTCCCCATGGCCAGCGCACCGGCGCTGCGCGCCAGGCCCAGCAGGTCGAGACAACGCCGGTGGATGAGGGCCTCCACCCGGTCGGCGAGATCGGCCGGCGGCGCCACGGCCGTCTTCAGACCCCGCGCGAAGGCGTTGCGCTTGACGGCCTTCTCGATGGCGGCGCGCTCGGCGCGCACCCACACGCCCCGCCCCGGCAGCTTCGCGCCGATGTCCGGCGTCAGCGCACCATCGGGGGCGGCGGCGAAGCGGATGAGAGCGCTCTCCGGAAGCGTCTCTCCGGTGGCGATGCAGGTGCGTTCACGGGGCATGGTGCGGAGGGCTTACAGCAGATTCCGCCGTTTGCCTCGCTTGGGCGGGGCGAGGGTCAGGCGAACGTCGGCGCCGCCTGCGGCGCCGCCGGCGCATCCAGTGCGCCCGCCTCCGCCAGCGCCCCGCGCAGCAGCGGCGACGGCGCCACCTCCTCCGGGGTCAGGAACAGGCCCGCCTCGCGCGCCCACGCGCCCACGCGCGCACTGCCGGTGAGCGCCGCGATCGGCCCCGCAAAGATGAGGCCGGCAAGGATCGGCGCCATCCAGATCACCAGATCGGAGTACGGCGCGGCGATCAGCAGCAGCACGACGCCTGCGCCGGTTTGCCAGCCGTAGGTGCGCCAGGCTTCCGCCCACGGGGTTTCATCGTTCACGCTGCGCCGCTGGGGACGCCAGCCGTTGTCGCGGCCGAACAGCGTCCGCGCCACCGCGCGGCAGGACGACAGCATGTGCAACGGCGCCAGCACCGCCGACATCACGATTTCCACGAGCACGCCCAGCGCGAGCTTCCGCGCGCCGCCGAAGGCCGCCCGCTCAGCGGGATCCATCATCGCCAGCGCCGCGCCCATGAGCTTCGGCCCGAACAGCATCACCGCCGTCATCACGATGCTCCAGTGCAGCGTGAACACCCGCTCCAGCCCACCTTCGAACCACGCGTCGCCCGGATCGGGCAGGCCCTGCTGCACGCGCAGGATCACGCCGACCGAGAGGAACGCGAGCCACAGCGGGGCCGACGCATAGACCATCGCCGCCATCCCGATCTGCACCCGGTGCAGCCAGTGCAGGCCCTCTGCGCCCACGATCCCGAGATGCTGCAGGTTGCCCTGGCACCAGCGGGCGTCCCGAGCAGCGTTGTCCATGAGCGTCGGCGGCGTCTGCTCGTACGAGCCATCAAGCAGCGGCGCCAGGATCACGCCCCAGCCCGCGCGGCGCATGAAGAAGCTTTGCACCACGTCGTGGCTGAGCACGTCGCCGCCGAGGGGCGCCGCGCCCGGCAAGCGCGGCAGGCCCGCAGATTCCGCGAACGCGCGCGTGCGCACCATGGCGTTGTGGCCCCAGTACAGCCCCTCCCGGCCCATCCACCACGCAAGCCCCGCGCAGGCGACACGCCCGTAAAGGCGGATGCCGAACTGGAGGTGGCGGGCGAACAGGCTCTCGCCGTGCACGGCGTGGGGCACCGTCTGGATCAGGCCGAGATCGGGGCGCGCCTCCATCCAGCCGGCGAGACCGACCAGCAGGTCCGCGCTCATGAGGCTGTCGGCGTCGAGGACCACCATGTAGTCGTAAGCGGCGCCGAAGTTGCGCACCCAGTCCGCCACGTTGCCGGCCTTGCGGCCACGGTTGTCGCGTCGCCGGCGATAGTAGAAGGCGCTGGCCGTGCCGGACTGCGCCTGCGCGGCGTACAGGGCCTCCTGGCCGGCGATGGCGGCGTCGTTGGTGTCGCTGAGCACGAAGAAGTCGAACGCGTCGGACACACCCCTGGACCGCAGCGCCTTGTCCATGACCCGCAGCCGGGCATAGACGGCGCCGGGGTGTTCGTTGCGGATCGTGGCCAGCAGCGCGATGCGGCGGCCCGCGGACGGGGGCGGCAGGTCCGCCACCGTGGCGTAATCATTGCGCCGCCCTGCCAGCAGCACGAAACCGACGAGCGCGCTGCAGAACCAGCACGCGATGCTGATGAACAGCGGCCCGAACAGCACGAGACCCGCGGTTTCCACAAGGGTGAAGCCGTCGCCGGAGAACAGGTCGAACGGCGCCATGAACGCCGCAAACGTCAGCAACAGCGTGGCCGCCAGCAGCCCCCCGCGACGCCAGGCGAGCGCCGGGGGATCGCGCCAGCGCGCGCCCATCGCGGGGCGCGAGACGGGCTGTTCGGTCATCTCCAGCGGCGCACGCGCCGGGAGATGATCGCCCGATGTCACGGACTCAAATGGCAAAACGATCCTCGCGGTCCGACCCTAGCGGGCGGTCCAACACCGCAAAGCAACAATCGTTTCTAGGCGCCAAATCGCCCCACTTGACGCAGTTTCGCAGGCTTGGCGCCCGCGAATGCGGCGCCTGCCAACCAGACGGCGGGGACTTCAAGTCACTTTGAAACCGGCCGCAGATACGCAGCCTGCATGCGCGCAAGCTCTACAGCGAACTGGGCGGGCTCCGGCGGCGTGGCGAACAGGCCGGGCGCCGCCTCGACATAGACGATGTGAACGGCGCCGTGGACCGCCGCCAGCGCCGTGCGCAACGCCGTCTCGCCACCTTCGATCTCGGGGCCGAACCGCCGCCAGATCGCCCGCACGAGAACCTCGCGCGGCTGTCCGCGGCGGGCGTCGAGCGCGCGCTGGAAGTCAGGGTCCGCGGAGGATCGCGCAAAGTCGCGCGCCGCGAGCAGCAGTATGCGGTTGGCGATGACCATCCCGGCGGTGTTCGACACCAGCGCCTGAATAAGCGCCTCCAGCGAACAGGCCCCGTCCACCATCCGGATGACATCGGCCTCCCCCTCTTCATCGAAGAGGGCGAAGAGCGAAAGGATCGCCTCGGCCACCAACCGCTCCTTGTCGGGATAGCGTCGATAGACCGTCCCCACGGCCACCCCCGCGCGCGCCGCCACAGCGGGCACGGTGCACCCCTCCAGCCCGACTTCCCTCAGGATCTCCACCGTGGCCGCCAGCAGCCGCGCGGCGGTATCGCGGCTGCGCGCCTGCCGGGGCGCGAAGGAGCGGTCAGCGTCGTCACCTTCCCTTGACACTCCGGCTCCTCGGCAATTATGTGAATGGCGATTCACTTATAGCAGGACGGCCACGGACATGACACGCCCCGCGACCACTTCCTGGCCCATGACGGTGATCGTTTTCAGCGCCGTTTACCTGGTCGCCGTGGCCGGCGACCACCTGTCGACTCTCATCCATATGGACCGCGGCGCCTACGAGTCGAACATCCTGTTCCAGGCGGCCGACGGGTCACTGACCCAGGGCCGGGCGATCGCGGTGTTCGTCCTGCTCTGGCCGCTGCTTGTAGGGGCGCTCTGGGTGGGCCGGCGGCGCGCGGCCTACGGCGACGCGGCGGTCAGCCACCCGCTGATGAACGCCTTCATCGGCCGGACCGCGTTCTCCGCGTTGTTCGTGCCGGTCATCGTCATCGTCGCCAAGTCGGTGGTGACGCTGCTCAACCTGGCGAACCTCGTGCTGCCCGTCTCCACATCCCGGCTTCTGAAGCGCGCGCTGGAACCACACGGCCTCTGGTCGCCGGTGGCCGGCTACTTCATCACCGCAGCCGCAATCCTGCTCGCATCCTATCTCGTCTCGAGACCGCCGGTGCGGCGCTGGGCCGACCGGCTGCGCGCGCAACTGGCGCCCCGGCCCGCCTAGCGGAACACGTCCTCGACACGCTCGGAGCGCGGCGCGTCGGGATCTTCCTCCTCGGCTTCCGGCTCCGGGGGTGCCTCGATCCAGCCGGCGGCGACGCGGGCGTTGATGATCAGGGCGTCGGCGTCTTCCTGGCTGAGCTGCATGGACTCCAGCGCGCCGGGGTGGCGTACGCGCTCCCCGCTCTTGGTTTCAAACCAGCCGCGCAGGTCGTCCGACACTACATCCGCCAGATCTTCCAGCGACTTGATCCCGCCCTTGCCCAGAAGGATCGCCATCGGCAGCGTCACGCCCGGCACGGAGAGCAGATCGTCCTCCACGCCCAGTTCGCGGCGCTCGGCGTCCAGCTTCTCGGCCACTTCCTCCAGCCACGACCGGGCGCGCGACTGCAGCTCCTCGGCCAGCTCCGGCGAGAAGCCCTCGATGTTGGCGAGGTCGTCGGTGTCGATGTAGGCGATGTCTTCCACCGTCACGAACCCTTCGGTGGCCAGCAGCTGCGCCATCATCTCGTCGGCGTCGAGCGCTTCCATGAACAGGGCTGTGCGGGCGGCGAACTCCTTCTGGCGGCGCTCCGATTCCTCGGCCTCCGTCATGATGTCGATCTGCCAACCGGTGAGCTGCGAGGCGAGGCGCACGTTCTGGCCGCGCCGGCCGATGGCGAGCGACAGTTGCGCTTCGCCGACCACCACTTCCACCCTGCCCTGCTCGGGATCGAGCACGACCTTGGACACTTCCGCCGGCTGCAGCGCGTTGACGATGAACGTCGCGGGATCGGACGACCACGGGATGATGTCGATCTTCTCGCCCTGCATTTCGCCGACCACCGCCTGCACGCGCGCGCCGCGCATGCCGACGCAGGCGCCGACGGGGTCGATGGAGCTGTCGTGGCTCATCACGGCGATCTTGGCGCGCGAGCCCGGGTCGCGGGCGCCGGCCTTGATCTCGATGATGCCTTCGTAAACCTCCGGCACTTCCTGCGCGAACAGCTTGGCCATGAATTCCGGCCGCGCGCGGGACAGGAAGATTTGCGGGCCCTTGGCCTCGCGGCGCACGTCGTAGATCAGCGCGCGGGTGCGATCGCCCTGGTGCAGGTTCTCGCGCGGGATGGATTCGGCGCGGCGGATGACGCCTTCGGCCTGACCCAGATCGATGACGATATTGCCGTACTCGACGCGCTTGACCACGCCGTTGACGATCTCGCCCACGCGATCCTTGTAGAGCTCGTGCTGGTTGTCGCGCTCGGCCTCGCGCACTTCGTGGTTGATGACCTGCTTGGCGGTCTGCGCGGCGACGCGGCCGAATTCCATCGGCGGCAGGATGTCCACGTAGGTCTTGCCGGGGAACGCCTCGGGATCGCGCTTCAGCGCATCTTTCAGCTCGATGTCGGTGGCGGGATTGAAGGGCCGCCCCTGCGCCTCGAGCGCGGCGTCATCGACCACCGTCATCACGCGCTTGAGCGTCATCTCGCCGGACTTCGGGTCGATGTCGGCGCGGATGTCGTGCTCGGCGCCGTAGCGCGAGCGCGCGGCCTTCTGCAGCGCGTGGCTCATCGCCTCGATGACGAGTTGCTTGTCGATGCCCTTTTCGCGCGCGACCGCATCGGCGATCTGGAGGATTTCCGCGCGGTTTGCACTGACGCCGGTGACGGTCATTGGGGTTTCCTCTGTGGCTTTTGGCGCTGCGCCTTTACGGGCGGCGGCGTTTCGAAATCGGGGTTCTCGGCGTCGGCCGTTTCAGCGGCGCGCGCGCGGCGCAGGTCTTCCTCGATCAGGCGGTCCGTGAGCATCAGGCGCGCATTCGCCACATGGGCGAACGGAAAGCGCGCCTCGCCGTGTTCGTGCTTCAGGCGAATGTCGGAACCCTCCACGCCGACGATGTCGCCGCGGAACTTGCGCTGGTTGTCGATGCCGATGGCGAGCTCCACCTTGGCCTCATGGCCGGTGAAGCGGGCGAAATCCTCCAGCCGCACCAGCGGGCGGTCGATGCCGGGCGACGACATCTCCAGATCGTACTCGCCCTTGATGGGATCGGAGGCCTCCAGCACCGGCGACAAAGCGCGCGACAGCCGCGTGCAGTCGTCGATGCCCATCTGCCCGTCGGCGACGCGCTCGGCCATGATCTGCAGCCGCTTGCGCTTCAGGCCGGACAGACGCACCCGGACGATCGCATAGCCGAGATCGGCCGCCGCCGGCTCGATCAGGCCGATGATCTTCTCTTCGAGGGGGTTCGACGCCCGCACGGAAGCTCCAGAATGTGAAAAGCGGCGGCCCCTCCCGGGACCGCCGCCGCGCCCTCATCGAGGGCAGTCAGCGATGTACTTGATCACCATATAGCGAGGGATAGTGGGATTGTCAGCCCCCAGTATATGGATCGGCTCGGTCAGCTCCGATGCTAAGGCTTCGCCGTTCCCTATCAGCCTTAGCGACCTCCAACCGCGTGAGCGCGAGCTTTCTCCAAGCGCCCAAGGCCACGTACGCCAAAACG
>JAIYAO010000062.1 GCA_027488965.1 Alphaproteobacteria bacterium
AGCGATTCCGGCAGCACGAAGTAGCCGTAGGCCACGTTCACCGCCGCGAGCGCTGCGCCCACGAGGAACGGCAAGCGCAGATCGACCTGGCCCAGCAGGCCGCCCAGCGCCGGCCCCACGATGAATCCGAAGCTGAACGCCGCGCCCATGAGGCCGAAGGCGCGGGCGCGCTCCTGCGGGGTGGTGACATCGGCGATGTAGGCGGCGGCGGTGGAGTGCGTGGCGGCGGTGACGGCGTGGATCACGCGCGTGACCAGCAGCCACCACAGGTTCTGCGCGAACGCCATGATCAGCAGGTCCGCGGCGAGCCCCGCGGTGGCGATCAGGATCACGGGCCGGCGCCCGTGCGCATCCGACAGGGCGCCGAGCAGCGGGCTGGCGAACAGCTGGATGAGGGCGAACAGCGTCATGAACACGCCGGTCCACAGCGCGCCCGGCACGTCGCCGCCGGCGAACGCCACCAGCAGCTTGGGATAGACCGGGATGATGACGCCCCAGGACAGGACGTCGATCCCGATGGTGACCATGATGAACGGAAGCCCCGCCTTGCGGCCGCGGGACGCAGAGAGCGGCGCGCGGGCGGCGGCGTCGGACATCCGGACTATCTCCCCATGGGCGCAATATTTAACGCTATCGGCAACTATCCCGCAAGCGCCGCAGCGGTTGAGTCGTCATAGCATCCGGGGTGGGGAAAAGGCAGCGCGGGAGCCGCGTGCGAACTTAGCGCGGGGCGGCGGCTTCCACGACCCAGCCTTCGGCGGTGCGGCGGCCTTCGAGTACGTCCTCCGGCGCCCGCTTGCGCGGGGCGACCCGCAGCAGCACCGCGGCCGCGGCCACGATCAGCCCGATCACCGCCGCCGCCACCGTGGCCACGAACAGGGCGAACGCCACCAGCACCGCAAACAGCGCCCCCGCCGCCCAGGCGAAGAGCGGCCAGCGCGGGCCGCCCGTGCGGGCGGCGCGGGGGGGCGGCTGGAGGTCGGTCGAGGACGTGGTCATCGCAAAATCCTTCCCCGCCATGATGGCGGAATAGCGGCCCCTGCCGTCAATCGACTGCAACCGGTGTGGACAATTCTTCACGCACCAGTGTCCAGGCGGCGTTGATGGCGGCTGTTTTCTGGGCGGCGATCGCCACAAATTCAGGCGGTGCGCCGCGGGAGGCCATGCGGTCGGGATGGTTTTCCGCCGCCAGGCGCCGCCAGGCCCGGCGCGCCTCCTCCAGCGTCGCTCCCGGCAGCAGGCCCAGCACGGCGTAGGGATCGTCCCGGTCGGGCCCCAGGTTGGTGGCCTTGATCCGGCGGAATTCCAGGTCCGAGAAGCCGAACAGCTCCGCCACCCGCGCCAGGTAGGCGATCTCTGCGGCCCCCACCACGCCATCGGCGGCGGCGATGTGGAACAGGCCGTCGAGCACGTCCTCCAGCAGGCAGGGGCGCGCGCGGTACTTGCGGCCGATCTGGCGGGCGTAGCTTTCGTAGCCCAGCACCGTCTGGCGGGCGATCAGGAAGGCGCGACGGAAGGCGGCCTCCTCCCCCGGCGGGGGGCGGAACACGTGCGCGGCGGCGGCGATCTCGCTTTCGCTCACCAGACCGTCGGCCTTGGCCATCTTGGCGGCGAGCCCGATCACCGCGGCGGTGAAGCCCACGTCATTGGGGTCGGGCGCGCATTCGGCGGACGGGGCCGGGGGATCGGCCTCGGGATCGAACGCACGCGCCGCCAGCGTCACAATGCGGGACCAGACGGACATTGGCTCCATTCTGCCGTGCGCCGGGGACAAGGTCGAGCCGGCGCCCACGGAACTGAGTGTTTCCTTTGCAGCGCAATACGCAGGCGCCGCCGGGTTGGACCGCGCGCCCGATCGCCTTGCCTGCGACGCAAACTCAGGTCTTCGGCGGCAGCTGCGCGCGCAGGGCCGCGATCTCCATGCGGAGCGCGTCGAGCGAACTCATGATCGCGGCGCGCTCGTCGGCGGCCTTCACCTGGGCGGCCTCGATCACGTCGAGATCCTGCGACAGGCCCACCTGCGCGTCCTCGATCTCACCTTCCAGTTCGGTGCGCACCTCGGAAATGTTGGCGGCGAGTTCGGTCTTGGTGTCGGTGAGCGCCTGCGCCTGCTCAGCCCCCAGCGCATCGACGATGACGGCGATGAACAGATTCAGCACCGCAAAGCTGGTGAGCACGATGAACGGGATGAAGAACGCCCACGCCCACGGGTGGCGCACCATGAGCCCGCGCACCACCTCCGACCAGCCGTCCCCGGTCATGATCTGGAACAGGGTGAAGATGGACGCGCCGATGGAGCCGAACTCCTCCGGCGCCTCGGCGGCGAAGATGTCGGTGGTGATGACGGCGGCGACATAGAACAGCAGCCCCAGCACCGCGATGATGGCGCTCATGCCCGGAATTGCGGTGAACAGCGCATCCACCACCCGGCGCAGCGCCGGCACGACGCCGAACAGGCGAAACACCCGGATCACCCGCACCACGCGCACAAGCCGGAACACCCGCAGCACCGAGACCTCGGAATTCGAGCCCATCAGCAGCAGCGAAACGGCCACCACGATGAAATCGAACACGTTCCAGCCGTCCCGCCAGAACGCGCTGCGGTCCACATAGAGCTTGAGCGCGATCTCGCAGACGAAGATGGCCGTCACCAGCACGTCCACGGCGCCGAGCAGCGCGCCGAACCGGTCATGGACGCCGCGGTCGGTGTCGAGGCCGAGGCAGATGGCGTTGAGGATGATCACGCCGAGGATGGCGTTGCGGAACTGCGGAGCGTGGACGAACCGCGCCACGGCGGTGCGCAGGGGCGTCCAGCCCGGCCGCAGGGCCGGGGCGGCGGGGGCCGCCACGAACGTTTCCGGCTCTTTCAACGACATGCCCCCCGACTATCCCGCCCCCGCCCCCGCCTCAAGCGGATGCGTGGGCGGCGGCGAAATGGGGGGATAGCGACAGGCGCTATCCCGGTTTTCCGCGGGCGGGCGCACGTGGCGCGGCGCGGCGACCTTGTTGCGCGCCAAAGGCCGGAGGGGCGCACGGCCGTTCCTGACCGGTTTTTTCGCGCCCGCCAATCCGGGGGATGAAAACCCCGTGTCAGTCTTGCGCCCATGACACGCGCCCCCTTCCCCGATCTCGACCCCCACCACCTGCGCCGCATCGCCCTCGAGATGCGGGCGTGGCTGTGGGCGTTCGCGGCGTGGGCGCTCGATCTGATCGGCGACGGCTGGATGGACCGCGACCTGCGGCTGTGGGTGCGCGCGGAGCTGAAGGACGCCGAACGCGAGGCGCGCCGCCTCATCGTGCTGCTGGCCATCGCAAGGCTCGTGCTGCCGACGCGCGGGCGCGCGCTCACGCGCCCCCGGTCCGTTCCGCCCGGTTTCCGCCGCCAGGCGGTGCGGGCGAGCTTTCGACGACGCACCGCCGCGTGGCTCCCGCGCGGACGCGGCGACCTGTGCGCCCGCCTGAAGGCGTTCGCGCGCCTGCTGGACACCCTCGACCGCCACGTGGCGCGCGTAGGGCGCCAGTTCTCGCGCGGCCTGCTGTCGGGACAGCTTGTGCCCGTGCGTCCGCCCGCCCAGCGCTGCGCGGACGTGGCGCGGGTCATGGCGGCGTACGCCGACTCGTCGTGACCGCGCGCCCACACCCGTGATGATGCCCTGCCGCCGCCGGTGAGTCCGCGATTCACCGGCCGCCGGCGCGCGTCTGCACGGCGCCCGAGCCTCGACTTGGGCGGCCCCGGCGGCTAGCCTGCGGCGCGGGAGCGGACGGAAAGGAATCATGGGCGCACGCGCAATTCCGGCCCTGCGCCAGGTGGGGCGCCACCTCGGCGTCGCGGCGCTTGCGGCCGCCCTCGCCGGGGCTGCGGGGGCAGCGCACGCCGACGTCCTGCAACTCGGGCCCGACGGCGCCGTCACCGTCCATGCCCGCCCCACCATCTTCACGCCGGACGGCGCACAGGTCATCGCCCCACCCGCCGCGGCCGGCGCCGCCGTCGTGGCCGACACGCTCACCGCCGCCGGCGCGCGGGTGGAGGTCTCGCCGCTGCTGCTGGAGGCAGTGGCCTGGGCGGAGAGCCGCTTCAACACCGCCGCGCGCTCGCCGGCAGGCGCGGTCGGCGTCATGCAGCTGATGCCCGCCACCGCCGCCGAACTCGGCGTCGATCCCGCAGACCCCGAGGCCAACATCCACGGCGGCGCCCGCTATCTGCGCCAGATGCTGGTGCTGTTCGACGGCGACATCGAACGGGCGCTGGCCGCCTACAACGCCGGACCGGGCGCCGTGCGCCGTTACAATGGCGTCCCCCCCTACAAGGAAACCCGCGCCTACGTCGCCGCCGTGCTCGACTACATGGCCGCACGCTCGCAGGAGCAGAAATGACCGCCCGCCTCGCCGCCTTCCTCGCCGTCCTCGCCGCCCCGGCCCTCGCCCATGCCCAGCAGTACGGGCCGGACCCGCGTGGGTCGGGCCCGATCCTCGCGGCGGTGAACTGGGTGCAGGGCACGCTGCTCGGCAACGTCGCCACCGCGGTCGCCGTGGTGGCGGTGGCGGTGGTGGGCTTCATGATGCTGAGCGGGCGGATGAACTGGCGCCACGGGATCACGGTGATCCTCGGCTGCTTCATCCTGTTCGGCGCGGCGGCCATCGTCGCCGGCATCCAGACTGCAGCGCGGATGGCGGGGTGAACCGATGGCAGGGCTCGATCGCGACGTCGTCTTCTCCGCACTGACCCGGCCGCAGATGTTCGCCGGCGTCTCGTACAGCTTCTTCGTGCTCAACCTTGTGGCGACGACGGAAGTCTTCCTCATCACCAAGTCCTTCTGGGCGATCCTTGCGGCCTTCGCCATTCACGGCGTGGGCTATCTCATCTGCCTGCGCGAACCGCGCTTCCTCGACCTGTGGATCCTGCGCGCCAGCCGCTGTCCGCGCGTGCCGAACTACGATCGCTGGCGATGTAACTCGTACGCGCCATGAGCCGCATGCCGCGCCCCACGACGCGCCCCGAGAAGCGCGACGCGCGCGCGCGATCGGACCGGCGCGAACGCGGCGCGGCGGCCATGCTGCCCTACGCCCGCCACGCCGGCGACAGCGTGCTGACCACGCGGGACGGGGCGCTGCTGCAGACGCTGCACATCGCCGGCTTCCCCTTCGAGACCGCCGACACCGACGACCTCAACTACCGCAAGGCCGTGCGCGAAACGGTGCTGCGCAGCCTCGCGAGCTCGAGGCTCGCGGTCTATCACCACATCGTGCGCCGGCAGGTGGCGCCGACCATGGAGGGCAAGTACGCGACGCCGTTCGCGCGCGGCCTCGACAACGCCTGGCGCAAGCGACTCTCCACGCGCCGGCTGTTCGTCAACGACCTCTTCCTCACGCTGGTGCGCCGCGCCGCCGTCACCGAGACGAACCCCATCGAGACGCTGTTCGGCCGCAACGCGCAGGCCGACGCCGCCGGACGCGCCCGCGACAAGCGCGAGCTTGAAACTGCGCGCGACACGCTGCTGGCGGCGCTGCAGCCCTACGGCGCGCGCGTCCTCTCGCTCTACGAGGCCAACGGCAAGACCTATTCGGAGCCGCTGGAATTTCTCGCGTGCCTGTTCAACGGCGAGATGCGCCCCATCCTGCCCGACCACACCGAGATCTCCCGTGACATTCCCTGGCGGCGCGTCAGTTTCGGGGCCGACACGCTCGAACTCGCCGCCGCCGAGGACAGCCCGCGCGCCTTCGCCGCGATGATCTCGATCAAGGAGTATCCGCCCCACACCGCGCCGGGCCAGCTCGATGCGCTGCTGCGGCTGCCGCACGAACTCACGGTGTCGCAGAGCTTTTCCTATGTGGACCGGCAGACGGCGCTCAACCGCATGAACCTCACGCTGCGCCGCATGCGCGCCGCCGACGACGAGGCGCTGTCGCTCCGCCGCGATCTCGTGGCTGCGAAGGATGACGTGGCCGCCGGCCGCGCCGCCTTCGGCGAGCACCACATGACGGTGATGGTCAAGGCCGACGCGCTCGATACGCTCGACGAGGCCGTGGCGGACGTGCACGCCGCCCTCACCGAGATCGGCGTCATCGGCGTGCGCGAAGATGTGGCGCTGGAGCCCGCCTACTGGGCGCAGTTTCCCGGCAATGGGCAGTTCACGCCGCGCAAAGCGCTGCTGGGATCGAACAACTTCGCCAGCCTTTCGAGCCTGCACAACCACCCCGTGGGCCGCGCCGACGGCAACCACTGGGGCCCCGCCGTCACGGTGCTCGAAACCACCGCCGCCTCGCCCTACTACTTCAGTTTCCACAAGGGCGATCTCGGCAACTTTCTCATCATCGGGCCCTCGGGCTCCGGCAAGACGGTGGTGCTGAACTTCCTGCTGGCGCAGGCGCAGAAGTTCGAGCCGCGCCTCGTGTTCTTCGACAAGGACCGCGGCGCCGAGATCTTCATCCGCGCCATGAACGGCCGCTACGACGTCCTGCGCCCCGGCGTGCGCACCGGCTTCAATCCGCTGCAGCTGCCCGACACGCCCACCAACCGCCGCTTCCTGCAGCAGTGGGCCGCCAAGCTGCTGAGCGCCCACGGCGAGGTGCTCACCGCCGAGGACATGTCGCTCATCTCCGCGGCGGTCTCGGCCAACTACGAGCAGGCGGCGAACCTGCGCCGGCTGCGCTACTTCCGCGAACTGTTCGTCGGCGCGCGCCGGCCCACCGCGGGCGATCTTGCCGCGCGGCTGGCGCCCTGGGTGGGCGACGGCGACCGCGCCTGGCTGTTCGACAACGAGACCGACCACCTCGACCTCAACGCCCGCACCATCGGCTTCGACATGACCCAGCTGCTCGACGATCCCGTCGCGCGCACGCCGGCCATGCTCTACCTCTTCCACCGCGTGGAGGAGCGCCTCGACGGCTCGCCCTCCATCATCGTGGTGGACGAAGGCTGGAAGGCGCTGGACGACGACGTGTTCGTGGCCCGCATCCGTGACTGGGAAAAGACCATCCGCAAGCGCAACGGCCTCGTGGGCTTCGCCACGCAGAGCGCGGGCGATGCGCTGGAGAGCCGCATCGCGTCGGCGATCATCGAACAGTCCGCCACGCAGATCTTCATGCCCAACCCGAAGGCGCAGGAAGCGGAGTACCGCAAGGGCTTCGGCCTCTCGCGCCACGAGTTCGATCTCATCCGCACCCTGCCCGACACCTCGCGCTGCTTCCTCATCAAGCACGGGACCGACAGCGTGGTGGCGCGGCTCAACCTCAACGGCCACGAGGAGCTGCTCACCGTGCTCTCCGGGCGCGAGCGCAGCGTGCGCGACCTCGACGACCTGCGCGCCGAAGTGGGCGACGATCCAGCGGCGTGGCTGCCGCGCCTCGTGCAGAAGGGGCGCTGAGCCATGGCGCTGTGCCCCGCCGCCGCCGGCAACGGCCTGGTCTCCGCGCTCGTGGGCACGGTGGACTGCCACATCCGCGTCCTCGTGCAGGAAAGCTATCGCGAGCTCGTGGGGCCCGACACCGTGTTCGCCGCCGCGTTCACGGGCCTGCTGACGATCTACATCGCGCTGATCGGCTACCAGTTGCTGTTTGGGCGCGGCGGCCTGCGCGTGACCGACCTGCCCGTGACGGCCATGAAGATCGGCCTGATCCTGGCGTTCCTCACCAGCTGGGCGGCGTACCAGACGGTGTTCTTCGGCCTGCTGTTCGACGGGCCGCGCGAGCTGATGCAGGCGATGCTGGCGCCGATGGCGCGCGCAGGCTCGGGGTTCGACGGCGACGTGTACGGCGGGCTCGAGCGCGCGTTCCAGGACATGAGCGGCGCGGCCGGCATCTACGGCGGGCAGGCGAGCCCGTCAGCCAACATCCTGCAGGGCGGGCCGATGCTGGGCTCGGGCCTATTGTGGCTCTCGGGCATCGGGATGCTGCTGTCCACCGTGGGCGTGCTGCTGGCGGTGAAGATCGTGCTGGCGTTCCTGCTGGCGGTGGGGCCGGTGTTCATCGGCTTCTTCCTGTTCGAGACCACGCGCGGCCTGTTCGACGGCTGGCTGCGCACGACGATCGCCTTCGCGCTGGCGCCGCTGGCCACCACCGTCTTCGCCGCCGCGATGCTGATGATGCTGCAGCCGTTCCTCGCCGCCCTCACGGTCAACGCGCGCGCCGGCGTGTTCGACATGGGCGTCATCATCACGCTGGCGCTCATCATCATGGTGTTCGCGCTGATCATTGCCATGGCGCTGCGGATGGGCGCGGGCCTCACGGCCGGCTTCAGCACGCAGCGCGCCCGCAGCGAGCGCGGCGGCGACCGCCAGCGCGATCCAGCGCAGGCGCAGGCGCCGGGCGCCGACCGCGCCGAACAGATCGCCGCCCGCGTCGCCATGGGCGACCGCGCGAGCGAGATCGAAGCCGTGGCGGCGGGGGCGGCCCCGACGCGGCGCACGCAGGAGATCGCCGACGCCGTGGGCGATCCCACGCCGGCCTCCCAGCGCCTCGGCCAGGCCTACAGCCGCGCGCCGCGCCCTGCGCCCGCCCGTGAGGGAGGCGGCTGATGTCCATGGAACTCGACCGCCGTTACGGCGGCGCATTGCCCGATGTGGAGCGCGCACACGCCGCCGATCTCGCCGAAGCGCTCGACTTCGCAGAAGAAACCGTGCGCGAGGCGCAGCGTTCGCGCCGCAACGCCTGGATCGCGGTGGCCGCCCTCATCGTCATCTGCGGCGCGCAGGCCGCCGCCATTGCGCTCATGCTGCCGCTGAAGGACGTGGTCCCCTACACCATCATCGTCGATCGCCAGACCGGCTACATGGAGACCGCGCGCGGCGTGGAGCTGGGGCCGCTGAAGGACGACGCGGCGGTGGTGAACGCCGCACTCGCGCAGTACGTGCTGCAGCGCGAGACCTTCGATCCCGCCGATTTCGCCGAACGCTACAAGCGCGTGGCGCTGTGGTCGGCGGATGCTGCGCGGGCCGACTACATCGCCGCTTACCGCGCCGGCGCGCCGGGCAATGTGCTCTCCCAGATGCGGCCGGGCACCATCGTCACGGCGCGGGTGAAGAACATCGAGCTGATCGACGCGGGCTCCGCACGCGTCCGCTTCGATCTCACCCGCCGCGATCCGGGGGCCGCCCCTGAGACCACCGACTGGCAGGCCATCGCCACGTTCCGTTTCTCCGGCGCGCCGCTGCGCATGGAGGACCGCCTCATCAACCCGCTGGGCTTCCAGGTGACCGGCTACCGCCGGGACGCCGAGTTCCAGCGCGCGCCGGAGACCCCGGCGGCGCCCGACGCCGCCACACCCACCGCCACAGCCGCGCCGACGCCGGAGGCGCCGCCACCGCCCGCGCCCGCACCCGCGCCGGCGCCCGCCGAGATCGGACCCACGCCATGAACCGCAGCACACCGAGGGGAAGTCGCATGAGCGGAAAACTGGCGGCCATCGTGGCGGCCTGCATCGTCGGCATCGGCGCCGCGTTCGCACAGGGCGTGACGCCGAGCCCGAGCCCGGGCGATCCGCGCATCCGCATCGTGCGCTACAGCGACAACCAGATCATCGCGCTGCGCGGGCACCTCGGCTACCAGATGCTGGTGGAGTTCGATCCCGCCGAGCGGATCGAGAACGTCGCCATCGGCGACAGCCTCGGCTGGCAGGTGACGCCGAACCGCGCCGCCACGCTGCTGTTCCTCAAACCCATCGCGCGCGGCGCCGCCACGAACATGACCGTCGTCACCACGCTGCGGCGCTATTCGTTCGAGCTCACCGCGCGCGAGGCCACGGGCCCCGCCGATCCGAACATCATCTACACCGTGCGCTTCGCCTACCCGCCGCCGCCCCCGGCGCCCGCGCCTGTGGTGGTTGCGCCGCCGCCGGCGCCGACGCTGGCCGATCTCAACCTCGCCTACTCCACGAAGGGCGGCGGGCGCCTGCCGGACGTGCACGTGTTCGACGATGGCCGGGCCACCTACTTCCAGTTCGCCGACGCCGCCGAGGCGGCGGCGATCTTCATCGTCGGGCGCGACGGCGATGAGGAACTGGTGAACGCGCAGTGGCGGGGGCCGTACATGGTGGTGGACCAGGTGGCGCAGGAATTCGTGCTGCGGATCGGGCGCCAGAAGGTGCGCGTGCGCAACGACGGATGGCGCGAGCCCGCGCCCGGGCCGCTTACGGCGCCCGCCGATGCAGGGAGGCGTTGAGCCATGGCGATCGACAACGGCCAGCGCACCCGCTTCGGCGGCGATGACGATACGCCCCAGGTGGCGATGCCGGCGCGCCCGTGGGTGTTGCCCTTGGGGATCCTCGCGGCGGTGCTGTTGGGGGCGCTGGTGTTCTGGCAGCTCTCGGCCAACCGCACGCGGGTGGACGCCCAGCGCATGACCGATCCCGCCCCGAATTCCCAGCCGATCGCGGGGCTCGACGACGTGCCGCCCCCGCCGGACCTGCAGACGCTGGCGGAAGCCACGCAGGCCGCGCAGATGGCGGCCCTGCCGGTGACGGAAGCCGTGATGCCGCCGCCGCCGGAAGCGGCGCTTGCAGGCCAGCAGGGCGATGCCGAAGCGCGCTACCGTTCGCCGTCGCTGATCGTGGACCTGAGCGAGGCCGGGCGCACGCCGGCGCCCGGTACGGCGACGCCGGCGGGGGGCGCCGGCCTCAGCGCCGGCGCGGTGGCGGGCGCGCTGGGCGGGCGGACGGCGGGCGGCGCAGGCGCCGCCAAACTCAGCTCCGACGAACAGTTCGCCGAACGCCTCGGCGTGGGCGACGCCGATGGCCCGACGCGGGCGAAGCGCATGCCGAACCAGGGCTACACAGTGGTGCAAGGCGCGGTGATCCCCGCAGTGCTGGAGACCGCCGTCAACTCCGACCTGCCCGGCTACGTGCGCGCCATCGTGAGCCGCGACGTGCGCAGCTTTGACGGCGCCAACGTGCTGGTGCCGCGCGGCTCGCGCCTTGTGGGGCAGTACCGCTCCGGCGTGGCGCTGGGCCAGTCCCGCGCGTTCGTGATCTGGACACGGCTGATCCGGCCGGACGGCGTGGGCGTGGAGCTTGCAGCGCCCGGCACCGACGCACTCGGTCGCGGCGGCCTTGAGGGCAAAGTCGATCGCCACTTCCTGCAGCGCTTCGGCGGCGCGATCCTGCTGTCGCTCATCACCGCGGGCGCGCAGATCGCCGCCAACGACAGCGACACGCAGGTGATCATCGCCTCCACGCAGGGCGCGGGCGACGCCGCCGCCACGGCGCTGCAGAGCGACCTCTCCATCTCGCCCACCGTGAAGGTGCCGCAAGGCGCGCCGATCCGCATCTTCGTGACCCGCGACCTCGACTTCTCCGTGCTGGACGACGGCCAATGAGGACCGGGCCATGAGACCCGAGCCGTGAGCGGAGAAGGCGCCTATCTTCGCGCGTACCTTGCGCCGCTGGCCGCGTGGCTGGACCGCGCCGACGTCACCGACATCCTCATAAACCGCCCCGGCGAAGTGTGGTTCGAGGCGGTCGGCCAGGGCCTCCAGCGCGCCGAGGCGCAGGAGGTGACGGACACCATGCTACAGCGGCTGGCCCAGCAGATCGCCGCGCTCTCCCACCAGGGCGTGAGCCGGGAGCACCCGCTTCTGGCGGCGGCCCTGCCGGGCGGCGCGCGGGTGCAGATCGTGGCGCCGCCGGCCACGCGCGGGGGCGTGGCGCTGGCCATCCGCAAGCACGTGGTGGCGGATCTGTCGCTGGAGGACTACGCCGCCGCCGGCGCCTTCGCACAGGCGCGCCGCGCCACGGGGCAGGCCCGCGCCGCACTCGACGCCGACCTCGCGCAGCTGCTGTCGGCGGGCGATCTCACGAGCTTCTTCCGTCGCGCCGTGGCGGGCGGGCGCAACATCGTCATCTCCGGCGGCACCGCCAGCGGCAAGACCACGTTCCTCAACGCCCTGCTGAAGGAAATCCCCGCCAGCGAGCGCATCATCGTGATCGAGGACACGCCGGAAGTGCAGCTGGGCCGCGCCAACGCGGTGGGCCTTGTGGCGGTGAAGAGCGAACTGGGCGAGGCGCGCATCGGCATCGACGAGCTGCTGCAGGCCTCGCTGCGCATGCGCCCCGACCGCCTGCTGGTGGGTGAGATCCGCGGGCCCGAGGCCTTCACGTTCCTGCGTGCGGTGAACACCGGCCATCCCGGCTCCATCACCACCGTCCACGCCGACAGCCCGAAAGGCGCACTCGACCAGATCGCGTTCATGACGCTGCAGGCGGGCCTCACCCTCACCCGCGCCGACGTGATCGATTACGCGACGGGCGTGATCGACATCATCGTGCAGCTGGCCCGCGTGAACGGCAAACGCACGGTGACGGACGTGGTGCTCAACCGGGCGTGAGCCCGCTCAGTTCGTCGCCGCGCCTTCGGCTTCAAGCTGCGCGATCATGGGCGCGAGCGTGGCGTCCCAGGATTCCTGCGTGATCGGCCCCACGAAGCGGTGGCGGACGCGGCCCTGCTTGTCGATGACGAAGGTTTCCGGCGCGCCCGTGACGCCAAGCTCGGCGCCCAGCGTTCCGCCCGCATCTTCGCCCTTCAGCAGATACGGATCGCCGTACCGGTCGAGCCATGCGGCGGCCTTGCCCGGCCCGTCCACCCACGCCACGCCGTAAAGCTTTGCGCGGTTCTCCGCGGCGATGCGCATCAGGAACGGATGTTCGATGACGCAGCTGGGGCACCACGAGGCGAAGATGTTCACCAGCGCCACCTGCCCCTTGAGGTCGGTCTTGGCGAAGCCGGGTTCGCCCTCGCGAACGGCGGGCAGCTCGAACGCCGGCAGCGGGCGCGGCGCATCGAGCGTGGGATCGCGCGGCGTGGTGTTCCACAGGCCGATGGCGAACACCGCGCAGAGCGCGGCGAAAGCGGCAAGGGGGAAGGCGGCGCGCCAGTTCATGAGATGCTTGTACGCGCCCGCCGCGCCGATCTCCAGATCGGCAAACTGTCTCAGCAGCCGCACTGGCGCGCCGCCGGACCATGCCGGCCGAAGCCGGCGGTAGGCGCCCTACCGCTTCGCTGCGCTCTGGCGCGTCTGCCCGCGCTCGAACCGGTCGGTCACGTAGAAGGGCTGACCGCCGCCGGTGCGGAAGAACGCCTCCATCTCCTGCCGGTTGAACGGGCGCGAACCGAGGCGGCCGAACACGGCCATCTGGTGGCCCGTCTCGTCCACCGCGCGGTCGCGGTCGATGCCCTTGGACAGCGAGAGTGCGACCCGCTCCGTGCGCCGCCAGGCGATCAGTTCGGGCTTCGGCTCCGGCGAGAAGCCGTAGAAGTTGGGCTGGCTGGACGGGCTGGTAAGCTGGAGCACCTTCACGCCGTTGCGCCCGTCGGCCACGTAGGCGAACAGCGAGGCGTTGGTGGTGGCCACGATCACGTCGCGCGCATCGTTGAGCGCCCCATCGAGGGTGACGCGCTGGAACACCTTCGGCGCCTCCGGCTTCTCCACATTGACGATCACGAGGCCCTCCGCGCCCGCCGCCACGTAGGCGTAGGTGCGGGCGATGTAGAGCTTGCGCGCATCGCGCAGCGGGACGGTCGCGCCCGGCACGAGGCGCGGCGCCTCCAGGCGGGTGATGTCCAGCGTCTGCAGGCCGTCGGCGGTGGTGACGAAGAGGTAGCGGAACTGGGCCGCACTCGCGCGCGCGTTCCTGAGCGGCACGGTGGCGAGGTGGCGCGGCCGCAGCGGATCATCGAGATCGATGGCCACGAGCCCCGCATCGGCGGCGACGTAGGCGATATGGCCGGCCAGCGTCACGTGGCGGGCGCCGTTGAGCACGCCGCCCTCGTTCCACGTCACGGCGCGGGACAGATTGTTGTTCGTGGGCTCCCGGTCCGCCATCACGTTCACGTTCACGAGGATCAGGCCCTCGGTGGCGTCCGAGATCACCGCGTAGCTGTAGATCGGGTGCATGGGCTGCTCCTGGTTCGCGTTGTTCTTCAGGAGCGGATGGTTGGAGTTGCGGATCTCGAGATTGCGCGCCGGCGAGATCGGCTGGTTGGTGGGCAGCGCCATGCAGGTGGCGTTGGCGGAGCGCACGTGGGTGTCCTGGCCCACCGGCGCGAAGGGGGCGGTGAGGATGCGGTCCGACACGCCCTTGTTGGCGATGCTCGCCACGTCATACACGCGGAACCCGCCTGCCCCCTCGGCGGTGTAGAGATACTCCCCGCGCAACTGGATGCAGTTGACCTCGCCGCCCGCCCGCTGGGTGGTGTTGGTGATGATCTCGGGCGGGTTGACCTGGTCCTTGAACACGGCCTCCGCCCACGCGAACTGCCCGCCGCGCACCCAGTTCTTCAGCTCGCGGCCGTTGGCTTCCACGTGCATGCGGTAGAAATCCGGGTAGGCGTACTTGTGCAGGTAGGAGCCGAACACCGCCTGCGGCTCCTCCCACTCGGTGACACGCACCGCCTCCACCTGCCGGTCCTCGCCCACGTAGGCGTGCATGCCCACGAAGTTCACGAAGTTGGTGCCCAGCAGCAGCAGCTGACTCATGATGGCGTTGTTGTCGCCGTCGGCGGAGAGGTGGCAGTCCGTGCAGGTCTTGGTCTCGGTCTTGCGCTCGGTGTGCGGATAGTGCGGGGCGAACGCCTGCGAGGAATAGCCCGCCGCGCTGATCGGCGGCTGCTGCACGTAGATGCGTTCGCGGTTGATGTTGGTGGACGACAGCACGAGCGCGGAGCTGGAGCGCACGGGCGCGATGATATTGCCCTTCGTCGTCTGGTGCCGGCCGAGCTGGAACATCTCGTCGCGCGCCACCTGCGGATTGTAGGTGGCGAAGTTGCGCGTGGTCTCGCCCTCGTAGTGGTTGACGTCGGATTTCCAGTTGGCCTCGATGGGCAGGTGGCAGCCGCCGCAGGACGTGGTCCACGACAGGTGGCAGGTGTAGCAGGCCATGTCGTCGTCGGCGTGCGCGCGCTCTCCGCCGGCCACGTCGAGGCCCCAGCGATAGTCGCCCGTCCGGTCGTCCACCTGCGACATGAGCTTCGAGCGCGCGGCCTTCGGGTTGTAGGCGGGGCTCTGCGGGTTGACCGTGTCCTTCACCAGCGACACGACCCACTCCAGCTGCGGATCGACGATGGAGCGCTGCACCAGCACGCGGCGCTCGTCGCGCGTGACCCATTCGAAGCGGCGCTTGCCATCGGGGTTGCGCAGCACGGAGAGATCGGCGCCGGCGGGGCGCGCGGCGGGGCCGGAGGTGCGCAGCGTCGGGTAGGCGTCGGCGGTGCCGTGGCAGTCCTTGCAGCCGATCTCCACCGCGTTGGCCACTTCACCGTGGATGAGGCCGTTGCCGTGGCTGTCCTGCGCGAAGTGGCAGTCGGCGCACTGCATGCCGATCTCGGCGTGGATCGACATCATGTGCACGGCCTTGCCGGGGTTGGTCCCCGCTGGGGCGAACAGCGGCTCGCCCTTGCGGCGGAATTTCTCCGGATCGTCGTTGGCGACGACGGCGCCCTCGGCGTCGAGCAGGTTGCCCTTGCGGTCGCGCTTGAAGATGGCGCGGAAGTTCCAGCCGTGGCTGTGGTAGTCGGCGAACTGGGTGTCCTTCGCGCGCGGGTTCACATTGTCGTAGACGGTGCGCAGGAAGTCCACGAAGCCCCACAGGCCCCGCGCGGCGGCGGCTTCTGGGTTGCGTTCGTTCACCTCGCGGATGTGCTCGGAGGTGGGATACATCTGCGTCTTGGTGGAGACGCGCACCTTCTCGCCGTGGCCGCCGTGCGCGTCGAAGTCCGCGAACGGGTTTTCCTTGTTCGGCCACATCAGCGGCGCGTCGGACTCGTAGTCCCACATGGTGTAGCCGAGGAACGTGTTCATGAACATGTTCGGCTGGTGCATGTGGCAGTTCATGCACTGCGACGTGGGGATCGCGCGGGTGAACGCGTGGCGCAGCGGGTGGCCCGGTTCGTTGCGCGGGATGGTTGGATCGGCGGTGACCGTGGTCCCGTCGCGCCCGTACTGGGCGTAGGTCAGGCTATGGCGCGGCTCGCGGTCGTTGGCGTACGGAATGTGGCAGGCGCCGCAGCCGGAGGTGCGATAGTCGCCGGGCTGGTCGTTGGTGCCCATGAACCACATGAACGGGTCGTTGAGGCGCGTCTTGTGGATGTTGAGCACCGGGATCGCCACGCGCAGGCCCGTGCCCACGCCGCGGTTGGACTGGCGGATGTCGGGCCGGCCCGGCTCCTCGATGCGCTGGATGGCGCCCGCCGCGTTCGGCAGGCCAATCTCGGGAAACTGGGTGACGATGTTGCGCCCGCCGCGCTCGAACACGCGGAAATTGTCCCCCGGCGGAATGACCTGCCAGGCGGGCAGCGGGTTGAGCAGCGGCAGCGCGCCGCGCGCGGCCTGCTGCGGCGTCACCGTGCCGGGCGGACTGCCGGGCGACAAGAGCCGCGCGGGCTCGCTCTCGCGGGTGTAGGCCTCGCCTACGTTGTAGGTCTTGAACGGCAGGATTCCGTTGTTGTACGAGGCGCCGCCCCACAGCATGACGCCGGTGGCCATCATCGACCGCTCTGCAGCGTGGATGGTGTCGAGGTGGCACGCGCCGCAGGATTCGCGCACGATCCGGTAGTCCGACGGGTTCACGAACCGGACGAACTCCGGGCTTTCCCGGTTGAGCAGCGTGAACGCGTGCTCCGGATTGGCCGAGTGCGGATAATGCCAGCTCTCCGGATAGCGCGGCTGGACGTGGGCGGTGTCCTGCGCGGTGCGGTAGGCCGCATCTGTCTTGCCGAGGCCCGCCGCCACGCGGACGCTGGCGTCCCCGCCGTGACAATCGGTGCAGCCGAGCACCACGCTTTCGCTCTGGTGCATGGTCGGCGCGTCGGTGGCGGTGTGGCAGGTAAGGCAGCCGTCGCTCTTGGCGTGCGCGGCGGCGGCGGACTGGCTGCGCGGCGCGATGGGTCCGCGCACGCGGGTGTAATCGACCACGCGGGGCTTTTCGCCTTCCGCCGCCAGGGCGGGCGCGGGCGCTACGATCCACGCCACGGCCACCATCACGGCCAGCATCATGGCCAGAGTCAGGAATGCGGCGACCGCGCGCGCCGATGCGCCGCTCCCGGTCCGTCCCGCATGATCCGCCTTCGCCCTCACGTTCTCTCCAAAGCTCCGGCCCGTTGACCGCTAGTAGCTCAGTGTCGCGTTGAACAGCACCGAGTAGTAGAAATCGTCGTCGTCCTTGTTGTCGAACAGGTCCTTGAATCCGTCGCCCGGCAAGAGCGCCGCGCCCGACAGGCGGAACACGAAGTTTTGAATGAAGCCGGGCCGGTACGTCGCCGCCGCCGAGACGTCCCAGCCGATCTCCTTGTCGATGGAGCCGTCCATCCGCAGCGCCTCCATCGATTCCGTGTGGACGAAGGAGAGATGGTTGACGCTGGTGGACAGCCGCAGTTCCGGCAGCACGTCGAAATCGGCGCCGGCGCCCACAAGCGCGAGGCCCGGATTGATGAAGTTCGATTGCCCCTGCTCCTTGGAGGAGCGCAGCGACGGCAGCAGCCCGTTGCGGCCGTTGATGCTCACGGCGCGGCCGCCGCCGATGAAGGGGATGCTCTGGCGGATCCAGAAGCTCGTGTCGGCGCCGGCGAACTGCGGGTTCTCGAAGATGGCGTCGAAGCCCTCTTCCACGTCGTCGTAGGGGTTGTCGTCGCCGCTGGCGAAGGCCGCCGACCCGCGCACGCGGATCCAGTCGAAGTCGATGGAGGGCTCGGCCGCCACGAAGTACGAGCGGATCACGGACTCCTTGCCCGTGAAGGTGTTGTTGCGATCCTCGCCGAACGCGTAATACGCCGACGCCGTGAGGTTGAAGCGGCCCACGTGCCCGTCGGCGTTGTAGCCGACATAGCCCACGTCATATTCCCGCGGGCGCAGGTCGCCGATCAGCGCGGGCCGCGCGGGGAAGCCGTTGGTGTCGACCTCGATCTCGTCGGCCTCGCGGTTCATGTTGTACACGGCCGTCAGCTGGCTCGTGAAACCGGGCACCGGCGTGTCCTGCCGGTAGACGTTGGCGAGAAAGACGTAGTCCTTCCGGATGTCGTCGGTGACGTCGTTCAGGCCGGAGTTGGTGTCCTTCTCCAGCCGCGCGAAGGCGGCGAGATTGTACTGGATGCGGTTGTTGTTGCGAGTGCCGAAGAACCGCACGCCAAGCTGGTTGTCCTGAAACAGGAAGCCGCGGAAATCGCTGGAGAACGGCTGGATGCCCACGCGCACGGAATCGAAATCGTAGCGGTCCGACACGTTGGCCAGGTGGCGCTCGACGAACAGTTCCTGCACGCCCACGAAGCTGTCCGTGCGCTCCGTGCCCTCGTCGGGCCGCACGTAGAGGATGCGCTTCTCCTCCACCTCCGCGAAGTTGATGTTGCCGGCCAGCGTGAGGCGATATTCCCAGTCCTGCGGCTTGAACGCGGTGGAGCCTTCGATGAACGCCGCGCTCAGGATGAACGTCTGCGCGAGCACGAGGGAGTTGGCGTCGCCGAACACGTCGAGACTGCCCGCGCGCTCGGTGGTCTGCACGCCCATGGGGATGGGAAAGCTGCGCGGCTCGATGATGGTGTCGGAGATGGCGGCGCCGACGAAGAACCAGTGCTCGCCGAGGAACGGCACCGGGCGGTCCCCCTTCAGCGTGTTCTGATTGTAGGGATCCCACCAGCGCGGATTGACGAGGCCGAGGTTCTCGGCGAGCCGCCAACGGTCGCTCACCGGCGGCGCGCACGGCATCAAATGATCCTGCACGCCGCCCGCGAGGCTCGGCTCGCAGTCGAACAGGTCGCGCAGCTGCGGAGGGGCGACGGCGCCGGGATCGACATTCGGCGGCGGCGGCGGCGCGGCGTCCGCGGACTGGCCGGGGCGGCGGCGCGCGCGCTGCGGCGCCGAAGGATCCGGCAACGGCGCGAGATCGGCGCCGTCCGCGGCAGGCGGGGCGTCGGCCGCGGCGGTCACGATCACGGCGTCCACGGGGACCAGCGGCGCGAGCGCGTCCGCCGGCGGCGGCGCGTCGGCCTGCGGCGGCGGAGAGACATTCGCCCCGGCGTCGGGCGCATCGTCGCCGGTGGCGATGAGTTGGAAGCCGGCATCGCCATGCGCGACGGCGGAAAGGCCGGTCTCGACCATCTCCGGGGCGTCGGACGCGTCGTCCGCGTCCGCCACGATCCAGGGGGCGTCCGGCGCGGGCGGTGCGATATCCGGCGTGAGCGGGGCAGCCTGCGGCTCCGCCGCCGCCACTTCCAGCGGAATCCATGGATCGAACGCCGGCGCCGCGGCGCCCATGGCGGGGACGAGCGGTGCGCCGTGGCGCACGGCCAGCGCCAGGGGCGAGGCGTCGAGATAGGCCGCGTGCCGGACCGGCGGCGCCTCGGCCTCCGCCAGCGGGGTGTTGGCCTTGGCGCAGGCGGCGATCAGTTCGATCCAGGGATCGGGGCCGGGCGCGAGGCCGGCGGGGACGTCGTCGCGCGCGGGCGACGGCTCGGCGCTGGCCGCCAGCGGATCGTCGCCCGGCGCCTCCGCAAAGGCGCTGGGGGCCATGGCCGTCAGCGCCGCCGCCCACAGCAGCCGGGGCCCCCCGCGCGGCGGGCGGCCCCTATTTGCCCTGGCAGGCATTCTGTTCACCGGAGTCGAGGAACGGCGCGAACGGGCAGCTGACGTACCGCAGCCGCGTGCCGTTGATCACCACCTGGTCGGCGCGGATGGCGGGGGGCGCATTGCCGATGCCGCCGATGCGCAGGCCCGCACGGTGCGTGCCGAGGAAGGCGATCATGTCGTCCTGGTCGATCCCGTCGCCCGAAACGCCGATGGCGCCCACCAGCGTGCCGCCACGGTAGATCGGCACGCCGCCGGGGAAGATCTGGATGCCGTTAGGCAGCCGGTTGCGGCCGGTGGAGCCGGCGTTGGGCAGGAACGTGCACTGCTGGGGCGTATCCGGCGTGGCGCCGAGCACGAAGGTCACGTGCTGGACCACGTTCTCGTACACCAGCGACGACTGCAGACCGGTGGAGAAGATGCTCCACTGAGTGATCGGACGCGACAGCGGGCCGTTGGGCGCGCCGATCTGTCCGTCCGGGAAGAAGGGCCGCGCGAGGTTGCCGATGGAGCGGGCGCCGAAGGCCGTGGCGCCGGTGAGCGCTGTGGGCTGGCCGAAGAACGCGCGCGCCTGGCCGACGAAGCCCGTGACGGCGGGGTCTGTCCCCGTTCCCAACGCCAGGGTGGGATTGAAGTTGGCGGCGAGCAGGTCTCCCGCCGCGAACGCGCCGGAGAAGAACATCGCCGTGCGCGCCTTCTGGAGCGACACATCGATGCCGAACACCGGCGCATCGGGCGACCGCACGATCGCCAGGATGGCGCCGTTGGTGTCCACGATGGAGATCGTCACTTCCGCGCGGCTGTCCAGCGGCCGGCGGATCTGGGCGCGCGCGGAGGTCATCACGCCGAACGCCTCCTCCACCAGCACGCGGACTTCCGCGGCCGTGAGCGCCGCCGCCCCGTCCGTGCCCGCCACCGGCGGATAGCGGTTGGCGCCGGCGCCGTCGGTGAGCACGAAGACATCCCGGTTGGCGTACTCGCCCGGCGTCGCCTGGCGCACGCCGGAGGCTTCCGCACCGTAGGACACGCCTGCCAGCACGGCGGGTGGACCGCCCTGGCCATAGTAGCCCGTGGCTGCGGTCAGCGCCCCCGGCAGGCCGGAAAACGCGGGGGCGGAGGCGGGATCGCGCAGCAGGCCCGCGCGCGCGGCGTCGGAGTACCGAAGCGTCGTGCCGTCCACCGTGACGCGCTCTGCGCGGATGGCGTCCGGCGCCTCGAACCCCACCGCGCCGGCCAGCGCGATGAATTCCTCGGCGTCGGAGTCGGTGTCCAGCACGTTGGGATCGAAGGTGTAGTCGGCATCGAACGACACGCCGACGCCGCCCACGACGACCCCGTCCTTGTAGAGCGGGAAACCGCCGGGATCGGCAGACAGGCCCAGCGGCGAGCGGCGCGGGCCCGGGCCGGGGGCGGCCCCGCTGGCATAGCGGGTGACCAGATCGGAACAGGGCAGCGCGCTGAACTGCACCCCGAACAGCGGGCCGCTTTCGAGGCCGCCCGTGGCCGGCGAGGCCGGGAATGTCTGCTGCACGATCATGGAGGCGGTGCGCGTGCTGAAGGCGTTGCCGGAAGACGACAGGTACGCCCCCGTCACCGCCTTGGCGATCGCCGCCAGCGCCCGCGGCGCGGGCACGCCCTGGAAGTCGAAATTGCCGGCGGTGGGGTTCCGGAAGGTGGTCAGATCCGAGAGGCTGCGCGGCGCCGTGCCGGACGGACCGTTGGAGATGAGCTGGGTGGCCGAGGCGCCGGTCATGGAGAACACGGCCAGCACGTTGCCGACCCGGTCCACCACCGCCACCGTGCCGGCGAGGGACCGCGCCTGCGCCTCGTTCACGGCCTGGGCGATGACGCGCTGGACGTCGGCCGTGGTCAGCTGGCGCTGGGCGGGAATGGCGTAGCGGTTCGCGGGCGGCGTGGGCGTCACCGGCGGCGGCGGGCCGCCGCCATTGCTGCCGCCGCCCCCGCCACCGCCGCAGGCAGCCAGCAGCGCGCCGGCGAGAAGGACGGCGGCCATGGCGCGGATGCGAGGCATGAAGGCCTGCCCGGTCATGACGCGCCCCACCGCGCAGCGATTTCGGCGACGGCGTGCTGGAAGGCGGCGTGGTCGTAGGTGTTGGGATCGTCCACCGTGCGGTAGGCGGCCTCGATGGCGCCGCGCGCCCGCTCGGCGCGGGCGCCGCGGGCGCCGCCCAGGTCCGCCAGCGTCCGGCTGAGGCTGTCCACCGCCATGATCGCCTGCTCGGCGGCCGCGTAGGAGGTGTACCGCTCGGACTGGCTGGCGTCGACGATG
>JAIYAO010000164.1 GCA_027488965.1 Alphaproteobacteria bacterium
AGGCCGTGGCGAGCGCGCTGAAGGGGCTCGGTTTCGCTGGCGTCGCCGATGCGCGGGTGGGGAAGGTGATCGAACTCGAACTGGCGGGCGACGACCGCGAGCGCGCGATCGCCGAGGTGAAGGACATGTGCGAGAAGCTGCTCGCAAACACCGTAATCGAGAGTTATCGGATCGATATCGCCGCGTGAGCGGCGCTCAGTCGCCGCCGCCGCCGCCGCCGTCTCCGCCCCCATCCGAGCCCCCACCGGAGCCACCGTCCGAGCCCCGGTCGTTGTCACCGTCATGGCGACCGCCGCTACGGTGGCTTCCGCCATCGACGATGATCGGACCGCCATCGCCGCCCCGGCGGGCGCGAACGACATCGGCCTGGCGCTCAGCGCGATAGAACCATTGCAGGGCGAGAACCGTGATGGCGGCGCCGGCGAGCACCACCGCGATCAGCATCGTCATTCGTCACCTCCGCGACTTGGATAACCCGGCGACGCGGCTTAGAAAACGGCCCATGAAATCCGCCGTCATCGTCTTCCCGGGCTCCAACTGCGACCGCGACTGCGCCACGTCGCTGGCGCGGGTCACCGGCGTCCAGTCCGTGTTCGTCTGGCACGCCGAAACGATGCTGCCCGAGGGGCTCGACCTCGTGATCCTGCCGGGCGGTTTCGCGTACGGGGACTATCTCCGCTCCGGCGCCATGGCGGCGAAGAGCCCGATCATGGCGGCGGTGCGCGCGCACGCGGCGGAGGGCCGGCTGGTGGCGGGCATCTGCAACGGCTTCCAGGTGCTCACGGAGTGCGGGCTCCTGCCCGGCGCGCTGATGCGCAACAGCACGATGCGCTACGTCTGCAAGGACACCCCGCTCGCCATCGCCAACCCCGACACCGCCTTCACCCGCGCCTACGGCGCCGCCGCCGAGACAGTCATGCCCGTCGGCAACGGCGACGGGCGCTACGTCGCCGATGACGAGACGCTGGACCGGCTGGAGCAGGAAGGACGGGTGGTGTTCCGCTACCTCGACAACCCCAACGGCTCGGCCAACGACATCGCCGGCATCGTCAACGACGCCGGCAACGTGATCGGGCTCATGCCCCACCCGGACCGCTGCGCCGATCCCGCCCTTGGGCGAACCGGCGGCGTCGCCTTTTTCCGGAGCGTGCTCGAGGCGTCCGGCTGACTTGACGCAAGGCCGCGGGGCGCCTTTGGTGCCCGCAAAATACCTGCCATGAGAGGGACCGACCGATGAGCTTCGACGACGAAGTCGATGGCGCGCGAAAGCGGCTTGAAGCGGCGCTGAAGGCCGACGACGATGAGCCGTTCGATGATCTCGCCGCCCTGCAGGCGCTGCTGCCGCTGATCGAAGCGAAGATCAAAAGCCGGCGGCTGTCTTTCCAACTGGGCGACGACGACGACGAGACATCCATCGAAGTGGTGCACAACGCCACCGACGAAGCGCTGGGCTTCATCATCGCCCAGGACGGCGAGTACATCTTTGAGTCGAACCTCGAGGACTACTTCGAGGACTTTGTCGACGAGAGCGCCGACAGCTTCACGCTGCGCCTCTACGAGACGCTGCGTGCGGACCTGCCGAAATACGAGGTCGAGAACAAGCGCTAGCGGCGTTACGCCTACTTTGCGGCCTTGCCGCCCTTCGCCGCCTTCTTCGGGGCGGCCTTGGCGGGCGCAGCCTTCTTCGGCGCAGCGGCCTTGCGGGCGGCGGCGGGATTGGGTGCAGGCTTGGGGGCCGGCGCCTTCGGGGCAGGCTTGGCGGCGGCTTTGGCGGGGGCAACTTTGGCGGCGGCCTTGGCGGGCGCGGGCCTCGCGGACGCCTTCGGGGGCGGCGCGGCCTTGGCGGGCGCCTTGGCGACCACGGGCGCGGGCTTCTTCACGGGCGACTTGGCGGGCGCAGCCTTGGCGACGGGCTTGGCGGCGGTCTTCGCCGCAACCTTCTCCGGCGGCTTCGCGGGCGCGGACTTGGCGGCGGCCTTTGCTTTCGGCGGCGACGCGTCCGCCGGCTTCGCCGCCACGGGCTTGGCCGGCGCTTTCGGCGCAGGCTTCGCGGGCGGCGCGACGGCGGCGGCCACGGCTTCAGGCGCCGCTTGGGCGGCCTTCTTCGCGGCGGGCTTCGGGCTCGGGGCGGCAGCCTCGGCGGGCTTTGCCTGGCCCGCAGCCTTCGCGGCCGCTGCAGCGGCTGTGGCGGCCTTCTTCTTGGCGGTGGCCTTCACCTGAGCGGGCGTAGGCGGCGCCGGCGGCAGCTCCGGCGGCTTGCGCTGGGCGATCTCGGCAAGGATGAGGGGCAAAAGCTCCGCGGCGGAGTTGCGCTGGTGGGCGCTGTCGCTGGTCAGCAGCCGTTCGGCGTTGGCGCGCAACGTCGACAGATCCGCATCGGTCATCGTGGGAATCTTGTCGGCAACGGACATGTCTCGCCTCGCGTTAACGCCGGCGGACTGGCCTGCGGCCTCCGCCGCCACCGCCACCCGGCGCACCTTCAGTCTTGTGCCGGAACACGACTCGGCCCTTGTCCGCATCGTACGGCGACATTTCGATCGTCACGCGATCCCCGGCGAGCGTGCGGATTTTATTCCGCTTCATCCGCCCGCCGGTGTACGCGAGAACTTCGTGGCCGCCCTCGAGCGTGACGCGGAACCGGCCTTCCGGCAGGACTTCCGTCACCACGCCCTCGAACTCCATGAGTTCTTCTTTGGCCATGAGCTTAGACGGGCTTCAGGTTGACGGCAGCCGGTTTCCCCTTGCGCGGGTCCGTCTGCACTTCGAAGCTCACCGCCTGGCCGTCGCGCAGACCCGTGAGGCCCGAGCGCTCGACGGCGCTGATGTGGACGAAAACGTCCTGACCGCCGCCATCCGGGGCGATGAAACCAAAACCTTTGTCCGGGTTGAACCATTTCACGATGCCAGTAGCCATCGTCTCTTCCTTCCGAAAAATCGCCGGATGGCCGCGAGAGGCCCTATTGCCTTCGCGCGCCCTTCGGCGCGGGAACTTTGGCGGGCAACGAAGCGGCTGGCGGCCCCATGAAACATGTATGGGGGCGCTCAAACAAGTGTCGAGTCGACCGAAGTACCGGGCCTCACAGATAGCTGCGGACCGCGCCAAGTCAAGATTCCCGAGCTTTTCCCGGAGGTTTTCCCTGCGTTCAGCGCAGTCCGGCGGCCGCAGCCCGCCCCTGCCCTTGCCCGCGTCCGCATCGGGGCGACCGCCAAAAAAAAGCGGCGGGCCGAAGCCCGCCGCACAGATTGGAGATGGTCGTCGAGACCTAGAAGCGGGCGCTGACGCCCACGAGGAACTCCCGGCCCACGCCACCGTCGAAATCGTTGCCGATTCCGTAGATGCCGCGCGGCTCGTCCGTGTCGAAGAGGTTGTTCACCACGATACGCGCCGTGAAGTTGTCGTTGATCTCGTAGCCGGCGAAGTAGTTGAAGTAATGGAAGTCACTGGCCACAAAGTTCGGGTTCTGCTCGACCCTTGACGTCAGAGTCTGAACGTTCGTGACGGTGTCGCTCGTCCAGAACCATTGGAGGGTCTGGTCGAAGTTGCCGACCTCGTGGCGGAACTCCATGCGGGTCTCGAACTCGGGGTTGCCGTGTTCCTTGGCCACCTGGTTCAGCGTCGGCGTGAAGATGTCATACCGCTGGAGGTGGTAGAGCGTTCCGCGGAGGAACATGCTCCCCCACGTGTCCATGAAGCCGCCGACCACCGGCAGTTCGCCGAGCTCGAAGTTGTAGCGGGCCTCGACGTTCACCGCACGCAGCTGACGCTTGGCAAGGTTCAGGTTGAGGAAGTCCGCCGCCACGATCTCGAAGGCGCCGAATGTCGTGGGCGTGCCACCAAACGCCGTCGTCAGAATGTTCACGCGGTTCGTAAGCGGGTTGATCGTGGGGATCGTGCCAGTGCCGTTACCAAGCAGGATCGTGTCGCACGCCGGGTTGGCCGCACCGACGACCGAGTTGGGAAAGCTCGATTGATCGAAGCAGGCGTTGACCGTCGTCGGCGGCCCCACCAGGCCGAGTTCCCCAGTGATGTCCACGGAGAAGAAGTCCGCAGCCAGGGTAAGGCGGGGCACGAAGCTCGGCTCGTACGTGAAGCCGATCGTGTAGGCGTTGCCCTCCTCGTTGGCGAGGAAGGGGTTGCCGGCGGCGGTCGCCACCCGGTTCGGCGGGCTCGCCGTCCCCACGAAGGTGGAGAGGAACGTGGCCGCGTCCGTATCATTGGAAGCGAGGCCGACCAGCTGCACAGCTGCGATGCAGTTCGCGCGACGGGTGGCCGGTGACGGGCCCTGGGTGATGGAGGACGACGCGCACGGGTGCGTGTTTGCGTTGAGACCCGTGAACGCCCGGATCCCGGGGTCGAACAGTTCGACCAGCGATGCCGAGCGGACCGTCCGAGAACGGGCGCCACGCAGCGTCAGGTCATCCACAGGCTTCCAGCGGAAGCTGTAGTTGAACGTGTCGTCGTCCGTGCCCGAGCCCTGGATCGGCGAGAACGGCGTCGTCTGCTCCCGTTCGACCTGACGGAAGGCGTAGTTGAACTCCAGTTCACGGAAGCCCGGGAAGTTGAAGTCCTCGCCGAAGACCGGCACCAGCGCTTCGAAGCCGTATTCGATGAACTCACGCTCGCCGCCGCCGGTGAATTGCAGCGCGGTCTGCGTCAGCCCCTGTTGCAGGTTCCGATCCGGCTCGAACTCGGCGCTTTCCATCCGCTGTTCGACCTGCACGCCGACCTTGGCGAAGCCGGCCGGCAGCTTGATGAAGTCCCCGTTGATGCCCGCCGAATAGACCTCGAGCGAGTTGATCGAAGACGTCGTCTGCTCACGCGTCACATAGTTCATCGCCGCCGCGGAGGGGCGACCGTTGCCGAAGAGGTTCAGCGGCACGCAGGCAGCGACTTGCGCGGCGGTGGGGATCAGGCCCACGCCGGTCACTAGGCCGGCGCCGAGACCGGGGTTCCGGAGGGCGATTGACTCAGGCGCAGCCAGCGTCTGCTGACGGCACACCGGGCCGTTCGGGCCCTGCACCACGTCGATGGCGAGGGCGAACTCCTGATCGAGGATGCTCTTCGTCGTGGAGTTGGTCTCCGACCGGCCATAGTAGGCGTTCGCGTCGAAGTAGAACTCACGCTCGCCGACCTGGAAGTCCCCTTCGATACCCTGGAAGATTCTCCAGTTCTCGTTCTCGTTCTTCGTCGGGATGCCACCCGGGAACAGGTCGGTGAGCGAACGGCCCAGAAAGAGAACACGCTCGTTGGCCGACGACGAGGTCGCCGACGGCGGAGTCGGTGAGACGCCGGCGGACACCGACGCCAGCGTCGGGATCACGAGGCCCTGGCCCGCCAGACCGTTGATGGTCGAGAGCGCCGTCGCACTCACAAACGGGTTCTGGTCAAGGAAGATCGGCACAGCGAACGTGCCGGCCGAGGCGCTGCCGTTCGACGTGTTGGAGATCACGCCGCCGGTCGATTCGAACTCCGTCTTCGTGTAGAAGATCTCGTTCTTGAGCCGGAGGTTGTCGGTCAGGTCGAAGCGGCTGAGGCCGCCGAACGATATACGCTCTTGCCCGGCCTGAACCTGCACATGGCCTTCCTTGGTAGAGTCGTACCCCTGCCCGCCGAACGCCAGACCGAGAAGACCCAGCGAGTTCGGGCCGTAATTGCCCGGGTTGTACGGAACGAGATTACCGCTTGCGTCGAACTGGAGCGGCACGGCGATACGCGGGAACAGCGCCGAGGTGGCGGGATCCGTGTTTGCGATCGTCGGCAGGAAGCCGTTCACCTGGTTGACCACGCCGGCGGCGACGGTCGTGCCCGTGGGGCTGGTGGTGGACACAGTGCCGAACGTGCCGAGGAACAGAAGCGGGTTCAGCGACGGGTTGGCCTTGAAGTACTCAAGCGGCGTCGGACGGTTGCGCTGTAGCAGGTTCAGCGCCAAGGCGCTGATCTGTCCGGCGGACAATCCAGCCGTGCTGGTGCCTGGCGCGAGAGTGCTGATCACAGTGGCCGGGTCCACGCCGGCGGGAAGCGCGGTCGGCGCGAAGAAGGCGAAGCCCTGCGGGTCCGCGTTGCGGTTGGCGAGCAGCGGCAGCACCGGAATGGCCGGCACGAGGGGCGTGTTCGCCGTGACGCCGCGGAGCTGTTGGCGACCGAGCAGGACGCCGTTGCCGTTGGCAAGCGGGCTGGCGAGCGACAACGGGCCGAAGAAGGCGGACGGGATACCGTCGGACGCCGTCGGCAGGAACGGCGACGCGATGGCGCCGCCTGTCGCCAGCGAGGCGGCGGCGGCGGCGGCCGAGAACGACGCCGGGTTCCGGACGCTGCCTTCCAGCGGGTTGCTGATGCTCGAACCGAGATAGCGCGCGGGCTCGTCCGCGCTCGTCCGGATGATGTCCTGATTGAAGTAGTCGAACGTCACCGTGATGTTGGCGCGGTCGCCGAGGAAGTTCTTACCGGCGACGCCGCCGATGCGGTACTGCTCGCCATCGCCCAGTTCCGTGACGCCTGCCTGAACGTTGAGACTGAGCCCCTCGTAATCATCCTTCGTGATGATGTTGATGACGCCGCCCACGGCGTCCGCACCATAGATGGCGCCGCCCGTACCGGCGACAACTTCCACCTTTTCAACAAGCTCAGGGTTGAAGAGACCGAGGTCGACCTGCGAACCGCTGGCGTTGCCGGGCACGAACACGGTGCCCGGCAGGGTCGGCTGGATGCGGCGACCGTTCACAAGGGTCAGCGTCCGCTGGCTGCCGAGGTCGAGAATGTCGGGGAGGATGAAGCTGTCGCCGTTCTGAGTCTGGGTGCCGCGGGTGTTGCCGCCGAGGCCGACCAGCGGGATGTCCTCGATGGCGTCGCCGATGTTGGCGAGTCCGCGGGACTCAAGTTCTGCGGCGCCGACAGTGACCGTCGGGTTCGGGCTGTCGAGGGTTTCGCGGCGAAGGCGCGAACCGGTGACGATGACGACATCGTCTTCTTCCTCGGCCGCAGCTTCCGGAGCGGGAGCCGGCGTCGGGGTGGGGGCCTGCGCCATGGCGGGCACGGCGAACGCGAGGCCCGCCAGGACCGTGGACGCGAACAGGCCGCGCTTTGTCTCTTGCTTCACTTGAAACCTCCAATCCGTAACTGCGAACGCCCGCGCCGACGCCGGATTGGAAGGTTTTCCCCCGCCTTACCCGGTCCAGTGGTGCTGGCCCTCCCCGAAAGGGCATTCAGCGCGAACGAGCGGAGGTTCAGATGAGCCGACCCCCGTTTGTCTCTCCTTTTTGGCAAAGCCGTCATGCCCGCGTCAATGAACGTGAACAGAACCTAACGCTAAAGGGGCGAAGTGTGGCGAAAACAGAACACAGGGCGCCGCTTCCGCCGCAATATGAACGCACAGGCGCCGCACACGTTTTGGGCAAACGTAGTTTTTTCAAGCACTTATGGTCATCCAGCGGGTGCGGTGGATGTCCTCAAGGTTACCCGCGAAACCCTTGATCCGGGGATCGACGAGGTTCTTGGACGTGCCGAAGCCCACCGGGATCACGGGACAGTCATCGAGCATCAGCTGCTCGGCCTTCCGCATGATCGCGGCGCGGGCGGCGGCGTCGCGTTCCTGGGTCGAGGCTTCCATGAGACGGTCGTACTCGGGGTTGGAATACCCCGGATAGTTCTGGGGCCCGGTGCGGGTCTCCAGCAGGTACAGGTAGGTGTAGGCGTCGTTATAGTCCGCCACCCAGCCCCCGTCCCCGCAGTCGAAGTTCTTGGCGCGCAGGTTGGCGTAGTGGATCTGGCCTTCCACCCCCGCCAGCTGCACCTCCACCCAAGGCGCGATGGCCCGCCAGTCCGCCTGGGCGACCACGGCCACCTGCGGATTGTCCTGGGTGTTGCGGTGGCTGAACGTGAACTTCAGGGGCTTGTCCGGTCCGTAGCCGGCCTCTTCCAGGAGGCGACGGGCCTCGGCCCGCCGCGCCGGCAGCGGTTGATCGGCGAAGGAGAGCCGTCCGCCCTCGGGATAGCCGTAGATGCCCGGCGGCACGAAGCTCCAGGCCGGCTGGTAGCCCGCCTGCCAGATCCGGTCGGCCATGAACTGGCGGTCGATCGCCATGGACAGCGCGCGCCGGACGCGGACGTCGTTGAACGGCGGCCGGGTCGTGTTCATCGAAAAGTACTGCAGGAGCATGTAGGGCGCGACCTTGGCGAACCCCGGCAACACCTTGTCGTAGTGGTCCCGCTTCTTGCCGGAGAAGTTCGCCGACCAGCCCAGTTCGCCGTTCATCACCCTGCGGGCGGCGGCGTCGTCGTTGTTGGTCGGATAGAAGTACAGCTCATTGAACGCCACGTTCCGGGCGTCGTAGAAGCCCGGGTTCTTCACCAGGTGGACCACGTAGTTGGACCACCACTTCTCCAGCTTGAACGGGCCGTTGACCTGGATGTTGGCGGGCTTGATCCAGTCGTCGCCGTGCTTCTCGACCACGTGCTTGGGCACGGGGAAATGGGTGTAGTGCTTGAGCAGGCCAGGCAGGTAGGGCGCGGGGTGTTCCAGCCGGATCTCTAGGGTCCGCTCGTCGATGGCGCGCACGCCCAAGTCCGTGACCGGAAGCGTCCCCTCCTTCACCTTCTGGGCGTTGAGGATGGCGTACGTCACCTGGGCGTATTCGGCGATCGTGTCCGGGGAGAGGATGCGCCGGAAGGCGTACTCGAAGTCATAGGCGGTACAGGGCTGGCCGTCGGACCAGGCTGCGCGCCTCAGCGCGAAGGTCCACGTCAGGCCGTCCTCGCTAACCTCCCAGCGCTCCGCCATGCCGGGGATCGGCAGGCCGTTCACATCCTCGGTGGTCAGTCCGATGAACATTTCCCCGAGGATCCGGTTCTCCCAGACGCCGGACGCCTTGTGCGGATCGAGGGTGAGCGGCTCGGCCTGGTTGCCGATATCGAGAATCCGGCGCTCCACGTCGAGGCCGACCACGCGTCCGCCACAGCCCGAGACGAGCGCAGCCGCGCCCCCCAGGCCGATCACGCCGCGCCGGTTCGCCATCCAGTTCATGCCGCTGCTCCCGTCCGGCGTCGGGTGCGCCGGGCTTGTGGTGTTCGCGCGGACAGTAGTGTGCGCCGCGGGATTGGGGGAGCCCCCGCCGTGCGCCCGGCTCAGGCGGCGGCGCGCAGCGCGTAGATCGAATCGATGCAGGGCGCCCCTGCGCACTCGACGCGGCCGGTCTTCACCAGGTGCACCATGTGCGCCAGCACGGAATGGCAGGCGGCCGGATGCAGCCTGCTGTCCACATCGGCGTACATTTCCGGCACCATCGCGCGGATCGTGGAGGCTCCCTTGGCGAGTTGGGCGATGATTTGCGCCTCCCGGGCGAGCCGGTGGTCGATGTAGGCCTGCACGAACTCGCGCACGTTGCCCTGCACGGGCGGGCCATGCGTGGGCCAGAGCGTGGCGTAGTCTCGGTCACGCACCTTGATGAGGCTGTCGAGATAGTCGGCCATGTCCCCGTCGGGCGGGCTGATCACGGTGGTCGACCATCCCATGATGTGATCGCCTGGGAAGAGCGCGTTCTCTTCGTGCAGCGCATAGGCGGTGTGGTGGGACGTATGGCCGGGCGTGGACACGGCCTCGATGGTCCAGCCGTTGCCGCGGAAAATGTCGCCGTCGTGCACCGCCACGTCAGGCCGGAAGGACAGGTCATCGCCCGCCTCCATCCGCACTTCCGATTCGGTGGGAATCACAGGTTCGGCGCACGCATAGATCGTGGCGCCAGTGGCGGCGGCCAGCGGGCGCGCTGCGGGCGAATGGTCCATGTGGCCGTGCGTGACGAAGATGTGCGTCACCTTCTCGCCCTCGAGCGCCTTCAACAGCAGCGCGATGTGCGGGGCCATGTCGGGGCCGGGGTCGATGACCGCGACCTCGCCGTGTCCGATCACGTAAACGCCGGTGCCACGGAAGGTGAAGGGGCCGGGGTTTTCCGCCACGATGCGGCGCACGAGCGGGCTGACGTGCTGGGGCACGCCGTACTCGAATGTCATGTCGCGGACGAAGGGGATCTTCGCAGCCATTGTGCCTCAACCACCTTCCCGCGGACGATCCACAAACGCGCGGAACGTCTTCGCCAGTATACGCGTCGCATGGAGCTTGTCTGACAGCGGCAAGGCTATCGGAGGCCCCATGTCGGTCTTGTTTGCGTCCACGATGTAGAGACGCCCCTCGCTTGCGTCCCGGAGCACGTCGAGCCCGCCCCAGTCAAGGCCCAACGCCGCGCAGAAGCGGCCGATGCCTTCCAGCTCGGCAGGGCTGTAGACGTCTTCCGGCCGCGCCAGCACGACCTCCGCATTGGCGTTGGCGAACCGTTCGCCCACACGCCGCCGCTTGAGGAAAACCACGGCCGGGCGGCCGCCCACCGTGGGGGTGCGCAGGTCCTCCACAAGGCCGAGACGCGCGGCGCAGCGGTTGTCCACCACGCGTTGGTACACCCGGCCCGGGCGCGCGGGCGTCGGACATGTGACAATGCGCCCATCGTGCGCGCCGTTCACCTCGGACTTTTCCACAGCCGGTCCCGCATGGCGGGCCGGGTCCAGCGCCAACGGATAGCCGAAGGCCTGCTCGAAGGCCTCCCCGACTTTCGACTTGCTCACGTCGGTGGCGGCGAAGTTGACCAGCCGTCCGGTGAACCCGGGCGGTGGGGACCCCGGTTGGCTCACGGTGGCGTCCTCGAACTGGAAGACGATGTCGGCCTCGGCGGGATCGTCGACGATCCGCCCGCCGGCGGCGCGCACCACCGGCCAGATCATGTACCAGGGACGGGCGCGATCCGGCAGGAAGGCGATAGTGAAGGGACGCCCAGGCTCGGGCGCCATCCCCTGCGCCGCCCCGTAGAACCGGAACCAGGCGGCCACATCCGAGACCACGGAGCTTGAAAACGGCACCTTGGCGCCGGTCTTCTTCACGACGACGCTGCGCCAGCCCCACTCGAAATCGGTGATCCAGTTCACGCCGGTCATGTGTTCCCGCAGTTCCGCCCGCCGGTGCGGCATACGCTGCCCCCGGCCACCCGTCCACTCGCCGGGCGCGCGTATTGCATACCCCGCTTCCATGCCTGCGTCCGTAATCGACATGCTGCTTTTTGCGTCAGACCGGCTCCGCGTCGTGGTCCTGACGGGTGTGGCCATCGCCCTGTCGCGGCTGAGCCTGGGCCTGCTCGGGATGACCTGATCAACCGGGCGGCCTGATCGCATCCAGCGTGCCAGCCAGGCCGCCAAGGTCGTATCCGGCCTCCGCCGCCGCAGCCAGGATCCCTTTGGTGTCCATGCTGCCGGCCTTGGCCGTGGCCAGCGCCCATGCCGTCGCCGACCGTGTCCCGGACCGACAGTAGGCAAGCACAGGCCCAGGGGCCGAAGCCAGGGTGAGCGCCATGCGCTCCACGGCGTCCGCCGGCGGCGGGCCGGAAAACGGGATCGCCACGAAACGCAGGCCGGCCGCCGCAGCCAGCGCCCGGGCCTCGTCCGACTGCATGGCGTCCGGCGCCTCCCCGTCCGGACGGTTGACGACGATGGTCGTGAAGCCCTCCGCCGCCGCGCGGGCAATATCCTCCGGAGCGATCTGAGGTGCGACGGAAAAAGTGTCCGTGATGCGTCGGAATGCCGTCATGGCGTCCTCCATTGTCCCGGGCTCGTTGACACGGATCGCCCGGGACGGAAAGGTCGCGCCGCCGCGCCGAGTCAGTGCCGATGGCGGGAAGGAACGCATGCTCGTCCAGATCGCTCGCCGGTTGCTGATCGCGATCCCGACGATGTTGGCGATCATCGCCGTGGCCTTCTTTCTCATGCGCGCGGCCCCCGGTTCCCCGTTCGACGCCGAACGACAGGTGCCGGCCGAGATCGAGCAGCGCCTGAAGGCCGCCTACGACCTCGACAAGCCCGTTTCCGAGCAGTTCGCCATCTACCTGGGCAAGCTCATCCTGCACGGCGATCTCGGGCCTTCCATGAAGTACAAGGACAAAGACGTCGCCGACATCATCGCGGAGGGCCTGCCCACCAGTCTGATCATCGGCGCCGCCGCCATGATTTTGGCCCTCTGCGTGGGCTGCAGCCTCGGCGTGTGGGCCGCGCTTCGCCAGAACCGCCCTGAGGACTACGTCGCCATGAGCTTCGCGGTTGCAGGCGTCTGTCTTCCGCCGCTCGTGCTGGCGCCGCTGTTCTCGCTGATCTTCGCCGTGGAGCTGCGCTGGCTGCCCTCCGCAGGCCTGTACCGGACCGACTACACGGTTTCCCATCTGCTGTTGCCTGTGGTGACGCTGGCCCTGCCGCAGATCGCGATCATCTCGCGGCTCATCCGCGCGAGCATGATCGAAGCGATGCGATCCAACGCCATACGCACCGCGCGGGCGAAGGGATTGCCGGAACCGCAGGTGATCTGGCGCCACGCCCTGCCGGTGGCGATGATCCCTGTGGTGAGTTACCTCGGCCCCGCCATCTCCACAGTGCTCACGGGCGGCTTCGTGATCGAGACGGTCTACCAGCTGCCCGGCATCGGCAAGCAGTTCACGATCGCCGCGCTCCAGAGGGACTACACGCTCGTCATGGGCGTGGTGATCCTCTACGCCGCCATGATCATTTTCTTCAACATGATGTCCGACGTGCTCTACAGCACGCTCGATCCGCGCGCGCGGAGGGACTGAACATGGCGGACGCTGCCCTCGCATCGCATCCTGGCGGGGCCGCCAGGGGCCGTTCCCTCTGGGACGACGCGCGCCGGCGCCTTGCGCGCAATCCGGCCGCCGTCATCGGCCTTGGCGTGCTCGCCGTCCTGACTGTGCTGGGCCTGGTCGGCGTGGCGAACTATTCGTTCGCCGGCCTCATGGGACTGCACCCCGTGGACATGCTCTTCCGCGAGAGCGTCTCCGCCCCGCCCAGCCTCGGCGCCGGCTTCCTCCTCGGGACGGACACGCAAGGCCGCGACCTTTTCGCCCGCGTGATGTTCGGCCTCGGCATTTCACTGGCGGTCGGTCTCGTCGCCACCGCCGTATCTTTGGTCATCGGCGTGCTGTGGGGCGCGACGGCGGGCTACATCGGTGGCGCGGTCGACAGCGCCATGATGCGCTTCGTCGACATCCTCTATTCCGTGCCGTTCATCTTCTTCGTGATCCTGCTGATGGTGGCCTTCGGCACCAACATCTGGCTGATCTTCGTGGCCATCGGGGCCGTTGAATGGCTGACGATGGCGCGCATTGTCCGCGGCCAGACGATTTCGCTGCGGCAAAAGGAGTTCGTGGAAGCGGCGAAGGCGGGCGGCGCCGACGGTGCGGCCATCATCGCGCGCCACATCGTGCCGAACCTGATGGGGCCCGTGGTGGTGTTCGCCACGCTCAACGTGGCGCGTGTGGTGCTGCTGGAGAGCTTCCTCTCGTTTCTCGGCCTCGGCGTGCAGGAACCGCTCACGTCGCTCGGCAAGCTGATCGCGGACGGGGCCAACAACATGGACACCGCGCCCTGGATGATCGTCTACCCTGCGGTGGTGATGTTCGTGACGCTGCTTTGCCTCAACTTCGTGGGCGACGGCCTGCGCGATGCGCTTGACCCGAAGGACCGCTAGCCCCCCGTGGCCGCTTCGCCCAGTCGTCCGTTGAGATCGGCGAGATAGGCCCGCACGCGGCGCGCATTGGCGCCGAGATCCGATATGCCCACGCGCGACACGCTGCGCACGTCGATCACGGCGCCTGAACCGTCCGGCAGTGCGCGCACGCGGATGGCGATGTCGTCGGTGAAGCCGTACCAGAAGCTGGTGGCGCGGGCCTCGATCATGCCGGTGCTGGCGTCCTGCCTGCCGACGATCCAGCCGGGCTGCTGCTCGGCGGCGTCAAGCGCCACCTGGAAGGCATCGAAAGCCGGCGTATCGGTGGTCAGGGGCTTGATGTCGCCATAGGCGGCGCGATGCGCCTCGACCACGCTTTTGCCCCCCATCGGCCCAAACCCGTCGGGGATCTTTGCGGTCACGAGATCGAGCGCATTGGCGCCCGGTATCGCCGCCCGCTCCGCCACCACCGCTTCGGAGAAACCGGGCGGCGCGACGAGATCGGTGGAGACGTCGTGGATCGGCGGCACTGCGGAAGCCTGCTGGCGCACATAGAGCGCATACCCCAACCCCGCTGCGGGGATAGCCAGCGCCGCCAGGGCGATCGCGCGTCCGCGCCGCGGCGGCACAACGAGGGCGAGCAGCAGCCCGACCAGCGCAAAGCCCG
>JAIYAO010000032.1 GCA_027488965.1 Alphaproteobacteria bacterium
TCGCCCTTCGGTCAGAAAGTATCACGTATTTTGAATCTTGAGACGCCGCGAACCGATGCGCGCGAGATAATTGAAGCGTCGCCGAGAACACGTTTGCTGCTGCCCGTTACTAGCGAGCAACCAGCCGCGGCAGTGCGGGCACCGGAGGAGTATTGCCTAGTTGTGACAGCTAAGTGAATTTGGTGAAGTGCATGAAAGGCGAAGCCATCCCGCCGCCGCCGGAAGGCTTCGTGGCCTCCGTCCGCGGCCCCTTCACCACCCACAACGGGCCCCTGTTTCACAAGCAGAACGCGGACGGCGGCTTCGCGCACGCGTTCTACGTGCTGCCGCGCCATTGCAACGTGATGGGGATCGTCCACGGCGGCATGCTGACCACGTTCCTCGACGGCCTCCTGGCCCGCGCGGTGTACGAAGCGGTGAGGACGCACTCGGTGACGTTGCACCTATCGGTGGATTTCCTCTCCGCCGCGCGGCAGGGCCAGTGGGTGTTCGGCGAGGCGCACGTGACGCGACAGGCCCGCGAGATCACCTTCGCGGCGGCGCGCATTCACGCCGACGGGCGCGACATCCTGCACGGGTCAGGCCTGTTCAAGACCGCTCACCAGAAGATGTCGTAGTACACGCTCAGGATTTCGCCGGTCCACACGTCCACCAGCAACGCATCGTCGCCCACTCGCACCCACTCGCAGCCGATGGGCGGGTACGGCAGGTCGAAGGCGCGCCAGTCCAGGTAGTAGGTGGGCGTGTACCAGCCGCGCGGCAGATACTCCCCGAAGGCCCAGGAGCGCGCGAAGTAGCCGCTCGGATACCGGTAGGCATGGGCGCGATAGCGGTAGGGCGCGCGGTAGTGCTGGTGATAGGCACCGGCGGAGTACCAGGACCGTCCATGATCCCGGTCCCTGTAGCCATGGCCGTCGCCGGGGCGGCTGCGATGGCCGCCGCCGGCATAGGCGTGCCGGTCGCGGCTGCGGCCATCGTCACGGCGGTAGTCGCGGCCGCGGTCGTTCCAGCGGTCGCCGCCGCGGTCGTTGGCGTAGGCGTTGCGGCCATCGTCGCGCCAGCGGTTGCCGTCGTCGTCGCCATCACGGCCGCGACCGTCGCCGCGGCGCTCATCGTCGCGCCGGCGGTCATCGCCGCCGCGCAGGCCGTAGGCGTCGCCGCGCTCCCGGCCCGCATAGCCCTGCCCGTCCTGCGGGGGAGCGCCGGCGGACTGGACGCGATCTCCGTCGCGGCGGCGGCCTTCACCGTTGGGGGCGCCTTCGACCCGGCGGCGATCACCGCCGTCGCGCCCACGCATGTCGGGGCCCCGCGCGTCTGGACCAGGCCGGCCCGCATCGTTGTTGACGAAGGCGGGCGCCGGTGTATCGGGGCCGCGCCGCTCGCCGCGCGCGCGCTGGTCGCCTCCGCCCTGCGCGGGCGGCGCCGGTGCGGTCCTCGCGTTGGAGTTGATGATGTCCTGGCGGCGCTGGTGACGTTCGGCGGGGCTATCGTTGCGGACCTCGCCACGCGGGCGTTCGCCGCCGCGCGGTCCGCGGTCGGCGCGCTCCTCGCCGCTACGCTGGCCGCGGCGGTCTTCGCCGGGCTGGGCGTGCGCCACGGCGGCGCCGGTCAGCAGCAGCGCGAGGGAGACGGCGGCGGTGCGGATCATCGGCGGAACTCCGGGCCGCACGGACAACGGGGCGGCAGGCATCCGCCATGTGGCGACCGCCTGCCTGAACGCGCGTTGAACGATCCGGTCATCTAGCGCGCCGCCGCACGCGGCGGGCGCGCGTCGTCAGTCCGGCACGCCATCGCCGTCGGCGTCGTCGCGGGCGCTGATGGTGCGGAAGATCGCCTCGCGGTCGAGGCCCTGCGCCGGCGCGCCATCGATGATCTGCAACGCCTCAAGGCTCCAGCGATCCGCGTCGAGCGTGACGATGCGCATGGCCTCGGAGGCGGCGCGAATCTCCTCGCCCATGGATGCCGGGAACGGCGTGGGGTTCGCAGGCGGCGCATCGCCGGCGCGGAAACGCCCCTGTAGCACGGGCGTCTTGCCCGCGCCCTCGAAGATGCGGACCGTGTAGGGCCCGCCCGACCAGTTGCGCGCCGCCAGACGGATCTCGGACCGCGGCGCCTCGCGCTTCTCCACCACCGTGCCGTCGGCGCGGCTGACTTCCACCCGGTAGAGCGCCGGTTCCCCCGACCAGCGCAGCAGCAGCGGGCGATTGCCGCGGCGGATCGTGGCGGCGCCCTCGGCGAGGCCCGGCAGCGCCCAGCGGGGCTGCTCATCGGAGCGACCGCGCACCACGCCGAAGTTCGAGCTGCGCTTGATATCCGGCATCCAGGTGTCGATCACGACCTGCATGGCGTTGTCGACCACGCTGGCGCGCCGCTGGGACGCCGGCACCGCGTAGCGGCCGGGGCCCTGGACGATCGTTGAGCTGCCGGCGCCGTCCAGGCGCAGCGTGATGGAGGCACCCGCCACATCGGCCACCACCACATCGCCCTCGCACAGCGTTTCCATGGGGGCCGGCCGGATCTGTTCGACGCCCGCGCGCTCGATGTGGATCTCCGTGCGCTGCCCGGAGACCCGCTGGACCACGCCCGCGATCGCGCGGTCCCGGGGACAGGCCTCCGCGACACCGGCGAACCCTGCGAGGGTGAGGGCCAGAAGGCTGAACGTGAAACGCGCGTGTGTGTTCATTCTGCAGTTCCCCGGTGTGTTCCTTCCTGCCGCAGCAGGAACTTGCGCATGGCGCTGACGTCGTCGAAGGCGTTGGAGAGTGAGGCCGCGAGCGCCGAGGCGGCGAAAACGCCCCAGTACCCGTCCTTGATCATGAAGAAGGTGAGCACCAATCCGACCAAAAAGAGAAGATTCGAAATCAGAAAAGAGAAAGTCAGCGGGTGCGTCGTCTTGTCGATCACAAAGTAGAGAGCCCTTCCCGCCAAAGTGCGCGGCCGGCGCCGAAGTGCGCGGTTGCTCCAGCGGTAGACCGCGTCGTGGACGAAGAAGACGATGATGGACACCACCGCCACCATGGCGAGGCCCATTAGATACGGGTAGCGCTTGAGCGGGCCCGACAGGTCGAGGCCCCGCGCCGCGTTGGCGAGAATGAAGGCCCCCGGCATCTCCCCATACGGCGTGGGGTGGACGTCGCGCACGATCTCCGCGCTTGCCCCCACCACCACCATGGCCCCGCACAGCGCGCCGGCGGAGACGCCGCCCTCATCGAGGCCGGCGAAGATGTCCGAGACGCGGATCAGGCTGGCCGCCGCGCCGGTCTGCTGGCCGCAGCGGCCGGCGGGGGCCGGACGCAACGTCACTGTGGGCCAGCGCGGGGCGCTCCACGAGGCGTCGGCCAGCTTGTCGAGACCGAGATGGTAGTGGATGGGCCCGCTCTGGGCGGCGAACACCATGTCGCCCCGGGGCGTGGCGAGGGTGAGCCTGCGGGGACGCTGATCGCAGTCCTGGCGCGCCAGCGCATCGTCCACGGCGCGCCGGCCCTTCAGGCCGTCGTCATACCGGGCGGCGGCGGCGAGGTAGAGCGCGACGCTGGCGCGGGGCGCGCGGGCGCCGGCGGCGCCTTCGCAGGACCAGTACTCCACATTGTCCACCACCTGTTCGGCGTCCGACCAGATGCGCACCGTGCCCTCCACCACCCGGTCGTTGGGATCAGGCTCGGCCATGCCGTTGCGGGCGAAGATGGATGGCGTTGCCCAGTTGGTGCGCGCAAGCGCCAGCAGCGGCGCATCGGGACGGGCGCGCCAGCGGGCGATGGCCTCGGCGTAGGTCCGGTCATCGGCTTCCGACGGGGCGAAACTGGTGTCCACGTCCACGAACACCGCCACGGCGCCGGTGCCGCTCAGGAAATCGAGCAGCTCCGCGAGCGCGGCGCGGGGCACGTAAAGGGGCACATTCCGGTTCGGAAACAGATCCGGGGCGGGCGCGGTTTCGGCGACGGCGGCGGGCGCCGGCGTCGCCCCTTCCGGCGCGGCGGCAACGGGCGAGGGCTCAGGCTTGCGCGCCGCTGCGGGCAGCCAATCGGCGTCCCCGAAATCGATCATCGCCACGGGGGCTGCGTCCCCGCCCACCACGTTGCGCTGGATCTGGAGCACATTCTGCAGGCCAGCGGAGTCGGGCGCACCGACGAAGGACTGCTGCACCATCGGCAGTTGCAGGGCCGTCCAGACCGCCATGGCCCAGAGCAGGCTCTGGATGAAGCGGACGGGGGCAGGCGCTAGATAGTCCATCAGGGTCCTGCGGGCGACGCGGGACGATCCTTACCACCCCGTCAAGGCGAGACGGAAGCCTCGCTCAATTGAGGAGGCGCGCCGCCACCCGCCACGCACCCTCGGCGTCGCGCCGCCAGACGGCGAGATAACTGCCGGTGAGCGGCGCTGCGTCCGTGCGGGTGCGCGACCACTCGCCCCACGAGGTGGCCATGTCCCCGCGGGCCGAGACGTCGGCGCCGGCCGGCGTCCACTGCAGGAGATCGGCGGGCGGAGACGCGGCGTAGTGCGCCGCGATCGCGTCCCGGCCCGACAGCACGGGCCCGCCCTGGGGAAACTCCCGTCCGTCCTCCGCCGCCCAGATCGCCGCCGCGGCGGCGAGACCCTCCGCCCGCACCGCCTGCGCGTAGGCGCGGTCGGCGGTCAGCACTTCTGCGAGGCCGGCCTGGAACACTTCCTCCTCATCCTTGTTGCCCGCCGCATCAGAAAGCGCGCGGATCAGCAGGCCGGCGGCGCCGTCCATGGCGCAACGCCGTTCGAAGGTCATGGTGCGGTTGGCGTCGGAAATCTCGACCCAGGCGAAATCCCCGCTGGCGCAGGCGGTTTCCGCCGCGGCGGCGCTTTCCCCGCCGAGCGCGCCTGCGGCGAGCGCAGCGCGGGCCAGCCGCTCCAGCTGCGCGCGCCTGGCGGCGTCGAGCGGCGCGGGCGCGAGCTGTTCGGCGCCCCACAGCACCCAGCCGTTGCGGTTGTGGCCAGTGAAGCGGCGCAGCGCGAGGCGCGCGCCTTCCGGAGAGGTGTCAAACCGCACGAGCCGCGCGACGCCGCCCTGCGCGGGCGCGATGGACAGCCGCACAGCGATTCCCCCGGCGGGGGCCGCCAGCGCCGACTGGCGCACATTGACCGCATCGGGCTCCGTCACCAACAGGGGCCGCGCCCACTCGGGCGCGCGGGAGGCCACCTGCGCCGACGCCGGCGCGGCGGCGGCGAAAAGAACAGCAAGACCAAAGAGCGACGCGCGCATGACCCCTCCCGACACGGTTCGGATTCTGCGCTTATGCCCCGGCCCGCGGGACGCGCGCCATAGCCCCGCTCACACCCGTTTCAGGTCTTGTCGGCGCCGCGCTGGATCGACAGCACGCCGGTGCGGCTCACCTCCACCAGGCCGAGGGGGCGCATGAGGTCGGTGAAGGCGTCGATCTTTTCGGAAGCGCCGGTGATCTCGAAGATCAGCGAGACAAGCGTGGTGTCGATCACCTTGGCGCGGAAGATTTCGGCCACGCGCAGCGCCTCGATCCGCGCCTGCCCTTCGGACTTCACCTTGATGAGCGCGAGTTCGCGCTGCACCCCAGCGGGGTCGCGCGTCACGTCGATGACCTTGTGCACCGAGACGATGCGCTCCAGCTGCGCCTTGATCTGGTCGATGATGATCGCCTGGCCGGAGGTGACGATGGTGATGCGCGACTGGTGGGAGGCGCGGTCCGTTTCCGCCACCGTCAGGCTTTCGATGTTGTAGCCGCGGGCGGAGAACAGCCCCACCACGCGGGCAAGCACGCCCGGCTCGTTGTCCACGATGACGGCGAGCGTCCGGCGCTCGATCGGCTGGTCCATGCGGGGCGGCATGGAGACTTCGGTAGTCCGTCGCGCCCCGCCGCGCAACCTAGCGGCCGGGGCCGGCCGTCTTGCCGCCTGCGGCCGGCGCGTCTGCGTCCGTCTCGAACATCGGGTTGGGATCCCATTGCCCCATGAAGGGCGCGTCCTCCAGGTAGTCCGACAGCCGGCACGACACCGCCTTCGCGCCCGACACGGCGATCACCTGCCGGTCAGGGGCCATGTTGCGCAGGGTGTCGGCGTCGATGTCGCCGATCAACTCGCTCGATTCCTTGGCCATCAGGTGGTTGGCGACGCCGAACAGCTGGAACACGCCGGCGTTGTTGAAGATCGTGCGCCAGTCCTTCGGGTAGAGCCGCTGGAGCTGCGACAGATCCTGGAAGAACGGCCAGACCTGCAGGCCATAGCCGCGCAGCAGCGTCATGGACTGGCGCAGCGGGCCGAACTCACCCAGTTGCGCGCACTCGTCGAGCAGGAAGAGCGTGGACCGCTTCGGGCGGCGCTTGCGCCCCATCACCGTCAGCATCAGCGCGCCGACCCACAGCCTCAGCAGCGCGCCGTGGCTTTCCAGCTTGTCCGGCGGGATGACGATGTAGATCGTCATCGGCGCGCCCTCGCGCACGGCGTCCAGATCGATGGTGGAGCGCGACAGCGAGCGCAGCGCGGAATCGGAGTTCACCACCTTCAGATAGCTCTGCGCGGTGGACAGGATGCCCGAGCGCGTCTGCTCCGTGATGGGCAGGAAGGACGAGATGTTCTGCTTGGAGAGCCGGTTCAGGTCCTCGTTGTTCTCGAGCAGCGTGTGCAGGTTGAACACCGCATCATCGCTCATCAGCAGTTCGCGGACGCGACCGAAGTGACGCTCACCCGGGGCGGCGGTCTCGGCCACGGCGGCGATGACGCCGGACATGAGGCTGCGGCCCCAGTTGTCCCAGAACGGCTCCTTGTGGAAGCCGGCGTCCCCGGCCAGCAGCGAGGCGAGCATTTCGGCATCGGCGTCCAGCAGCGCGCCGGGGCGGTCGAACAGGTCGAACGGGTTCAGGCTGTCGGTGCGCTTGCCCACCGCCTGGAAGGGATCGAGCAACAGCACCTGCTGGCCCATCTCGCGCCGGCGGCGCGCGGTGACGTGCCAGGTCTCGCCCTTGGGGTCGATGACGATGACGCTGCCTTCGAAACGCAGCAGGTTGGGGATGATGACGCCGCGGCCCTTGCCCGCGCCCGTAGGCGCGATGGTCAGGAGGTGGCGATCCTCGCCATAGAGGAGCGGTTGTTCGGGAAGGTCGGCGCCCTTGGCGGCCTTGGGCGCGCCGAAACCGATGGCCTCCTTCGCGTCGTCCTTCCGCCAGCCCAGCAGAAGTTCGAACGCGCCGGGCTCCGGCGGCGGTGCGGTGCGGACGGGGGCGCTTGCAACTCTCTTGCGGGCCATGGGCCGCGTCTCCTTCGGTCGGGATGCAAGATGGCCCCCCGGCGCGAGCTTACAGGAGTAATTGGCGATTGCGCCACGACCATGCGCGATTGCGGCGCAGCGGCGCCGCATCGGGACATGGTTGTGGCGAAGAGTTAATCACGCGGCGCCGCAAGCAGGGCGAAGTTCAGTGAACGTCGGCCATCCACTTCTTGATGAAGGGCGAGAGCAGCAGCAGCACGATCCCCGCGGCCAGGCCCATGAAGCCCACCTGGGTGAACGTCTCCACGTAGCTCGCCAGCTGGCCGGCGGGGTCCACCACCTGGCCGGCCACGGTGTCCTGCGAGGTGCGCTGGGCGATGATGGCCGCCAGGATGTGCGCCAGCGAACTCGACAGGAACCAGACCCCCATCATCAGCCCCACCACGCGCGCCGCGGACAGCTTCGTGATCATCGACAGGCCCACAGGCGACAGGAAGAGCTCGCCCGTGGTGTGCAGCAGGTAGAGCAGCGTGAGGAAGATCAGCGGCACCTTGTAGTCGTCGCCGGCGAACTGCGCGCCCGCCACCAGCACGAAGAAGCCCGCCGCCACCTGCAGCAGCGCCAGCGCGAACTTCACCGGCGTCGAGGGCTCCATCTTCCGCTTGGACAGCCACACCCACATCGCCGCGAACGGCAGCGCCAAGAGGACGATGAAGCCCGCGTTGAAGCTTTGCGTCTGCGCGGCGGTCATGGTGATGCCAGGCACAATCGTGAGATCGGTGTTGCGCTCTGCGAAGAGCGACAGCGACGAGCCCGCCTGTTCGAACAGCATCCAGAAGATCACGCTGAACATGATCATCGCGAGCGCGGCGATCATCTTGCCGCGCTCCACGCCCTTGAACGCGATGACGGCGTACGCGAACACGCCGACGAACAGCACAGGCACCACGATAGGCAGCGCCTGCTCCATCAGCTCCGTCTGCTGCACCAGCATCCACGCGGGGATCACCGCCAGCAGGCCGCCGATCCAGAACAGGCCCTCCATCGTCGCCGAGAGCGGCTTCGGCGGATCGGCTTTGCCCATCAGGTGCTTCTGGCCCATCAGGTACTGCACAAGGCCCAGCAGCATGCCGAGACCGGCGAGGCCGAAGCCGTACTTCCAGCCGTAGGTCTGCCCCAGGTAGCCGCACGCCAGCGTGGCGAGGAACGCGCCGAGGTTGATGCCCATGTAAAAGATCGTGAAGCCGCCGTCGCGCCGCGGATCGCCCTGCGCATAGAGCGCGCCCACCGTGGTGGAGATGTTCGCCTTCAGGAAGCCGACCCCGATGATGATGAACGCCAGCGAGAGATACAGGATCTGCTCGAATGGAATGGCGACGGGGCCGATCTGCGCCACGTCGGGGCGGATGGAGAGCGTGTAGTCGCTGGTGGGGACGAAGGCGGGGAGCGTGTCGTCGGCGGACTGGATCGCCATGCCCTCGGCGCTGAACGTGACGGGGTAGCGGCCCTCGCCGCTGATCAGGTTGAGCGTGCGCCCGTCCCCGCGGCCTTCGGCGACGATGTCATAGGTGGCGCCGCCGAACGACAGTTCCTGCACCGAGCCCCGCCCCTCGAACGCCATGCCGAAGTGGCCCAGCACCAGGAACAGCGCCCCGATCGTCACCGCCTTGCGCGCGCCGAGGAAGCGGTCGGCGATCACGCCGCCGATCACGGGGATCAGGTACACCAGCGCCGCGTACGCCCCGTAGAGCCCCTGCGCCTTGTCGTCGGAGAA
>JAIYAO010000012.1 GCA_027488965.1 Alphaproteobacteria bacterium
ACCTCCGGCAGCATCAGCCCGTCGCGCCCGCAGGAGAACAGCACGGGAAGCCCGTGCTTCTCGCCCATCTCCAGATCGCCGTAGGCGGTGGCGGTGTGCAGCACGCCGGAGCCCGCCGTGATGTCCACGTGATCGTCGATCACCACCGTGCGCAGCGCCGAGCCCACCTCCGCCGGCTCCTGCCCGCGCAGCACCGGCGCATAGCCGACGCCTGTAAGGCGCTCTTCGGAGAAGGTCGAGACCACTGCAAACGTGCCCTCCGCGAAGATCGAGGGGGCGAGCACTTCGGCGACGACGTACAGCTCCTTGTCCGCGTCCGCCGGCGCGCCCCAGGACGGGGGCGCCTCCACCAGCGCATACTGCGTCTCCGGCGCCACCGCGATCGCGCAGTTGGCGCCCAGCGTCCAGGGCGTCGTGGTCCACGCCAGCAGGTTGACCTCGCGCGTCTCGCCCGCGCCGATCACGCCGCGCTTCTTCAGCTCCACCGCATCGGCGATGAACTTCACCCACGCGGACGGATCGTCCACGTCCTCCTTCATGCCCAGCGACACTTCGTGGTCCGCCAGCGAGGTGTTGCAGCGCGGGCAGTGCATGGTGGTCTTGTAGTCGCGGTAGAAGAGCCCCCGGTCCCAGAGGTTCTTCAGGATCCACCACTCGCTTTCGATGTAGTTGTTCTCGTACGTCACATAGGCCCGGTCGAAATCGACCCAGAAGCCGATGCGCTCGGTCAGCGTCACCCAGTCCTTGATGTACTTGAACACGCTCTCGCGGCAGAGATCGTTGAAGGCGGCGACGCCGAACTTCTCGATGTCCTGCTTGCCCGAGGAGCCGATCTGCTTCTCGACCTCGATCTCCACCGGAAGCCCATGCGTGTCCCAGCCCGCGCGGCGGTCCACGCGGTGGCCCTGCATGGTCTTGAACCGGCAGTAGGCGTCCTTCACGGCGCGCGCCGAGACGTGGTGGATGCCGGGGCGGCCGTTGGCGGTGGGCGGGCCCTCGTAGAACACGTAAGGCGCCTTGCCGGGCGCCGATTTCGCCATGGCCTTCGCCTGGATGTCCTGCGCGCGCCAGTGCGCGAGGATGGCCTTCTCCATGTCCGGGAAGGCGGGCGCGGCGGAAACGTCTTCGAACATGGCGGACATGGGTGCGGACATGGGGGCGGACGGCCTGACTATGGGGGTGAATGCGTCTTATGGGGGGCGTCACTCCCGGCGGCAAGGCAGACGCAAGCCCGGCTTCACGATCGCGTAAGGCCTGCCCCATCGGCGCGCGTGCGGGGGGCGCCTAAGTCCTGTGCCGGTCGCCACAGGACCCGGCGACCCCCGAAAGACCGCCCATGACCGACCTCCCCGAAGCCCTCGCTGCGAAGGCGCACGCGACCGCAGCGCTCCTCCGCGAGGCGGCCGCACTTGGCGAGACGGCGCTCGCCTCCTCGCTGTCGGCCGAAGACATGGTGCTCACCGACCTGATCGTGCGCGAGAGCGTGCCGATTTCGGTGTTCACGCTGGAGACGGGCCGGCTCGCGCCCGAGACCGTGGGTATGATCGACAAGATCACCGAACACTGGGGCATCCCGGTGGACGTCTACCGGCCCGACCCGGACGCGGTGGCCGCCTACGTGGCCGATCACGGCCGCGACGCGTTCTACGAAAGCGTGGACCTGCGCAAGGCCTGCTGCGGCATCCGCAAGGTGGCGCCGCTGAAGCGTGCGCTTGCCGGCAAGGCCGCGTGGATCACCGGCCAGCGGCGCGGCCAGGGCGTCACCCGCACGGAGCTCGCCGTGCGCGAGCATGACGCCGCCCACGACCTCGAAAAGTTCAACCCGCTCGCGGACTGGACCTGGGAAGATGTGCTCGCCTACGTCGCCGCGCGCGCCGTGCCCATCAACCCGCTGCACGCGCGCGGCTATCCCTCCATCGGCTGCGACCCGTGCACCCGCGCCATCCGCCCCGGCGAAGACCCACGCGCCGGCCGCTGGTGGTGGGAGCAGAGCGACAGCAAGGAATGCGGCCTGCACGTGAGCGAGCTGCCGAAGACCACGCTGATCGGAGCGGCCTCGTGAGCAGCGCTGCCGACGTCCGCACGCTGACGCACCTCGACCGCCTGGAGTCCGAGGCGATCCACATCCTGCGCGAGGTGGCCGCCGAGTTCGACCGGCCGGCGCTGCTGTTCTCCGGCGGCAAGGACAGCGCGGTGGTGCTGCGGCTCGCGGAAAAGGCCTTCCGGCCTGAGCCGCTGCCGTTTCCTCTGCTGCATGTGGATACCGGCCACAACTTTCCCGAGGTGATCGCCTTCCGCGACCAGCGCGTGGCGGAGCTGGGCGAACGCCTCATCGTGGCGCACGTGGAAGACTCCATCGCGCGCGGCACCGTGCGCCTGCGCAAGGCGACCGACAGCCGCAACTCCGCGCAGGCGGTGACGCTGCTGGAAGCCATCGCCGAGCACCAGTTCGACGCGCTCATCGGCGGTGCGCGCCGCGACGAGGAGAAGGCCCGCGCCAAGGAGCGCATCTTCTCCCACCGCGACGAGTTCGGGCAGTGGAATCCGAAGCTGCAACGCCCCGAGCTGTGGAGCCTCTACAACGCGAAGATCCATCCCGGCGAGAACATGCGCGTCTTTCCGATCTCCAACTGGACCGAGCGCGACATCTGGACCTACATCGCCCGCGAGAAGATGGCGCTGCCCAGCCTCTACTACACCCACGAGCGCGAGATCGTCCGGCGCGGCGACCTGCTGATGCCGGTCACCGACCTCACCCCCGCCGGCGAAGGCGATCGCGTGGAGCGCGTCAGCGTGCGCTTCCGCACCGTCGGCGACATCACCTGCACCGCGCCGGTGGCGAGCGTTGCGCGCAACCCCGCCGAGATCATCGCGGAAACCGAGTTCGCCGATCTCTCCGAGCGCGGCGCCACCCGCATGGACGACCAGGCCTCCGAAGCGTCGATGGAACGGCGCAAGAAGGAGGGGTATTTCTGAACCGCCGGCCTCCTCGCCCTTCGACAAGCTCAGGGTGAGGAGACCGGAGCCCCTCATCCTGAGCTTGTCGAAGGATGAGCAGCACCGAACCCACGGAACCAAAGATGTTCGACGGCGTGCCCAACGAAACCCGCGACGTGCTGCGCTTCATGACGGCGGGCAGCGTCGATGACGGCAAGTCCACGCTGATCGGGCGGCTGCTGTACGATTCCAAGGGCCTGATGCGCGACCAGATCGCCGCCCTCACCAAGGCCAAGCACGCCCGCGCCGATGTGGACGGGATCGACCTCGCGCTCGTCACTGACGGCCTGGAGTACGAGCGCGAGCAGGGCATCACCATTGACGTGGCCTACCGCTACTTCTCCACGCCCAAGCGCGCCTTCGTCATCGCCGACGCGCCGGGCCACGAGCAGTACACGCGCAACATGATCACCGCGGCCTCCACCGCGGAGGTGGCGATCATCCTGATCGACGGCAGCCGCATCGTCGGCAAGGGCCTGAAGCCGCAAACGCGCCGCCACGCCGCCATCGCGAAGCTGATGGGCCTCGACGTCATCGTCGCCATCAACAAGATGGACCTGCTGGACTGGTCGCAGGCCGCATTCGACGAGATCCGCGAAGGCTTCGAGCGCATCGCGCGCACGCTGGAGATCGCACCGCTGGCTTATGTGCCGATCTCGGCCCGGGGCGGCGACAACGTGGCGCGCCGGGGCGAGGCCGCCTGGTACGATGGCCCCTCGCTGCTGGAAATCCTGGAATCCACGCCGCCGCGCACCGCGCGCCCGCACGCGGCGTTCCGCTTCCCCATCCAGCGCGTGGCGCGCTGGGGCGAGATCGATCCCGACGCGCGGCGCGGCTATGCGGGCCGCGTGGAGAGCGGCGTCGTGCGCGTGGGCGACGAGGTGGTGGCGGCCCCCTCCCTGCTGCACGCGAAAGTCCGCGAGATCCGCACCTTCGACGGCCCGCTGCAGTCTGCGAGCGCAGGGCAGTCCGTGACCATCGTGCTCGACCGCGACCTCGATCTTGCCCGCGGCGATGCGCTGGCCTCCGCCGACGTGGAGATCGCGCGCACGTTCACCGCCGACCTGTGCTGGCTCGACACGCAAGGCTGGCAGAAGGGGCGCCGCTACCTGCTGCGGCAGGGCACGCGCACCACGCACGCGGTGATCGACGAGATCCACTACGTGCGCGAAGTGACCGAACTGGCCGCCGTCAGCGGCGCCACCACGCTCGCGCTCAACGACATCGCCTCCGTGCGCCTGAAGGCGCAGACGCCGCTCCTGGCGGACGCCTTCGACGCCCTGCCCGCCACCGGCGCCTTCGTGCTGATCGACCCCGTCAGCCACCAGACCGCAGCCGCCGGCATGCTGCGCACCGCCCACGACGTGCAGCCGCGCGACCCCGTCCCGGACGGCGGCTACGAGATCTGACGCGCGCCGCCCGCCCGTACCGCCGGCGACTGCATCATGTGGAACCACCGCAAGCCGGCGGGGCGCCGGCGGTACGGGCGGGCAACGCGCTTATCCAGCATTTGCCCTCTTCCTCCGTGGCATCGCACAGCGATGAGCCCGGAGCCCACAGACACCGTGGACCGATCAGAAAACGCCGCCGTTGCAGCCTTTCCGTACCGCCGGCTTCAGCCGGCATCCTTCAGATGAAAGCGCCGGCTGAAGCGGGCGGTACGATTGCTTATCCCACACCACCAAACCTGAGTTAGAATGCGCCCATCGCTCCTGCAGGAGGGCAGCCGGATCCAGCTGTCAGCGGCGCAGGCGCGATGCGGTCGAGCGTGGAAGGGCCGGACGCCTGCGTAGGGAAAATCGCAGGGCCAACGTCCGGCAGGTCCGGGGCATGCGTGGACAGCGCGCGTCCTGCACGCCGTCGGCGCTCCGTGTTTCGGGTGTGAAAAAC
>JAIYAO010000014.1 GCA_027488965.1 Alphaproteobacteria bacterium
CCTTCTCCCCCTCGCGGGGGAGAAGGGTCACGCGCAGATAGGGGGATAACCAACCCCGCTATCCCACACCCCCGCACCCCGAAACCCCAAGCGCCCCAACAAACTCAACTCAAATGGCGCCCCGCCAATCCGGGGGGTGAGCGGGCCGGGCCATGATGGGGCATGGTCGAGAAACTGCCGCGGCGGCGCGGTCCCGGCGTGAAGCGCGAAATCTGGACGCTGATCGAGGACGATTACGAGATCCTCGGGCTGGCGCCCAAGGAGCTTGAGAAGAAGTACGGCGTCGATCGCGTCACCATCAGCCACCACATGATGATGAAGGGCAAGGTGCGCTGGTCGCGCGCGCCGGCGCCGGCGTACGAGATCCTCCCGCACGAGCAGGCGCGGATCGCGTGGCGCGCGGCCGCCCACGCCGCACAACTCCCGCCGGACGGGGACTGGGCCACGTGGCTGTTCCAGGGCGGGCGCGGTGCGGGCAAGACGCGGGCGGGGGCGGAGTGGCTTGCGCAGCGGATCGCGGAGACGCCCGGCGGCGCGTTTGCGCTGGTGGGCGCCACGCTGCGCGATGTGCGCGAGGTGATGATCGACGGCGTCTCCGGGCTGATGAACCTGCCGGGGCGGCCGAGGCCCCGCTACGAGGCCACGCGCGGACGCGTGGTGTTTCCCAACGACGCAGTGGCCTACGCGTTTTCATCGCAGGAGCCGGAGCGCCTGCGCGGGCCGCAGTTCCACGGCGCGTGGGCCGATGAGTTCTGCGCCTGGCACAAGCCTGCGCGCACGCTGGAGGTGCTGCGCTTTGCGCTGCGCCGCGGGGACGATCCGCGCCTCGTGGTGACGACGACGCCCAAGCCCATCACGGCGCTGCGCACCCTGCGCGCGGAACGCTCGTGCGCGGTGACGCTGGCGCCCACGGCGGCCAACGCCGCGCATCTCTCGCCGCGCTTTCTGGAGCGGCTGAACGACATCTACGCCGACACCTCGCTCGCCGCGCAGGAGCTGCAGGGCCTCATCGTGGAGGGCGCGCACGCGCTGTGGACAGCGCGGGACTTCGAGACCGCGCGCGGCAATCGCCCCACGGCGTTCGATCACGTGGTGGTGGCGGTGGACCCGCCCGCCGGTGTGGGCGGGGCCGCGTGCGGGATCATCGTCGCCGGGCGGCGGGGGACGTGCGCCTACGTGCTGGCGGATGAAAGCGTGGCCGACGCCTCGCCGCTGGGCTGGGCCACGTGCGTCGCCAACGCCGTCGCGCACTGGGGCGCCCGGGAGGTGATCGCGGAGGCCAACCAGGGCGGCCACATGGTGCGCAGCGTGCTCGCCGGCGCCGATGTACGTTGCGCGATCCGGCTGGTGCACGCCACTGCGGGCAAGCGCGTGCGCGCCGAGCCGGTGGCGGCGTTGTATGAGCAGGGCCGCGTGATCCACTGCGGCGCGTTTCCCGCGCTGGAGGAGGAGCTGATGGCGCTGGGCGAGGCGGAGATGGAAGGCCGGCTGGACCGCGCCGACGCGCTGGTGTGGGCCGTCACCGCGCTCCTGGTGGAGGCGCCGCCGCGCTCGGAGCCGCGGGTGCTGCAGTTGTAACCCGGGGCGGGGTGGCGGTAGAAACGGGGCAGGGGAGGTCGCAGGGGCGCCTCCGGCGAACGGTTGGGGAGTTGCACATGCTCGGAAAGTTGATGGCGCCGGCGCTTGCGCTGCTCGCGCTGGGATTGGGATCGGTGGCGGTCGCGCAGCCGAAGGCCGACCAGAGCACCACCCCGCAGGTGCCGCGCTGCGGCAAGAGCCTGGGCTCCATCTCCATCCAGAACGGCGACAGCGCGGGCTGGACGGGCTACCGCCTCCAGCCGCCCGCGGCGCTGCTGCGCGTGGTCGTCCAGCAGTCCGGCTGCTTCACCGTGGTGGAGCGCGGCGCGGGCCTCGATGCGGCGCTGCGCGAGCGTGAACTCTCCGGCGGCGGCAACCTGCAGCGCGGCTCCAACGTGGGCGGCGGCCAGATGCGCGCGGCGGACTACGTGCTGCTCGCGGACGTGGTGGCGCAGGACAACAACGCCAGCGGCGGCGGCGTCGGCGGGCTTGTGGGCGGCATGGTCGGCGGGCGCCTCGGCGCGGCGGTCGGCGGCCTCGGCATGCGCAGCCAGACGGCGCAGACCACGCTGACGCTCACCAACGTGCGCACCACGGAAAGCTTCTCCACCGAAGGCAACGCCCGCAACCGCAACCTCACCTGGGGCGGCGGCGCCTTCCTCGGCGGCGGCGGCGTTGGCCTCGGCGGCTACACCGACACCGAGATCGGCCGCGTGATCACCGTGGCGTTCATCGACGCCTACTCCAACCTCGTGCAGCAGGCCGGCGGCTTCGACCCCGCCGCCGCCACCGCGCCGAAGGAGACGTTCGTCACCACGCGCGCCACGCCGCTGCGCCGCTATCCCGTCGACGGCGCCGCCGCCGTGCGCGCGCTGCCCGTGGGCACGACGGTTTTCCCGCTCGGCGAAAAGGAAGGCCTGTACTGGAAGGTCGCCGACGAGAACGACAACGAAGGCTGGGTCACCAACGACGCGCTCCGCCCCGCGCGCTGAAGCGACAGACCTGAGGCGACAAGGAAGGGCCCGGCGGTCAGCGCCGGGCCCTTTTCGTGTGAGGTCCCGGTTTGAAGTCGAGCGGCCCGCGCATGTCGTCGCGCCTGAGGGACCGGCAAGTCCGGACCGAACCCGTCGGTCGCAATTATGCGGCCGTCAGAGTTGGATTGGCCCTGTCCGATCATCCGTTTTGCGATCTCTGGAACTTCGCGTAGCCCTCGTTTAGCATTTCCCTGTGGGTGGGAGGCGCGGAATGCCCGACGGGATCGACACGAGCGAAAGCGGCGGGGACGCCCGCACCTATGACGTTTTCATCTCCTACGCCCATCGCGACGAGGCGGAGTTCGGGCACGCGGCCGCCCTCGCGCAGGCGCTTGAGAAGGCGGGCCATTCCGTATGGTACGACAAGGAGCTGATGAATGACGCTGGGACGGACTGGCACGCCGCCATCACCGCCAAAATGGATGCGAGCCTAGTCATCGTCGCGCTCTGGTCCAAGGTCGCGCTGTCGCGGCCCATGTGTGACTTCGAGGGCAAGCGCGCGGCGGAAAAGCCGGAAATGCTGATCCCGTTCGAGCTGTCGGCGATTGCGAAGGAGGATTTCAGCGAGGAGCTTTACGGCCTCACCTACCGCGTCAACCGCGTCCCCTATGCGCTGGAAACCGCCGTGGCGCAGATCGCTGCCAAGGTGAACGATCGCCGCAAGGCGCAGGCCAAGGCCGCGCTAGAACACCAGCTCGCCCCCGCATCGGAAGCCATCGCCAAGCTCGCCGCCGGCAAGGTCAGCCTGCCGCACGAGCTTTCCCGCGGCGCGGGCTTCCTCGCCGGTCGCGACCGTGAGGAGACGCTGCTCGTCGACGCCTGGGCGTCCTGCGCGGCGGGCGCCGATCCGGCGAAGAAAACCCATATGCTCGTGCTCCACGCCATTGGCGGACAGGGCAAGACCGCGCTCCTGCGCCGGCTGGTGGATCGCCTCGCGGCTGCGGATTTCCCCCACGCCGAAAAGGTGCTCGGCTGGAGCGCCTATTCCCAGGGCTCGGGCGAAAACCGCAGCACGGCCAACGCCGAGCAGTTCATCATCGACGGCCTGCGTTTCATGGGCGAACTGGGCGCGCTGCCGAAGGACGGCGTCACCCGCGCGCGGCTTCTGGCCCAGCGCCTGAAAGAGACCCGCACGCTGTTATTGCTGGACGGGATCGAGCCGCTGCAATCGCTGCCGGAAGTCAATCGCGGGCGTCTCAAGGACAAAGGTCTTGCCGCGCTGCTGGCGGAGCTGGCGATGGGCCATCAAGGCCTGGTGGTGATCACGTCGCGGCAGGAATTGCCGGAGGTGGAGAATTTCACCGCGCCGAAAGTGATCAATCGCGGGTTGGGCTTTCTGGACGTCAAATCTGGCGCGCATCTGCTGCGCCATCTTGGCTGCTGGGGCAGCACGAGATCGATGGAAAAGGCGGTGGAGGAGGCGCAGGGTCATGCCCTCTCCGTCACGCTTCTCGGCTCCTACATCAATGCGGTGGAGGGGGGCGACATCGCCCGGCGGGACCATCTGGGCCTCGCCGGCATCATCGACACGGCGGACGAGATCGGCGCGCCGGAGCAGACGCAGCGCTTCGCCAAGCGCGCCGGCGCGATCATGCAGGGCTATATCGCCGCGTTCGAGCAGCTGAAAACCGGCAGCAAAGGCGGCGGTGAGGCTGAGGAGATGCTCTTGTCCATCGTCGGCCTGTTTGACCGGCCGGCCGATGGGGCGGCCGTGCGCGCGCTCCTGGGCGGCGAACCGATCGCAGGCCTCACCGATGTGATGGTAGGCTGGTCAAGCCAGAAGCGCACGCAGCGGCTCAACGCCGCCAGAACCCGGCTGCGATCCTTGAAGCTGCTGGCAGCGGAGGACGCAGCCGATCTCGACGGCCTTGACGCTCACCCGGTGGTGCGCGCGCATTTCGCCAAGGCCCTGCAGGCGGCGCCTGCCGGCGCCTTCACCGCAGCGCATGAGCGGCTCTATCGGCATCATGCCGCAATCCCGAAGGACCTTCCAGATACGCTCGACGAGATGCAGCCCTTGTTCCACGCCATCGGCCATGCCTGCGCTGCGGGGCTGCATCAGGAGGCGTTGGACGATGTGTATTTTCGCCGTGTGCGGCGGGGGAACGGCGACTACACTTTTAAAGGGCTTGGTGCCTACGAGGCTGCTCTTGGCGCGCTGGCACCCTTCTTTGATCCGCCTTGGGCCGCGCCGAGCGGCAATCTTACCGCACCTGACCGATCCTTCGCCTTGAATCAGGCCAGCTTCGCCTTGAGAGCTTTGGGGCGGCTCGCTGAGGCCGAGGCGTCGGAGGCTGCCGCTCTGGCGATGCAAGTGAAAAATGAACAGTGGCGATTTGCGTCCATGGGTGCCGGAAATCTCTCCGAATTGCGCCTCGCCATCGGCAAGGTCGCCGCGGCGGTCGCGACCGGCGAGGAGGCAATACGCTTCGCCGACCGCTCTGGCGACGATTCTCATTCGATGAGCAAGCGCGCCACCCACGCGGACGCTTTGGCCCAGGCCGGGCGGGCAAGTACGGCGCTCGCTCTTTTTGAGGATGCCGAGCGCCGGCAGGCGCAACTCCAGCCCGGGCTTCCCCGCCTCTACAGCATATCGGGCTATCGCTATTGCGACCTGCTGCTCGAGCGCGGCGCGGCGGCGGTGGTGCGGGGGCGGGCCGCCTATGCAATCAAAGTCGCGCAGCGCAACGGCTGGCTTCTCGATATCGGGCTCGACACCCTCTCCGACGGTCGGGCGCTGGCGCTGCTGGCCGCGCACGGCGTTCTCTCCGCCCGCGCGGGGGCCGGTCCGCGCCTGGATGAAGCGGTTGAGGCCCTGCGCGCGGCTGCGCAGGATCCCTATTTAGCGTCCGGCCTCCTCGCCCGCGCCGCCTTTCGCCGTCAGGCCTACGGCTGGATCGGTGACCCGGCGGACCTGAAAGCCGCCGATACGGACTTGCGCGAAGTCGAGGACATTGCCGGCCGCGGCGGGATGAAGCTCTTCCTCACCGATTGGCGCCTCGAATCCGCGCGGCTGGCGCTCGCGCAGATTCAGGCCGCACCGCCAGAAGCGCTCGTTCCGCTCGATCCGCCGCTGGCGCCCCGGCCTGCCCCGCAAAGCGATGACGTCAGACCAAAAAGCGACGGTACGGCGAAGCCGGCGGGCTTCTGGACACGCCTTTTGAGCGGCGGCAAAAAACCTGTTCCCGTCACAGAGACGGTGACGGCCAAACCAAATCCCCGCCCCCCCCCCCTGACGCTGGACGAGCAGCGCCACCTTGCCGACGCTGAAGCCCACGCCGCCGCCGCCCACGCGCTCATCGCCGAGACCGGCTATCATCGCCGCGACGGCGAGATGGCGGATCTGCGCGCCCGCCTCGACGCGCTCAACGCTCGCCGGAATGGCTGACGCGGGATCATTGGCAGTCTTCGCACCGTTCCTTGTCCAAGCCCCCCTCACGGCCGCGGAATGCTCGCCAGCCTTCGCCACACCTGCGCCTGGCAGAACGGGCCGGCGCAGCCTTTCAGGCGCAGCAGGTCCCCCTCGGGGCGGATTTCGCCGCGGTAGCTGCGGCCGTCTTCGGGGTTGACCAGCACGCCGTCGCGGAACGCGCCGTCGCGCCACGCCGCATCGCGCAGCATCGGCGCGCCGAGCGCGCCCGGCCGCAGCTGCGCGGGGTCCCACGCCCAGACAAGCCGGCCGCAGAGTTTCGCCGGCGCGTCGGTGCAGGGGCTAAGCCGCACGATGGAGCCGAGCCCCGGCGTCGCCCAGTCGCCGGCGATGGTCTGCGGGGTCTGCGCGTGTGCATCCGTCGACATGGCGAGCACGATCGCAATGAGCACCGCCGCCGCCCCATCCGTCGCGCGGCTGCGCCGCACGCTGCCTTCCCCTCGCGAGGAAGGACGGTCTTGGCGCGTGCTCCCCCGCATGGGGGAGCTGTCAGCCGCGTCGCGGCTGACTGAGGGGGCCTCAATCAGCGGCCGGCGCACCGCTTGCGCGAACCGCGCGTGATACTCCGGGTGCTCGGTGCCCATCAGGCGGTCCCAGAACGTGAAGTAGAGGCCGTAGTTCCAGCCCGCCTGCGCGTGGTGGAGGTCGTGGTGGGTGGTGGAGGTGAACATGTCGAGCAGCGGGCGGCCGGCCTTCGTCGCGGGCATCAGCTCGTAGCCCGCGTGGCCCAGCGTGTTGCGGAAGATCTGGTGCAGCATGAACAGGCCCACCACCTCCCATTGCGTGGGCACCAGGATCATCCACAGCGGCACGTACGCGCCCATCACCGCCGCCTCGCCGAGATCGAAGCTGTAGGCGGTGAACGGGGTGGGGTTCATGCTTTTGTGGTGGCGGCGGTGGAAGCGGCGGAAGAGGCGGGGGTCGTGCATCAGCCGGTGCGACCAGTAGAAGAAGGCGTCGTGTCCTATGATCATCAGGACAAGGCTCGCCCAGAACCAGGCGGCCCCCCACGTCGACGCCAGCGCCGGACCGGGGAGATGGCCGGCGCGTTCCAGTCCGAAGGTGATGAGGCCGATGGTGGAGAACACCGCCACCGAGCGGAGCGACACCGCGAACTCCAGCAGCATCTGCCGCGCGGGCGGCGTCTCGGCGCGGATCTTCCGGCCCGCCAGCGGGCGCGCGAGGATCACCCACAGCACCAGCCACACGCCGACGGCGAAGATCGCGTAGCGCTCGAGGTCGCCCGCCATGTTGGCCAGCCACTGGGCCGCCACCGGGTGCGGGATGGTTGCGAGGATGAGATCGTACATGGCGCGCTCCGTGCGTTGCGGTGCGCCGGTGATGCGGGACGGGCGGGGTACGGGTCTCGCCGGGGCCGGAAAAGGCCGGTCGATTCCGGAAACGGCTAGGCTTTCGGCGTTTCGGCGAGCGCCTGCTGGCGGAACTCCGTCGGCGTCGCCCCCGTGGCGTCCTTGAACGCGCGGTTGAACGGGCCCAGCGAGCCGAAGCCGAGGTCGAACGCGATGGCGGCCACCGTGCGGCCGGCGTTGGCGGGATCGGACAGCGCCGCCTTCGCCGCGTCGATGCGGCGCGCGTTGACGAACGCCGCGAAGTTGCGATGGCCCAGCACGCCGTTGATCACGCGGCGCACGCGGTGCTCCGGCGCGGCCAGCGCTTCGGCCAGGGCGCCAATGGTCAGCCCCTCGCGGCGCCAGATCTCTCCCTCCGCCATCAGCGCATCGAGCCGCAGCGCGATGGCGCGGTCCTGCGGATCGGCGCCGTCGGCGGGGACGGGGGCGGCGGGTGCGCGCCGGACGGGGCCGAACAGGCTGTCGCGCGGGGCGAGGAAGGTGGCGGCGCCGGCGAGGCAGAAGAGGCCGAGGCTCACCGCCGACGCGCCATGGCGCCAGTCGGGCGTCCAGCCGGACATCTCCGCGATCTCGAACCCCGACAGCACCACCACGTAGCACATCACGGCGGCCAGGAACGGCCCGCGCAGCCGCCGGCGATCCTCCACCAGGTCCCCGCGCCAGCTCGCCACGATGAAGCGCAGCGCATGCAGCGCCAGCGCCGCCTCGATCAGGTTGTGGACGATCCAGGCCCCGCGGGCGACCGGTTCCGGCGCCACGAGCCCCACCACCCCCACCGCCAGCAGCACGCCGGACGGCGCCAGCGTGCGCGCGGTCACGTCGCGGTCCTCGAACAGGACCGTGAGGAACAGCCACACCAGGCCCGCCCCCATCACCGACAGCAGCCAGAACGGCGCAAGCGCGGGGCCGAGGGCGTCGCGCAGGACCTCGGACGCCGTCACCGCGTAGCTCGCCACGCCCGCCGCAAACAGCCCGCCCGCGATCCGCAGCGCGGTGCGCGCCGGCCCCCGCGCGATCGCCACGCCGGTGGCGGCCAGGCAGCCGATGGCGACGCCGCGGAACAGCATGTCGATCAGGAAGAGGGAGCCAGCCATCGCCCGGGCTGGTAGCACGATGGCCTCATGACCACGACCCGTCCCGAGATCACCGCAGCCCTCGCCCGCGGCGTCCAGCGGATGCTGCGCGAGCGGGGCCATGCGCCGCTGCTGGAGCTGACGCTGGCCAATGGGCGGCGGGCGGACGTGGCGGCGCTGTCGCCGAAGGGCGAGATCGTGATCGTGGAGACCAAGTCCGGCGTGGAGGACTTCATCGTCGATTTCAAATGGCCCGATTACCGGGACTATTGCGACGCGTTCTACTTCGCCGTGACGCCCGAGTTCCCGCAGGCGCTGATCCCCGAGGACGTGGGCCTCATCGTGGCCGACGGGTTCGGCGGGGCCATCGTGCGGGAGGCGCCGCGCCATCCGCTGGTTCCCGCGCGCCGGAAGGCGGTGACGCTGCTCTTTGCGCGCGTGGCGGCGTTGCGGCTGCTGGCGGCGGGAGAGGGGTGAGCGCGCCCGCCCCGACATGAAAGATTCATCGGAAATCGTTCGGGAAACTGTGCGCACGCCCTGCTGTGCGCCGTGAATCACGCTAGAACGCGCGGGCCCGTCAGGAGGTCAGCCCATGTCCGATCGTGAAATTCGCAGCGTCGTCCTCGTCACCAAGCTCGACCGCGCCGCCCTCGAGGCCGAGATCGCCGAGAGCGGCATGGCCTTCATCGACCTGCCGCAGTCGGAATCCTGCAAGTTCAAGGGCGTCTCCGGGGACCTGCTGTTCTGGGCCGCCGAAGTCGAGATCGACGAAGTCGACGATTGAGGCCCCTGAAACCTTCTCCCGCCTGCGGGAGAAGGTGGATCGCCGCATCGCGGCGAGACGGATGAGGGCCTGCTGCAGGACTGAGCGCGCCGCCGACAGCCCTCATCCGGCGCTCCGCGCCACCTTCTCCCGTCGAGACGGGAGAAGGGTCCTTTACTTCGCCCCCAGCACCGCCCGTGTGAACGCTTCGCGGCGGTCGCCGTAGCGGCGCGTCATGCGGTCCAGCACATCCGCCGGCGCCCGCTCGGGAGAGCCTGCGTCGAACGGTGGGGCGGGGTCGTACTCGATGGCCAGCTGGATGGATTGCGCGATGTCGTCGCCGCGCAGCTCCGCGGCCAGCGTCAGCGCAAAGTCGATGCCCGCCGTCACGCCGCCGCCGGTGAAGGTGTCGCCATCGCGCACCACGCGTGCGTGCACGGGGATCGCGCCGACCAGCGGCAGGAGGTCATGGTACGCCCAGTGCGTGGTGGCGCGCTTGCCCTGCAGCAGCCCCGCGGCGCCGAGGATGAACGCCCCGGTGCACACGCTGGTGACGTAACGGGCCTGCGCGCCGGCGCGGCGCACGAAATCCATCGTCTCCGCATCGCCCATGGCGCCATCGACGCCGAACCCGCCCGGCACGCACAGAAGGTCCAGCGGCGGGCAGTCCGCGAAGGTGGTGGTGGGCACCAGCGAGAGCCCGCAGTCCGACGGCACGGGATCGCGCGTCTTCGCCACGATGTGCGTGGTCGCGCCGGGGAGGCGGTGCAGCACCTGCAGCGGCCCGGTGAAATCCAGCTGCGTGACGTCGGGAAAAAGCAGGAAGCCTGTTTGCATGGGGCGATCCTACAGCCCAGTGCGCCACGCTCAATGGCGCGGCGGGCGGTTCCGGTCCGCCGTCAGGGCCGGTCCACCCGGTAGGTGAAGCACCCGTAGCTCGCGCTCCGGACGTGCGCGCAGGCGACGGCATCGTCCGCGAAGAAGCGTTGCAGCACCACGGCCAGATCCGCCGCGGGCGTGAGGACGGCGTCGCAGATCGCGCCGGCATGGTCGTAGGCGCGCACGGTGGCGTGCGTCCGCGCGCGCGTCACTTCCGGCAGCTCGCCCGGCGCAAGCTCGGCGCCCGCGCACTGCTCGTGCGCGAACACGGGGCCGGTTTCGGCGTAGGGGCTCGCCGCCGTGAAAGGGGAGTGCGCAAACAGCAGCATCGCTTCGCCCACCGCCCCGTCGCGCAGGCAGCGGCGGCACGGGGCGCTCTGCGGGTGGGAGACGATGCGGCGCTGCACCGTGGGATCGCCGGCGGCGAAGCGGGCGCGGGCGTCGGCGACGACGGCGGCGGAGATGGGCGTGATCTTGAACATGGCCGCAGGATGCACCAGCGCGGCCCCGCCCGCTCGCCGGAAACGGACACGGTTGTGAAGTTGAAAGCGGCGCTCCGGACGGCGCCCTTCCAGCTGCGGCGCGAGGGGCGTAGGGTCGGAGCGGGTTGGGCAATCTCAGGAGACACGCCCATGAATCCGAACAAGGCGCTCTGGGAAAAAGGCGATTTCACGCAGATCGCGGCGGCCATGCGCGAGAGCGGCGCGGCGCTGGTGGACGCCATCGGCGTCACGCCCGGCCTGAAGGTGCTCGACCTCGGCTGCGGCGACGGCACCACCGCCATCCCCGAAGCGCAGAAGGGCGCCCATGTCACCGGCGTGGACATCGCGGCGAACCTGGTGGCGGCGGGCAATGCGCGCGCGAAGGCGCTCGGCCTCGCCAACTGCCGCTTCCAGGAGGGCGACGCCTCGAACCTCGAAGGCATCGCGGACGCCAGCTTCGATCTCGTGGTCTCCATCTTCGGGGCGATGTTTGCGCCGCGGCCGTTCGATGTGGCCAAGGAGATGGTGCGCGTGACCGCGCCGGGCGGCCGCATCGTGATGGGCAACTGGATCCCGGGAGACCCCACGCTGGTGGCGCAGATCCTGAAGATCAGCGCCGCCTACACGCCGCCGCCGCCGGAAGGCTTCATCAGCCCGATGACGTGGGGCGTGGAAGCGAATGTGACGGAGCGGTTCGCCGCCGCTGGCGTGCCCGCGGACCGCATCGCCTTCCTGCGCGACACCTACACCTTCGATTTCGCTGGCGCGCCGGCGCAGTTCGTCGACGCCTTCCGGCGCTTCTACGGGCCGACGATGAACGCCTTCGACGCCGCGGAGAAGGACGGCCGCACCGCCGCGCTGCAGGCGGACCTCGAAGCGCTGTTCGCCGCCCAGAACCGCAGCACCGCCGCCGACCGCACCACGATCCCCGCCACGTTCCTGCGGGTGACGGTTTCGCGGTGAGCGCGCCGGCCGGCCGCCGGCCCCCGTCAGACGCCTTCGGCCAGATCGGGGAAGCCCGCGTCGCGCAGCAGCGCGGCGCTGTCGGTCCACAGGGCGGCGCAGGCCGCGTCGTCGCGCGCCAGCGTCGAGGGGGCCACCTTGTTCATGCGGTGGCTGCGGATGCTGAAGTAGTCGCCCCGCGCGCCGGCGTAGGCGGGATCGCCGGCGAGTTGCGCCAGCGCCGCGCCGGAAACTGCGGGCCGCGTGACGTTCTCTCCGCGCACCACAAGGCCCAGCACCTGACGGAAGATGAACGACGCGGCGGGCCCGTAGTCGCGCGCCAGTCCCGTGCCGGGATTGAAGCCGGGGTCGAACGTGGCGACGGCGAGGTCGGGCCGCGTGGCGCCAAGCCGGCGTGCGAGTTCGCGGCCGGTCATCACGTTGCAGAGCTTGGAGGCGCAGTAGGCGCGACGGCCCGCCACCCCCGCCGCCGCGTCGCGCTGGGGATCGTTCTCCGGGAAGGCGAGGCGCCGGGCGTCGGCGTGGAAGGGCGGGGGCATGCCGGTCTTCGCCTCGGGATCGTGCACGCCGCTGGCGGTCAGCACCACGCGGCCGCCAGCGGCCAGACCGGGCGCCAGGCGGTGGAGCAGGGCGAGGTGGGCCAGGTGGTTGGTGGCGAAGGTGATCTCGAAGCCCTGCGCGGTGCGCTGGTCGGAGACCACTTGGATGCCCGCGTTGAACAGCAGCACGTCGGCGCCGGGGCCGACGGCGGCGGGGAAAGCGCGGACGGAGGCAAGGTCCCCCAGGTCGAGCGGGACAATCTGCGCGCCGCGGCGGATGTCTGCGGGCGCCCGGGCGGGGTTGCGCACCCCGATGGTCACCGCATGGCCGGCGCGCAGGAGCGCCCGCGCCGCCACAAGCCCGATCCCCGACGTGCCCCCGGTCATCACGATGCGCATACGGATCCCCCTTGTGGGTTGGTCAACCAACCTAATGCGTCGTCCGGGCGTTTCAAGGCGCCAAGGGCTTCAAGGGACGAGGGCGCGGCGCACCGCGCCCATGAGAAGCTGCGCCGCCTCTTCCAGCGGGAAGGCGGCGTCGGTGAGGGAAGCCAGCATGACCCCGTCGAAGGCGGCCTTCAGGGACTGCGCCACCCTACGGTCCTGGGCCGTGGGCGTTGCGCGGCCCGCGGCGGCGGCCAGCGTCAGCGCCGTCTCCTCCACCGCGGCGGCGGTGAGTTCGCGCAGGACGGCGGCCAGCGCGGGATGGGTCAGCGCGCGGGCCGCGAAGGCCAGGCGCACGCGGAAGAAGTCCGCGTCCACGGTGATCGCGGCGCGGGCCTCGGCCAGCAGCGCCTCCAGCTGGCTGTCGGCGGCGTTGGCCGCGCGGCGCGCCCGCGACCGCGCGATGTAGGTGTCGAGGCCGCGCCGCAGCGCCGCCTCCATCAGCGCGTCCTTGCCCGGAAAGTGGTAGTGCAGCAGCCCGGACGTCACGCCCGCTTCGGCGGCGATCGTCTTCACGC
>JAIYAO010000074.1 GCA_027488965.1 Alphaproteobacteria bacterium
GGCGGGAGAGGCCGACGCCTTCGAGGCCTACTACGCCAAACGCCTCGCCGAAGCCGACGAAGACGCCCGCCTCTCGCTCGACGAGGTGACCCGCGTGGTGGTTTTGGCGCGCGCCGACGGCAAACGCACCGCCAACGAGGCGCGCCTTCTCGACGAAGTGCGCCGGCTGGAGGCCGCGCAGGCCCGCTGACCGCCTCGACGGCGGGGCCGCCTTGCGCCATGACAAGCGCTCCTGTCCCGCGCCACAGTGCGGGTGGGCGCGGCGCTGCGCGCCGCCGATCCGACGGAGGCTTCCTTGCGTGTGTTCGTTCTCGCCGCCGCCCTCGCTGCGCTCGCCGCCTGCGGCCCTCCGGCCGCTGAAACGCCCCCCGTCCCGGCCCCTGCGCCGCCCGCCGCCGCGGCGCCCGCCGCGCCGCTGACGGGCGCCTTCTCCGCCACCTCCACCACCGCCATGGGCGTCACCGGCGGCCTGACGGCCACCGACGCCCGCCTCTCCTTCGCCAAGGGCTTCATGCTCGACACCGCCACCGCAGGCCCCATCGACGTGACCACCGCCATCCACCGCGACGGCCCGAGCTTCGCGCAGGCCATGACGCTGCCCACCAGCCTCGCCATCGAACTGCGCCGGATCACCGCGCTCACCAACGCCGCCGACGCGAGCGCCCAGCCGCTCTGCGGCGCCGACAGCCCCACCTACGTGGCGCTGGCCTACGATACCCCGGTGACCGCAGTGCCCATGGCCGTGTTCTCCGGCGCCGACGCGCCGGGCCCCGACGCCGTGGCCTCCGCGCTCTGCGGCACGTTCACCTACAACAACTGAGTCACACGCCCGCAGACCGGAAACGAGACATGCAAGAGATCGCGTACGCAGACCTGCCCAGCTTCGTCGGCAAGGAAATCGGCGTGTCGGACTGGGTGACCATCGACCAGGACCGCGTGAACCTGTTCGCCGACGCCACCGGCGACCATCAGTGGATCCACGTGGACGTGGCGCGCGCCACCAAGGAAATGGGCGGCCCCATCGCGCACGGCTATCTCACGCTGTCGCTGATCCCGTTCCTCGGCGCGCAGGTGATGAAGGTGTCGGGCGTCACGCGCGGCATCAACTACGGCTCCGACAAGGTGCGCTTCACCAACATGGTGCGCGTGGGCAAGCGGGTGCGGCTGCGCCAGAAGCTTTTGTCGGCGGAGCCGAAGGCTGGCGGCCTGCAGTTGAAGAACGAATGCACCATCGAGATCGAGGGTGAAGAGCGCCCGGCATGCATCGCGGAGACGATCTCCGTGCTCTACGGCGCCTGATGCTCACCGTCCTGGACGCCCTCTCCGTCGCGGGCGACCGCGGCAAGCAAAACGACGACGCCTGCGGCGCCCACGGCAATCTCGCGTGGGTGATCGACGGCGCCACCGACCTGCACGACGCGCCGTTCTCCGGCGCGGCGTCCGACGCCGCGTGGATCGCCCGTGAACTGGACCGGGCGTTGCGCGGCGGGGCGGGCGATCTCGACGAAGCCGCGCTGCGGGCGCTCGTCCGGGAGGCGAGCGCTGCGGCGGCCGCGCGGGTGGCGCGGTGGTCGCCCCCTCCGGCGCCGTGGCAGAAGCCCATCGCATCGGCGCTGCTGCTGGCCGATGCGGGCGGCGCCCTCGTGGGCCTCGACCTCGGGGACTGCCGCCTCTACGCGCTGGGCGCCGATGACGCTGCGCACGCCGCCGGCGGCCCGCCGGACGCCGCCGACAAGGAAGAAGCGTTCGTGGCGCAGATCGCCCAGGACGTGCCGGCCCGCGCCGATGGCGCGCTCTGGCGTGCGCCCAACGTGCTCGCCGTGCTGCGCGAGGCGCGCACGGCGCAGAACACCGCCACCCACGATGCAAAGGTGTTCTCCACCGATCCCGCCTGCGCGGACGCGGCGCGGGTCTGGCGGCTGCCGCTGGCGCGGCCCGGCCACGTGCTGCTGGCCAGCGACGGGTTCTCAGCACTCGTGGACCGGTACAACGCCTACGATGCCGCCGGCCTGGTGCAGGCGGCGGCGACGCACGGCGTGGCGGCGCTTGCGGGCGAGTTGCGCGCCATCGAGCGCGACGACGCGGGCGGCGCGCGCCACCCCCGGTTCAAACGCTCCGACGACGCCACCGCGCTGTTGCTGCGGGTCACGTGAGGCCCCCTCGCAACCGCGACCGCAGCCCCCACGTATGACGTTGCACGGAGACCGACGATGGCCGCAGAGAAGATCACCCGCACCGACGCCGAATGGCGCGCCCGCCTCACCCCGGAGCAATACCGGGTCGGGCGCCAGGAAGGCACGGAGCGCGCCTTCTCGCCGGGCAACCTCAACGACGAGAAGCGGCCGGGCGTATTCCACTGTGTGGGCTGCGAGACCGCGCTGTTCGCCAGCGACGCCAAGTACGACAGCGGCACCGGCTGGCCCTCTTTCTGGAAACCCATGGCGCCGGAGCTGATCGGCACGAAGGTGGACAAGAAGCTCTTCTCGGCCCGCACAGAGGTCCACTGCGCCGTTTGCGAAACCCATCTTGGCCACGTCTTCGAGGACGGCCCGGCGCCCACGGGCCTGCGCTACTGCCTCAACGGCGTCGTGCTGAAGTTCACGCCGGCGGCCTGACGGATTTATCGATTGACGATAAATCGCGGCCATGTAACCTCCGCGGCCTCCGCTTTGACAGCCGCCAGGGGTCGCTTCATGAACCGTCGCTCCATTCTCCAGGCCGGGGCCGCCGCGCCCGTCCTCCTCGCCCTCGGCGCCTGCGCCACCGCGACGGGGACGCCAGGCAGCCCCGCCGCCCCCGCTCCCGGAGCCCCGATGCCTGCGCCCCCCGTCGCCCCGAAAATCCCGCGCACGATCACCCAGCTGGGCCGCACGCGCACCGACGACTACGCCTGGCTCAAGGACGACAACTGGCAGCAGGTCATGCGCGACCCCGCCGTGCTGAAGCCGGAGATCCGCGCCTACCTCGAAGCCGAGAACGCCTACATGAAGGCGATGCTGGCCCCCACCGAGGCGCTCCAGGAAAAGCTGTTCCAGGAGATGAAGGGCCGCATCAAGGAAGACGATTCCACCGTGCCGGACGCCGACGGCCCGTGGGAGTACTACACCCGCTTCGACACCGGCGCGGAGTATCCTAAGCACTACCGCCGCCCCCGCGGCCGCACGGACGGCGAGATCGTCCTGCTGGACGAGCCGGCTCTGGCGGCCGGCAAGGCCCACTTCGACGTGGGCGCCGCCGAGCATTCGCCCGACCACACGCTCTACGCCTACGCCGTCGATACCCAGGGCAGCGAGTATTACGAGATCGCGCTCAAGGATATTGCGACTGGTCAGACCCTGCCGGACGGCCCGAAGAACAGTTATGGCGACTTCGTGTTCTCACCGGATTCGCGCTGGCTGTTCTGGCTGTGGCGCGACGAGGAAGGCCGTCCGAAAAAGGTGTACCGTCGCCCCATCCGCGGCGGCGCATCGGACGACGTGCTGATCTACGAAGAGAAGGACGCCGGCTTCTTCGTGGGCCTCGGCGTCACCAACAGCCGGGAATGGATCGTCATCGGCGCCGGCAACCAGGAGCAGAGCGAGCAACTCGTCATCCCGGCCCGCACGCCCACCGTGACGCCGCGGGTGTTCGCCGCCCGCGAGCCCGGCCTGCGCTACGACATCGAGCACTGGAACGACGCCTGGTACATCCGCACCAACGCCGATGGCGCGGTGGACTTCAAGGTCATGACGACCACCGCCATCGCCAACACCCAGAGGCGCCACTGGGTCGACTTCCTGCCGCATGAGCCGGGCCGGCTCATCGTGGGCCTCGGCGCGTTCAAGAACCACCTGGTGCGGCTTGAGCGCGTCAACGCGCTGCCGCGCATCGTGGTGCGCGAGAAGAGCGGCGCCGAACACATCGTGGCGTTCCCCGAGGAGGCCTACGCGCTCGCGCTCGACGGCGGCTACGAGTGGGACACGCCCACCATGCGCTACGTCTACAACTCGCCCACGACGCCGCGGTCGTGGGTCGATTACGACATGACCACCCGCGCCAGGACCGTGCGCAAGGTGCAGGAGATCCCCTCCGGCCACGACCCCGCGAAGTACGTGACGCGCCGCTTCTCGGCGAAGGCCGCCGACGGCGCCGAAGTGCCGATCACGGTGCTCATGAAGGCCGGCACGCCGCTCGACGGATCGGCGCCGCTGCTGCTGTACGGCTACGGCTCCTACGGCATTCCCATGGAGGCCTCGTTCTCGATCCGGCAGCTCTCGCTGGTGGACCGCGGCTGGATCTGGGCCATCGCGCACGTGCGCGGCGGCTCCGAGAAGGGCTGGCAGTGGTTCCTCGACGGCCGCAAGGAGAAGAAGGTCAACACCTTCACCGACTTCATCGCCTGCGCCGAGGACCTCATCGCCCGCGGCTATGGCAGGAAGGGCAGGATCGTGGCCTACGGCGGCTCCGCCGGCGGGCTGCTCGTGGGCGCCGTCACCAACATGCGGCCGGACCTGTGGGCGGGCGTGATCGCGGCGGTGCCGTTCGTGGACGTGATCAACACCATGAGCGACACATCGCTGCCGCTCACGCCGCCGGAATGGCCCGAATGGGGCAACCCCATCGAGGACCCTGCCGCCTACGACATCATGCTGGCCTACAGCCCCTACGACCAGATCGCCCCGCGCGCGTATCCGGCCATCCTCGCCACCGGCGGCCTCTCGGACCCCCGCGTCACCTACTGGGAGCCCGCCAAGTACGTGGCGAAGATCCGCCCCAACTCCACCAGCGGGCGCCCCGTGTTGCTGAAGATCAACATGGACGCCGGCCACGGCGGGGCCTCGGGCCGGTTCGACTTCCTGAAGGAAGTGGCGCTGGACTACGCCTTCGCCCTGCGGGCGGTGGGCTCCGCGGAGGCCGGGGCCTTCACGCCCCCGGCCTGACGGGCGCCGGCGCGCCGGGGGAAGTCCGGGAGCCCGCTCTCCCAAAGGCAGAGAATTCCTATCGGCCCCGACGGCGATCTGTTAAGAACCCCGCCGTTGTGGGATCTACGGGGAGTGAAGCATGGCGCTTCTGAGAAATCTGGCCATCGGTGCGGTGGCTCTGGCCGGTGCGGGCGTGGGCGGCAGTTATGTCGTCCTGCCGGGCAAGGTTGAGAAGGAACAGGTGATCACGATCGATCGCCCGGTGGCGACCGTGTTCGCCCTCCTGGCCTCCGCGCCGGAGCAGACGAAAGTGGCCGAGGGGCTGACGCAGACGGTCACCGCCCTTGACCTGCGCAAGACGGTGGAAGCCTCCATCGACATCGCCGGCAAGAGCGGCAAGGTCACCTACTCGCTCACCCCCGCGGCCGCGGCCACGGAAGTGAAGATCGTCGTTTCGCAGGACCTGGGCTTCAACCCGGTGGACCGCGCCAACGGCATGAGCGGCGCACAGCTGGTGCCGGTCGCCGCCGCCATCGCCACGTGGGCGGACGGCGAAGCCAAGAAGACCCCGACGGCGGACTTCTCCGACCTCGTCTACGAGGTGGTGAACCTGCCCGCGCGGCCGTTCCTCTACCTCGAAGGCTCCACCACCAAGGGCGCGGGCCAGATCGCCGACGGCGCCCGCCAGGCCACCGCCATCCTCAAGACGGTGTTCGCCAGCAACAACCTCCAGCTCTCCAATCCCATCGCGGTGGAGACGGCCTGGACCGGCGACACCTACGGCTTCAACTTCGGCATTCCCTACACCGGCCAGCGCCCCGCGGTGCTGATCGGCGTGAAGGCCGGCGAAACCCCCTCGGGCACCGCCCTGAAGGTGTCGTACACGGGCTCCGAGGACGCCATCGTCCCCGCCGTCTATGACAAGATCGACGCGCTGATCGCCGCCACGCGGCTCACCGAGGGCGCCAACTTCGAGGAGTTCCTCGATGATCCCTCGCAAGCAGGCGGCTCGCGCAACCGCCTCGTGTACTACATCATCACCGGCAACACCGAAGCCCTCGGCCGCATCGCGCCGACGGCCACGGCGCCGCCTGCGCCGGCCGTGGCCCCGGCTGCTGCGCCGCCCTCCACGGTGACGCCGGCGCCGGCCCCCGCGCCTGCGCCCGCCACGCCGGAACCCGCGCCGACGAAGTAATTCGCGCCCGGACTTCAGTCCCGGAAAGGGCCGGCAGCCACGGCGCGCCGGCCCTTTTTCGTGCGCTGAAATGCAGCGCTGTCGCGACGGTTGCATCGCGCCGCCCCGACGCTTAAACAGTCGCCTCCCGCGCCGGGGGGCCTGCTTCGCCCGGCCGCGTTGGGGTGTCGCCAAGTGGTAAGGCAGCGGTTTTTGGTACCGCCATTCCTAGGTTCGAATCCTAGCACCCCAGCCAAGCTCCGCGCGCGCTAGATGGCGGCGATGACGGCCTGCAGCAGCGAGCGCACAGGCCCCGCGATCTCACCAAGCGCTGGATTATCCACAGCCTGCATGGACGCCACAGGATCGACGGCGGCGATCTCGACGGACCCCGGCGCTGCCTGTCGCACAATCACATTGCAGGGGAGCATGGTCCCGATCTTCGATTCCAGTTGCAGCGCGCGGTGGGCGTAGGCGGGATTGCAGGCGCCTAGGATCACGTAGGGCGCCATCTCAGCGCCGAGCTTGGCCTTTAACGTTGCGGCCACGTCGATCTCGCTCAGTACCCCGAAGCCCTGGGCGGCGAGCGCCGCCTTGGTGCGCAAAACCGCTTCGGCGAACGGCGCGGCAATCGTCGTCGAAAAATAGTAGCTCATGCCCCTGGCACTCCCTGACCTCGACGGGTCGGCGCATTCGATAAACGGATGGTTTGCACCGTCTGTTCCGGTCGGCGTTGCTACGGGTCAACCCCCCGCTCGATCCCGGACACGTTTGCGTCAGGGGGCTTCACCCGTCACCTCGGGCGGCCATATGCGCAAGGCGACCAATGGAGACTGCGATGCCCCTTCTCACCTGTCCAAACGACAACGCCGCCATGCAGGCCGTGACGCGCCAGGGCGTGGAGTTCGATGTGTGCACGCAGTGCCGCGGCGTCTGGCTCGACCGCGGCGAACTGGAGAAGCTGCTCGGCATGGCGCGCGCCGAAGAGGACGCCGCCGCTGCACCCCCGCCCGCCGCTGCCGCCCGGCCGCCGGGTCCCGATCCCCGCTACGTCGCGCCGCAGGACCCGGGCTACGCCCGCCGCGACCAGTACGGCGAACGTGGCGAGTACGGAGAGCGGGGCGAATACGGCGAGGGCGGCGGCTACGGCGCCCACGGACACAAGCGCAAGCGGCGCTTCGATATCTTCGACATCTTCGACTGAACGCAAAGGGCCCGGTCTCGCGACCGGGCCTTTCACTATTGGGTCCGACGACGCGCCTATTCGGCCGCCGTGCGTTCCTCGATCTGACGGCGCGGCACGCCCTCGCCGCTTTCCAGCAGCTTGGCGTCCCGCTCCGCGGCGACCTTCTGGTAGCGGCGCAGCTGGCTGCCCGTCCCGGCCGGGATGAGGCGGCCCACGATGACGTTCTCCTTGAGGCCTTCCAGCGTGTCCGTCTTGCCGTAGGTGGCCGCCTCGGTGAGCACGCGGGTGGTTTCCTGGAACGACGCCGCCGAGATGAACGACCGCGTCTGCAGCGAGGCCTTGGTGATGCCGAGCAGCATGGGCTGCGCCGTCGCCGGCTTCAGGCCAAGCTCCACCACGCGGGCGTTCTCGTCCTCCAGATCGAGGCTGTCGACGGCTTCGCCCTTCAGGAACTCGGTGTCGCCGGCGTCCATCACTTCCACCTTCTGCAGCATCTGGCGAACGATCACCTCGATGTGCTTGTCGTTGATGGGCACGCCCTGCAGGCGATAGACTTTCTGGATCTCCTCCACGAGATAGTTGGCCAGCGCCTCCACGCCCATGATGGACAGGATGTCCTGCGGGGCGGGGTTGCCGTCGAGCAGGTAGTCGCCCTTCTTGACGGCTTCGCCTTCCTGCACGGCGATGTGCTTGCCCTTCGGGATCATGTACTCGTGCGGCTCGGCGTCCTCGCCCTCCGGCGTGACCTTCAGGCGGCGCTTGTTCTTGTAGTCCTTGCCGAAGCTCACGACGCCGTCGATCTCCGCGATGATCGCGTGATCCTTCGGCCGGCGCGCCTCGAACAGCTCCGCCACGCGCGGCAGACCGCCCGTGATGTCGCGCGTCTTGGCGCCGCCCGTGGTGATCCGCGCGAGATCCTGGCCCGCCCGCACCGTGTCGCCGTCCGTCACCGACAGGATGGCGTTGACGGGCAGCAGGTAACGCGCGTCCGCCTTGTTGGCGAGCTTCACCGGGTTGCCCTTGTCGTCCACCAGCAAGATGGCCGGACGCAGTTCAGAGCCCTTCGCCGTCGAGCGCCAGTCGATGATGTGCTTGGAGGAGATGCCGGTCTCTTCGTCGAACTCGTCGCGCGACGAGATGCCGTCGATCAGGTCCTCGAAGCGCACGGTGCCCGCGGTCTCGGTGAGGATCGGCGTGGAGTACGGGTCCCATTCGGCGAGACGGTCGCCGCGCTTCACGGGCTTGTTGTCCTCCAGCTTCAGCTTGGCGCCGAACGGCAGCTTGAAGGACTGCCGCTCCTTGCCTTCCGCATCGACGATCACGGCTTGCATCTGGCGGCTCATCACGATGAGGTCGCCGTTGGGGTTCTTGATCGTGGCGCGGTTGATGAGCTTCAGCGTGCCGTCGTGCGCCGATTCCATGCCCGACTGCTCGGCGACCTGCGCCGCGCCGCCGATGTGGAACGTGCGCATGGTGAGCTGGGTGCCCGGCTCGCCGATGGACTGCGCCGCGATGACGCCCACCGCTTCGCCCATGTTCACCCGCGTGCCGCGCGCGAGGTCACGGCCGTAGCAGGCGCCGCAGACGCCCGTACGCGTTTCGCAGGTCAGCACGGAGCGCACCTTGATCGTCTGCACCGCAGACTTCTCGATGGCCACCACCATGTCCTCGTCGAGGAACGTGTTGGCCGGTGCGATGAGTTCGCCCGTGCCCGGCTCGATGATGTCGGTCGCGGCAGTGCGGCCGAGGACGCGCGTGCCGAGCGAGACGACCACTTCCGACCCGTCGATCACCGAGAACATCTCGATGCCGTTGGCCGTGCCGCAGTCTTCCTCGGTGATGATGCAGTCCTGGGCGACGTCCACCAGGCGACGGGTGAGGTAGCCCGAGTTGGCCGTCTTCAGCGCCGTGTCCGCGAGGCCCTTGCGGGCGCCGTGGGTGGAGTTGAAGTACTCAAGGACCGAAAGACCTTCTTTGAAGTTCGAGATGATCGGCGTCTCGATGATCTCGCCGGAGGGCTTGGCCATCAGGCCGCGCATGCCGGCAAGCTGCTTCATCTGGTTCTTCGAACCGCGCGCGCCGGAGTGGGCCATCATGTAGATGGAGTTCAGCTCGTTGGTGCGCGCGTTGGGCGCGTGCACCGGCTTGGCCGTTTCCTCCATCATGGCGTCGGCCACCTTGTCGGTGCACTTCGACCACGCATCGACGACCTTGTTGTACTTCTCGCCCTTGGTGATCAGGCCGTCGGCATACTGCTGCTCGTACTCGGACACGCGCGTGCGCGTCTCCTCGACCAGCACTTCCTTGGCCTTCGGCACGATCATGTCGCCCATGCCGAACGAGATGCCGGCGCGGCAGGCCTCACGGAAGCCAAGCGCCATGATCTTGTCGGCGAAGATCACCGTCGCCTTCTGGCCGCAGTGGCGGTAGACGGCGTCGATCAGGTTGCCGACTTCCTTCTTGGTCATCAGCGTCTGGATGAGGTCGGGCGTCACCTTCGGGTGCTTGGGCAGCAGCTCGGCGAGCTTCATCCGCCCGGGCGTCGTCTCGACCGTGACACGCTTGGGCTTGTTGTTCTCGTCCACCATCTCGAAGCGCGCGCGGATCGGGGTGTGCAGCGTGACGATGTTGGCCGCCAGCGCGTGCTCGATCTCTCCGATGTCGGAGTACATCCGCAGCTTCTTCTGGCCGGTCTTCTTGTCCACCTCGACACCGTCTTCCTTGACGATCGAGAGGTAGTAGAGGCCGAGCACGATGTCCTGCGACGGCACGATGATCGGTTTGCCGTTGGCGGGGGAGAGGATGTTGTTCGTGCTCATCATGAGCACGCGCGCCTCCAGCTGCGCTTCAAGCGACAGCGGGACGTGCACGGCCATCTGGTCGCCGTCGAAGTCGGCGTTGAACGCCGCGCACACGAGCGGGTGCAACTGGATCGCCTTGCCTTCGATCAGCTTCGGCTCGAACGCCTGGATCCCGAGGCGGTGAAGCGTGGGCGCGCGGTTGAGCAGCACCGGGTGCTCCCGGATCACTTCTTCCAGTACGTCCCAGACTTCCGGACGTTCTTTCTCCACCATGCGGCGCGACTGCTTCACGGTGCCCGACAGTCCCTTGGCGTCGAGTCGCGAGTAGATGAACGGCTTGAACAGCTCGAGCGCCATCTTCTTGGGCAGGCCGCACTGGTGCAGCTTGAGGTCCGGACCGACGACGATGACCGAGCGGCCCGAA
>JAIYAO010000033.1 GCA_027488965.1 Alphaproteobacteria bacterium
TGGAGGGGACACCTCCACGTCGGACCGTACGGCGCGGGTCTGACGAACCCGATCCAGCAACTCCTAGTCCTGCGTCCGGGAAAGACGGCCGCCGAACGGGGCGCGCGGAGGGCGCATATCTTCCTCCTGCAGGGCCGGCCTCGCACGCCGGCGACATCATCCGCGCCGTCCGCGCGCCCCGCCTCCCATGGCTCCGCAGCGCACCCGCGCGTGCGGCTATGGGTGCTGGCGCGGGCCCCTGAACCCCCGCCATTAAGTCTTTGTATTAATGTGCAGTTCAGACGCCGGGGAACTATAATGCACTCTGAGCATTGGTCACTCGAATCGGGGTCTGACATGAACAAGCCATCAATCATCGCGCTCGCCGGCGGCGGAATCCTTATGGCTCTGCTGCTCGGCGCCTTCCTGATCACTTCCGGCGGCGGCGCGTCGGCCACGAAGTCTGAGGTGGCGGGCCTGAAGGGCGTCGAACGCCCCGCCACGCTCACCAGCGAGGAAGCCAACGCCTGGGCCGAGGCGCGCGCCACCGACACGCCCTCCGCGTACCGCATCTACCTCGCCGCCTTCCCGGAAGGCGCGTTCGCCGATGACGCCAACCAGGCCATCGGCCGCCTTAGCGTGGAGCCCGCGCCGAAGGCCGCGCCCGTCCGTGTCGCCGCGCAGGGCGTTTCCGGGGGTGGCTCCAGCGGCCCGAGCCGCGCCACCATCCGCGCCCGCTGCCAGGAGTACGTGAACTCCATCCTCTCGCCGCCCAGCAAGACCACCCGCGCCGCCACGGGCGCCGCAGCCGGGTGCGCCGTGGGCGCGCTGGCCGGCGGCAACGACGCCCGCAACTGCGCCATCGGCGCCGTGGCTGGCGGCGCCACGGGCTACGTCACCGCCGGCAACCGTGAAGCGCGCCGCACGCGCGAATTCGAACAGTGCGTCGCCAACGGCGGCCCGGGGCGGTAGCCGTCGCATTTCCCTTCTCCCCCGCGAGGGGGAGAAGGTGGCCGAAGGCCGGATGAGGGGGCGTCCCGACGGTAGCGCTCCATCCTGCGCCTCACCCCCTCACCCTCGCTCCGCTCGACCTCTCCCCCTCGCGGGGGAGAGGTGTTGGCACTATATCCCGCCCCATGAGCACCCAAATCCCCGTCACCGTCCTCACCGGCTACCTCGGCGCCGGCAAGACGACGCTCCTCAACCGCATCCTCTCCGAGCCCCACGGCAAGAAGTACGCGGTCATCGTCAACGAGTTCGGCGAGATCGGCATCGACAACGACCTCGTCGTCGGCACCGACGAGGAGGTGTTCGAGATGAACAACGGCTGCATCTGCTGCACCGTGCGCGGCGATCTCATCCGCGTCATCGAGGGCCTGATGAAGCGGAAGGGCCGCTTCGACGCGATCATCGTGGAGACCACGGGCCTCGCCGATCCCGCACCCGTCGCGCAGACATTCTTCGTGGACGAGGACGTGAAGGCCCGCACATCGCTCGATGCCGTGGTGACGGTGGTGGACGCCAAGCACCTGCCGCTGCGGCTGAAGGATTCGAAGGAGGCCGAGGAGCAGATCGCGTTCGCGGACGTGGTGCTGCTGAACAAGGTCGATCTCGTGTCGCCAGCGGAGCTCGCCGCCGTCGAAGCCACGATCCGCACCATCAACCCGTACGCGCGCATCGTGCGCACGGAGCGCTCCAACGCCCCGCTCGATGCGGTGCTGGGCCTCGGCGCGTTCGATCTCGAACGCATCCTCACCGTCGCGCCGGAGTTCCTCAACCCCGCGCACGGCGAGGAGGGCCACGTCCACGACGAGCACTGCGACCACGACCACGATCACGTGCACGACGAACACTGCGGCCACGATCACCACCATCACGCGGCGCCGCCAAAGAATGAAATGGCGCCGATCCACGACGTGACGGTGAAAAGCGTCTCGCTCTCCACCGATGCGCCGCTCGACGACCGCAAGTTCTTCGCCTGGTACCAGACGCTGCTCCAGCAGCAGGGCGCCGACATTCTGCGCTCCAAGGGCATCCTCGCCTTCAAGGGCGAACCGCGCCGCTACGTGGTGCAGGCCGTGCACATGATGGCCGACGGCGATCACCAGCGGCCGTGGAAGGATGACGAGAAGCGCACCAGCCGCCTTGTGCTGATCGGGCGCAATCTCGATGCGCCCGCGCTGGAGGCGGACTTCCTGTCGTGCGTGGCCCAGTGAACCGCCTGCCGTGACGGCCCCCGCGCTCATCGACACCATCGGCCGCGCGTTCGATCTGCCGGAGACGGTGATCGGCGCGTTCTGGCTCGGCGATCGCGTCCTGTTCGCCACCGGCGACGGGTCGGTCACGGCCCACACGCACAACGGTGAAGCGTGGGTACGCGAGGGTGTCCATGACGGCGCGCTGCTGACTGCGTGCGCGGGCTTCACCGAAGACGTGCTCACCGGCGGCGACGATGGGCGCGTGGCCGCCGTCGACGCGCAGGGTGACATCCGCACGCTCGGCGTATATAAACAGAGTTGGATCGGGGCGCTGGGCGCCAGCCGCACGGCGAAGCTGGCGGCCGCGGGCGTCGGCAAGGATGCCGTCATCCTGTCCGCCGCTGGCGAGAAGCACCGCTTCGCCCACGACGCCACCGTCACCGGTCTTGCGTTTGAACCGAACGGCCGGCGCTTCGCCGCCGCGCACTACGGCGGCGTCACCATCTCTTGGGCGGCCTCGCCGGACAGCCGGCGCAAGAGCCTCGCCTGGAAGGGCGCGCACCTCTCGGTGATCTGGACGCACGACGCGAAGTTCATCGTCACCACCATGCAGGAGCAGGCGTTGCACGGCTGGCGGCTGCAGGACGGCCAGCATTTCCGCATGGCGGGATACCCCGCCAAGATCCGCGCGCTGTCGTTCAGCAATGACAACAAGTGGCTGGCCAGCGCAGGCGCGCAGGAAGTGGTCCTGTGGCCGTTCCAGGGGCCGAACGGGCCGATCGGGTCCAACGCGGCGGTCTCCGGCGAACTCGGTGCGCCCTGCACCGCCGTCGCCTGTCACCCGAACCGCGCGGTGCTGGCGGCCGGCGGCGCCGATGGCGAGATCGCGCTCATGCCCGTGGGGGGCGGCAAGGCATTGCTGATCGACAGGCCGCACGGCGCGCGTGTCACGGCGCTGGCATGGTCGGCCGATGGCCGCCGCCTCGCCATCGGGTGCGAGACCGGCCGCGCCGGCGTGCTCGACTTCACCGACGCGCTCTAAAGTTCGGGGCTGAAATGCAAAGAGGGGAGCCTCGCGGCTCCCCTCCCTGTCTTGCCTGCGTGTGGCGCCTAGTAGTTGGCGCGGATCGTGATGCCGTAGATCGCCGGCTCTTCGAGGAAGGCGCCGCGCGAGGGGGCGGTGCCGAACCCACGCAGCGGCGTGTTGAACGTCACGTTGCGTGTCTGCTCGTCGAAGATGTTGGTGCCGAAGAGTTCGACGGTCCAGCTCTCGTCCTGGGCACCGTAGCCGAGGCGGAGGTTCACCTTCGTGTTTGCTTCCTGGATGTCGTCCGGCGTCAGCGTCTGGCGCACGGGGCCAGCCGTGGGGACGACGAACGCCTGGGTCGAGGTGCGGCGGTCGTCTTCATAGCGGGCGGAGCCCGAGATGAAGAAGCGGGAGTTGTCGCCCACCTGGGTCTCGTAGTTGAGGCCCACGATGGACACCCACTCCGGCGCGTTCGTCAGGGTGGAGCCGCAGAGGCTGCGGACGGCGATCGGCGCGGTGGCCGGTGCGCAATCCGACGGATAACGCGCGTCGGTGTAGGAAACCGAGAACGTGCCGTCGAGCTTGTCGGTCATGCGCAGCGCCGTTTCGAGTTCGGCGCCGTCGGCCAGCACGGTCGGCACGTTGAACGTGACGAACTGGACGCCCGTGAACTCGAGCACCTGGAAGTCCTCGATCTCCGACGAGAACACCGCCGCGTTGGCGCGGAGGCGGCCGTCGAAGAAGTCGGCCTTCACGCCGATTTCGATCGAGTCGACGATCTCGGACTTGAAGCTCGGGTCAGCGCCGCCCGTGGCCGCTGTCGGGTCGAGGTTGAAGCCGCCCGACTTGAAGCCGTGGGTGTAGCTGGCGTAGCCGCGGATATCGTCCGTGAACGCGTAGGACGCGTTCGCGGTGTAGACGAGTTCCTCGTCCTCAAAGGTCTTCTTGAACGGCGCCGGCGTCGTGCTGCCCACGGTGCCGGCACCGGGGAAGTTGGCCGGCGTCGCGAACGGGAAGCAGAGATACGCGACCGCCAGCGGGAAGACCGGGACGGCCCCAAAGGTCGCCGCGTTGCCGAGGACGGCCGCGCAGGCGGGGTTGGATGCAGCGTTCTGGACGAACGCCCCGTCCTTGGATTCTTCCACGTACCGGGCGCCGACGGTGACATCGAGCTTGTCGGTGAAGGAGAACGTGTTGTGCGTGAAGACCGAGATCGTCTCGCCTTCCTGCGTGAAGGTGTTTGAAGCGAAAGCGCCGGCCGGGTTGACGCCCAGCGGGTTCGCCATGCTGGAGGTCAGGAAGGCAGCCGGATTCGCCGCGAAGGCCGCTGCGCCCATGGCGCCGAAGCTCGGCGTGAAGGCGGCGGTGATCGCGGCGTTCGACGTCAGGCCAGAGCCACCCAGCGCGCCATAGAGGTTGGCGTTCAGGTTGGCCTGAAAGTCGCGGCCGAGGGTAAGCGTCGCTGCGGTGACGATGTCTTCCTTGCCGTAGTAGCCGCCGAGCAGCCACTGCAGACGGCCGATCTCGCCGGCGAAGCGGACTTCGTGCGAGGTGTATTCGGTCTGGCCGAAGCTGTCAGGTTGACCAGGAAGGGCCGTGTCGCCGCCCACCGAGTAGGTCTGGATGCCCGTGAAGTCTTCCTGGACGTTCGGGCGGGCCTCGGAGTCACGGTACGACGCGATGTACGTCATGTCGGTGAAGCCGAGATCCCAGTCGAGCTGTGCGGAGATGCCGTACTGCTCGCCCGGATCCTTGTACTGGGTGGCGGAGTTGGACGCGCGCCGTTCGATGGCGTTGAAGCCGCTGTCGGCGACGCCGCCGTTGGCCGGAAGGCCGGCGCGGGCGAAAATGCCGGGGGCCGCCGAGGCCGCCGTGAGCGCCGTTTCACGCACGATGACCGCGTCGCAGCAGTCATCGTTGCTCTGCTGGTAGTCGGCGATGATGCGCAGGGTGATTTCGTCGGTCGGGGCGAACAGCGCCTGGCCGCGGAGGTAGTAGCGGTCGCGGGAGTTCTGCTCGACGCCGCCTTGCGTGCTGGTCAGCAGGCCGTCGCGGACGCGGGTGGCGCCGGCGAAGCGCAGGGCGAACTTGTCTTCCACCACCGGGATGTTCACGCCCGCCTGCACGCTGGCGAGGGCGGGGAAATCGGCTTGCGAGAAGGAGCCGATCGTCATGTTGCCGAAGGCGCTGAACGTATCGAGTTGCGGCGCGCGGGTCGTGACCGTGAGCGCGCCGGCCGAGGTGTTGCGGCCGAACAGCGTGCCCTGCGGGCCGCGGAGGATTTCCACCTGCTGCACGTCGAGCAGTTCGCCGAGCGCGATGGAGGGGCGGGAGATATAGACGCCGTCGATGAACACGCCGACGGCGCTTTCGAGACCGGCGTTGTTGCCGGTGGTGCCCACGCCGCGGATGCGGAGGGTGGTGCCGCCCGATTCGGTCTGGGTCGAGTTCAGGTTGAACGAGGCCGAGAGGTTCTGGAGGGCGCGGATGTCGACGACGCCGGCCTTGTCGAGGTCATCGGAGCTGAGCGCGGTCACCGCGATCGGCACGTCCTGGATGTTCTGTTCGCGCTTCTGGGCGGTGACAACGATCTCGTCACTGACGCGACCGGCTTCCTGCGCCGCGGCGGAGCCGACAGCGCTGAGCGCCGCCATCGAAACGCCCGTGAAAAAGGCGAACGTCTTCTTCTTTCCAAGCATGCCTAAATTCCTCCCCTACGCCCCGTGAGGCGTCGATCACGGCGCATCTGCGCCTTTTAGGTTAACGAGCGCCTTACGATGCGCTTCTTACCATCGGTGCGATCCAAGTCTCTCGACCCTATGGTGTCAATAGCGTGACGCAATGTGACCACACCTTCGCTGCGGCCTATGTCCCTGCGGCCACAGGAGTCTATGCCCCGCATCGCCTTTCGGGGGTATAAGGGCGCATGAACCGTCCCTCTCACCGCCCGTCGGGCGGCGCACTCGTGCTGTTCTCCGCCGGACAGGACTCGACGACCTGCCTTGCGTGGGCGCTGGAACGGTTCGACCGGGTCGAAACGGTCGGCTTCGCCTACGGGCAGCGCCATGCCGTGGAGTTGACGCAGCGTCCCGTGGTGCTGGCTGGGCTCCGGGGGTTGTCGCCGGTCTGGGATGCGCGGCTGGGGGCGGACACGGTGGTCGACCTGGCGGCCTTCGGGGCGCTGTCGGACAGCGCGCTGACCGCGGACCGGGCCATCGAGATGCAGGCCAACGACCTGCCCAGCACCTTCGTGCCCGGCCGGAACCTGGTGTTCCTGACTTTCGCGGCGGCGCTGGCGTACCGGCGGGGACTGGAAACGCTGGTGGGCGGCATGTGCGAGACCGATTTCTCCGGCTACCCGGACTGCCGCCGCGCCACCCTCGACGCCATGCAGCAGGCGCTGACGCTGGGGCTGGACGCGCCGATGGCGGTGGAGACGCCGCTCATGGCCCTGTCGAAGGCGCAGACGTGGGCGCTCGCCGACACCCTGGGCGGGCCGGCGCTGACCGCGCTTATCGCGGAGGCCACCCACACCTGTTACCGCGGGGACCGGGTCGCCCGCCACGCCTGGGGCTACGGCTGCGGCGCCTGCCCGGCCTGCGACCTGCGCGCCGGCGGGTGGACGGCGTGGACCGCCGGGGGCGCCAGGGCGTGAGCTACGCAGTCAAGGAACTCTATTACACCCTCCAGGGCGAAGGCGCGCAGACAGGGCGGGCCGCCGTTTTCCTGCGCTTCGCCGGCTGCAACCTGTGGAGCGGGCGGGAGGAGGATCGCGCCGGGGCCGTCTGCACCTTCTGCGACACTGACTTCATAGGCATGGACGGACCGGGCGGCGGGCGCTTCGAAACGGCGGACGCCCTGGCGGCGGCTGTGGCGGCGCAGTGGCCCGGCGGCGGGGCCCCCTATGTGGTGTGCACCGGCGGTGAACCCCTGTTGCAGCTGGACGAGGCCGCCATCGCAGCGTTCCATGCGCGCGGCTTCGCTGCGGGCGTGGAGACCAACGGCACCATCGCCGCCCCGGCCGGGCTGGACTGGATCTGCGTGTCGCCCAAGGCGGACGCCGCGCTGGCGCAGACCACCGGTGACGAGCTCAAGCTGGTGTACCCGCAGGCCGGCGTCGATCCCGCGCGCTTTGCGGGGCTCGCCTTCACCCACTTCCTGCTGCAGCCGCTGGATAGCCCGGCCCGCGCCGCCCACACGGCGGCGGCGGTCGCCTACTGCCGCGCCCATCCGCAGTGGCGGCTCAGCCTGCAGACGCACAAGATCCTCGGGATCCCCTAGGACCCGGCGGCAGCCGCCCCGGCCTTCGCCCGGTAGGCGTCGCCCACCTTGTCGGCAAAGCGGCGGATGGCGCGCTGGGCGTCGCTCCAGGTGCCGTTGGCGAGGGAGAAGCGCAGGTCCGTCTCGAACCACTCGTAGGTCACCTCGCCCAGCGGCGCGCCGTTGGCGTCGAGGAGGCGGGCGCGCAGCTCGGCGCCGCCGATGCTGATGGACCGGAGGGCGTCGAGCCCCGGCGTGTCGATGGTCTGCTGCATGGTAGGCCGGCTGGGCTTCGCATCGAGCAGGGTGGTTTCCACGGTGACGGGCGCTGCGTCGGCGATGGTGGCGCCCGCGGCCGTCAGTTCGCGGGTCAGCGCGCGGGTGACGAGGCTCTGCAGCACGGCGATCTCGCGCGCGCCGTAGTCCTCATCGAACTTCTCCTGCAGCTTCGCGTCCACCGTCATGGGACGTAGCGCGACCGGATCGGCGGCGGCGGGCGCAGCGTAAGCCACGGCGAGGGCGGCGAGGGCGACGAGCAGGCGCATGAAATCCTCCGGAGCGCGGCGCGAGGGATACCGCATCAGCGCGCGGACCTCGCGCCGGCGCAACTCACGCCTGTGTAATGTCGGGCGCTGCCCGGCGCCGGGCAAGGGTCAAGACCGGTCGTCGTCCTTCTTCTTGTCGTCGTCGTCATCGGGGATCGCGGCATCGACCACCGCGCCGGTGGTCTTGACCGCCACGCTCGCCGTCGTGCCCACCACGGCGCCGACCGCGCCCACTGCAGTCGCGGCGAGGCACCCCGACAGCGCGGACGCGGCGAGCAGGATCAGCAGGGCGGGGGCAAGGCGGCGCATGGGAACTCCTGTGTCGCCCCACACTGGCGCCGCAACCGCGCCGCGCAAGGCTTGGGCGCAGCTTTCCGGTTGCCTGCTGAATTCTTTCTGAGGTCGGTCTTCGCCCGTTCGCCGGTCGAGAAAGAGGCCCGCCTGGTCACCGCGATGGACGAGAGGGCGGGCGGCTACTGAGCGCACGCGCTAGCGGCTCGACCGCCGCTTCCGCTCGACGCTGGAGGGAATGCGCAGGCTTTCGCGGTACTTGGCTACGGTGCGGCGGGCGATGTCGACGCCCATCTCGCGCAGGATTTCCACAATGCGGTCGTCGGAGAGGATTTCCTCCGGCGTCTCGCCGTCGATGAGCGAGCGGATGCGGTGGCGCACGGCTTCGGCGGAGTGCGCCTCGCCGCCGTCGGCGGACTGGATGGCGGCGGTGAAGAAGTACTTCAGCTCGAACATGCCGCGCGGGGTGGCGATGTACTTGTTGGTCGTCACGCGGCTCACGGTGCTTTCATGCATCTCGATGGCGGCGGCGACGGTCTTCAGGTTGAGCGGGCGCAGGTGCTGGACGCCGTGGACGAAGAAGCCGTCCTGTTGGCGCACGATCTCGCGCGCCACCTTCAGGATCGTGCGGGCGCGCTGGTCGAGGCTCTTGATCAGCCAGCTGGCGTTCGACGCGCACTCGGTGACGAACTGCTTTTCCTGGTCCTTCTTCGCCACCGCAGAGATTTCCGCGTAGTAGCGGGCGTTCATGAGCAGGCGGGGCAGGGTGTCGCTGTTGAGCTCCACCACCCAGGCGCCGTCGGGCGCGGCCCGCACGTACACGTCCGGCGCCACGGTCTGCGTCACGCCGGCGCCGAACCCCGCGCCGGGCTTGGGCGTGAGCGCACGGATCTCGGCGATCATGTCCTCAAGGTCCTCGCGGTCGACGCCGCAGGCCACTTCCAGCCGCTCGAACTGGCGTTTGGCGAGGAGATCGAGATGCTGGACGAGTGCGGCCATGGCGGGGTCGAACCGGCCGCGGTCCTTCAGCTGCATGGTCAGGCATTCGGCGAGATCGCGCGCCATGACGCCCACGGGCTCGAAGCCCTTCATGGTCTCCAGCACGCGCACCACGTCGGACTCTTCGCAGCCCAGCGTCATGGCCACTTCCAGCGTGTCGCCGCGGAAGTAGCCCCACTCGTCGACGCCGTCGATCAGCGCCGCGCCGATCATCCGCTGCACCGGCGTCACGCCGGCGGCGGACAGCTGGGCGTCGAGGTGCTCGTGCAGGGAGATGTCGCGGGTGAGGGTGTCCTCGATTTCGGGCAGGTCGTCGTAGCCCTTGCCTGTGCCCGCCTGGGACCAGTCCTGCAGGGGGGCAGCGCCCGCATCGAGGCGGTCGGCGCCGGAGAGATCGGGGTGGAGGCTTTCGATGTCGGCGTCGAGGCTCGCTTCCGCGGCGCCGCCGGGGTTGTCGTCGAAGGCGATGTCCTCGCCGGCGGCCTCGCGCTCGGGCGCGTCATCGACGGCGCCGTCCTCACGCTCCAGCAGCGGGTTGCGCTCCACTTCGGCGTCGACGAACTCCGCCAGCTCCATGTTGGAGAGCTGCAGCAGCTTGATCGCCTGCTGCAGCTGCGGGGTCATCACCAGGGACTGGCCCTGGCGCATCTCCAGTCGGGGGGTCATCGCCATGGGGGGACGTCATAGCGGCGAGTGCTTGACGCTTTGCAAATATCGGGCCGTGGAGATGGGTTAACGGGCGTTAGGGGATTGGCGCGCCCTCGCCCGCGTTCCCGTCGTCAAGCCGCGAACCGATCCCCCAGGTACACCCGCTTCACCGTCTCGTTGTTGCGCACTTCGTCCGGCGAGCCTTCGAACAGCACTTCGCCGTCGTAGATGATCGACGCGCGGTCCACGATCTCCAGCGTCTCGCGGACGTTGTGGTCGGTGATGAGGATGCCGATGCCGCGGCTCTTCAGAAAGAGAATGAGGTCGCGGATGTCGGAGATGGCCAGCGGGTCGATGCCGGCGAAGGGTTCGTCCAGCAGCATGAAGGCGGGCCGCGTGGCGAGGGCGCGGGCGATCTCCACGCGCCGGCGTTCGCCGCCGGAGAGGCCAGTGGCCGGGCTGTCGCGCAGGTGATCCACGCGCAGCTCCTTCATCAGGCCCTCGCAGACTTCGGCGCGCTTGGACTTGTCACGCTCCACCAGCTCCACCACCGCCATCACGTTCTGCTCGACGGTGAGCCCGCGGAAGATCGACGGCTCCTGCGGCAGGTAGCCCACGCCAAGGCGGGCGCGCTGGTACATGGGCAGACCGGTGACGTCCTGGCCGTCGATGGAGATCTGGCCCTGGTCCACACGGATGAGGCCGGTGATCATGTAGAAGCAGGTGGTCTTGCCCGCGCCGTTGGGGCCCAGCAGGCCCACCACCTCGCCGCGGCGCAGGGTCAGGCTCACGCCCTTCACCACCCGGCGGTTGCGGTAGGACTTGCCGATGTCGATGGCCGCGAGACCGTCGGTCCCCGCGGCGTCGAGGCCCGCATCGATGCGGCTTGCCGTGCCCTCTGGCGCCATGTGGTCGATCCCAGCCTTGGATGCGGTGAAACGGGGCTACTTCTTCGGCGCCGTGGAGCCCTGCTTGGGGCGGAAGACGCCCTGCACGCGGCCGCTGGCGGTGGGGCGGATGGTGGTTCGGCCGCCGCTGATCTGCAGCACGAGCGTCTCGCCGCGGATCACGTTTTCTGTGCTGGCCACCACCACGTTGCCGGTGAAGGTGACGCTGTCGGTGGTCACGTCGTAGACGGCCCGGTCCCCGCGCGCCTTCTGCTCGGGGCGCACGTAATAGACCTGCCCTTCGGCGAGGATCCGGTCGATGTCGCCCGTGCCGATCGCGCCGGAGCCTTGTGCGCCCGCCTTGAAGAAGAGGGTGAGCTTGTCGGACTGCAGCCGGCTGTCGGACTGCACCACATCAACGTTGCCGGTGAGCACCAGCTGGCGCTGGTCGTCGGTGTATTCGAGATTGTCGGCGCTGTAGGAGATGGGCCCGCCCTGGGCGCTCAGCTGCGCCTGCGCGGGCGCCGCCAGCGCCATCAGGCCGAGGCTCAGCACCGCCGCGCACGCCGGCAGACCTGCCCGCATCACCTTCGCCGTCATGGCGTGCTCCCCTGATCCTCGTTGACCGTGCCCTTGACGCGCCCGCGGAAAATGATCCGGTCCCCGCCGTCGCGTATTTCATAGGAGTCTGCGCGCACCGAGCCAAGGGGCCCCTCGCCGCGGATGGCGCGCTTGCCTTCCACGCTGTTGGCCTGGGCGTTCACGAACGCGGACGTGGAGGTGAAGGTGTTCCCGTCCACATCGGAGAACACGACATCCCCGGACAGCTCCACCGTGCGCTCCACCTGGTTGTAGACGCCGGTCTTGGCGGTCACCCGGCGGTCCTTGGCGGTGTAGATGGGCTGGGCGAGATCGATCAGGTCAGACTGCGGGCCCCGGCGCACGGCGGTGTCGGCGGTGACGTCGAACAGGCCGCCCGCGCCCGTGCGCCCGGAAAACCGCGGGTTGATCATCTTCAGCGATTCCACTTCCGAGACCTCATCGCGCCCCCCGAATCCGCCGAGGGCGGCGTGGAGCGTCATGAAGCCGAAGAACGCGCTGAAACTCGCCGATGCAAGGCCGACGAACACCAGCCGCAGCGTCGACAGCCGGCGCGACTGGCGCCGGGCGGCGTCCAGCGTCAGCGTCCGCTTCGGCTCCCAGGCCTCGGCCATGGGGTGCGGGCGGCCCGGCGGGGGCAGGGTGGCGGCGAAATCGGCCATGGTTCCGCGACATAGGCGGCGGGCTGGGGCATTTGCAAGGCGGACGCCTGGCGGGGGCCTCTACCCTCAGGCGTGGGAGAAGATGTCGACTTCGTCCCAGCCCGCGAGGTCGAGGGCCGCGCGGGTGGGCAGGAAGGCGAAGCACGCCTGCGCCAGCTGCATCCGGCCTTCGCGCGCAAGGATGCCGTTGAGACGGTCCCGCAGGGCGTGGAGGTGGATCACGTCGGCGGCGGCGTAGGCCAGCTGGCTGTCGGTGATCTCGTCGGCGCCCCAGTCGGAGCTCTGCTGCTCCTTGGACAGGTCCCGCTGCAGCAGCTCCTTCACCGCGTCCTTGAGGCCGTGGCGGTCGGTGTAGGTGCGGGCCAGCTTGGAGGCGATCTTGGTGCAGTACACCGGGGTGCAGACCACGCCGAGGTCCCGCATGATCATGGCGAGGTCGAACCGGCCGAAGTGGAAGATCTTCTCCACCGCCTGGTCGGCCAGCAGGGCCTTGAGGTTGGGCGCATCGTAGGTGGCGCGGTCGAGCTGGACCACGTGCGCCTCCCCGTGCCCGTCGGTCAGCTGGACGAGGCACAACCGGTCACGCACCAGCGAGAGCCCCATGGTCTCGGAATCCACCGCCACCGCCCCGCCCTGGGCGACGAAACCGGCGGGCAGGTCGCCCTTGTGGAGCGAGCACACGATGTTGCGGCCATCGACCGTGAGGGAGAGTTTTCGCGTCATGGGGGCGGGATAGGGGATTTCGCGGCGGGGCGCCACAGGGGCCGGGGCGGCGGTGGCGCGGGGCGGCCCGGTGGTGCAGATAACGGCCAAAGACGCGTCCGGAGGGAGAACCCATGCGCCAGATCACGCACTTCATCGCCGGCAAGCCGCTGGTCCACGGCGACCGCACGGGCGAGGTGTTCGATCCCAACACCGGCGCCGTGCAGGCCAGCGTGCAGTTCGGCACGGCCCGCAGCGTCGATCACGCGGTGGCCGCGGCCCGCAAGGCATTCCCCGAATGGTCGGCCACCAACCCGCAGCGGCGCGCGCGGGTGATGTTTGCGTTCAAGGCGCTGGTGGAGCGCGAGATGGACGCGCTCGCGCTCATGCTCTCGCAGGAGCACGGCAAGGTCATCGCGGACTCCAAGGGCGACATCCAGCGCGGCCTCGACGTGATCGAGTTCGCCTGCGGCGTGCCGCACCTTCTGAAGGGCGAATACACCGAAGGCGCGGGGCCGGGGATCGATGTGTACTCCATGCGCCAGCCGCTGGGCGTGTGCGCCGGCATCACGCCGTTCAACTTCCCGGCGATGATTCCGATGTGGATGTTCGGCGTCGCCATCGCGTGCGGCAATACGTTCGTGCTGAAGCCGAGCGAGAAAGACCCGACCGTGCCAGTGCGTCTCGCCGAGCTGATGATGGAGGCCGGCGCGCCCGCCGGCGTGCTGAACGTGGTGCAGGGCGACAAGGACGTGGTGGACGCGATCCTCACGCACCCGGACATCCGGGCCGTGAGCTTCGTCGGCTCCTCCGATATCGCGCAGTATGTGTACGCCACAGGCACAGCGCACGGAAAACGCGTGCAGGCGATGGGCGGCGCGAAGAACCACGGGATCGTGCTGCCGGACGCGGACTTCGACCAGGTGGTGAAGGATCTCGTAGGTTCAGCCTTCGGCTCCGCAGGCGAACGTTGCATGGCGCTTCCCGTTGCGGTCGCGGTGGGCAAGGGCACGGCGGAGCAGCTCATCGAGCGGCTGGAGCCGGAGATGGCGCGCATGAAGGTGGGCGTCTCCACCGATCCCGATGCGGCCTACGGCCCGGTGGTGACGGACGTTCATCGGAAAAAGATCGAGAGCTACATCCAGATGGGCGTGGACGAGGGCGCGACGCTGCGCGTCGATGGCCGCGGCTTCAAGCTGCAGGGCTACGAGCAGGGCTTCTTCATCGGGCCGACGCTGTTCGATCACGTGAAGCCCGCGATGAAATCCTACCAGGAAGAAATCTTCGGCCCCGTGCTGCAGATCATGCGCACCGACAGCTTCGAGGAAGCCGTCGCACTGCCCACCAACCACCAGTACGGCAACGGTGTCGCCATCTTCACCCGCAACGGCCGCGCCGCGCGCGAGTTCGCCTCGCAGGTGCAGGTCGGCATGGTCGGCATCAACGTGCCGATCCCGGTGCCGGTGGCGTACCACACCTTTGGCGGCTGGAAGCGCTCCGCGTTCGGCGACGTGAACCAGCACGGCCCGGAAGGCGTGCGGTTCTACACGAAGATCAAGACGATCACGGCGCGCTGGCCGGAAGGCGGGGGCGAGGAAAGCTCGTTCGTCATTCCCACGATGAAATAATGTCCGACCTTACAGATTTTATTGTCCAACGAGTTTTCGAGGGCGGAGCAACGGCGATTATGAGAGACTTCCTTCGTCGCAAAGCGGAGGAAGCGCATGAGGAGATTCGTGAAAGTCTCCGGAACGCGAACATCACAGTTGACGATGCCGTGGATCAAGACGCGCTCATCGCGATGGTGCACCGCATATCGCGAGCCATCCAAGAGGGAATTGCTCGCGACAAGATGAAATTGTTGGCTCAACTTCTGGCGAGCGAAGTTCCAAGGGGTCGCGAAGGGAGCGACGAGTTTTCTCAGTTCGCGGACATCATAGTCACGCTTTCTCATGAGGAACGGGTGTTCCTTGCAGTATTGCATCGCGCTGAGACGAGCGCACGCAATGAAACAACAAGCCGTCACGAGGCTCACTCTCTGTCTAGTCGGCAAGTGCTGACGTCTCTAGTTGGGGCAAGCAGGGTCTTCGCTAACGAAGATGAATTCGAGGCTGTAGGAGTTGCGCTTGGCCGGACGGGGCTTGTTCTCCCCGTGCAGACAACCCCATTCTCATTCGCGATGACTCCGAAGCTGGACCGCTTGGTGCAGCTGGTAAATCTTGAGGAGAGCGCAACTCGAAGCTTGTCGACTTGACAGATCGATCAGTGATCGATTAATACATGACTTATGAAGGAACTCACCGCCGTCGAGGCCAAAGTCCGTTTTGGTGCCGTGCTCGATGATGTCGAGCGGGGCGAGGAGATTGTTGTCACGCGCAATGGCAAACGGATCGCTCGGATCGTGCCGGTGGGGGCGCCCGCGATGTCCAAGGCCGAAGCCGCCGAACGGCTCAGGACCTTCGCCAAGGGGCGCATTCTCGGGGAAGACTGGCGCAAGTTGCGCGACGATGGGCGCAAGTGAGCGGCTACGTCATCGATGCGTCGGCGATCCTGTGCTGGTGCTTTGAGGACGAAGCGCCGCGCGGCGCCGCGGCGCTGCTGAGAAAGCTGACGGAGAGTGAGGTTTTCGCGCCCGCGCACTGGCCGCTCGAGGTCTGCAACACCTTGTGGACGGGCGAACGTCGCAAGCGGATATCGCCGGAGGACGCCGACACGTTCATCGCGCTTGTGGACGGCCTCGACGTGCGCATAGATCACGACACGGGCGTGTTGGCGTGGGGTGTGCTTCGGGCGCTGGCGCGCGCGGAGGCTTTAACCGTGTACGACGCGGCCTATCTGGAACTGGCCGACCGCCTTGGCGCCACGCTGGTCAGCAAGGACAAGGCTCTGCTTGCCGCCGCGCGCAAGGCCGGTGTTCGCGTCATCGACGTCAGCGTCGCGTAGGAGCTTCGAATGTCACGCATCGCATTCATCGGCGTCGGCAACATGGGCGGCGGGATGGCGCTTAACCAGGTGAAGAAGGGGAACGCGGTCGCGGCGTTCGATCTCTCCGCCGATGCGCTGAAGCGCGTGGCGGACGGCGGCGCGACGGCGGCGAAGTCGATCGCAGAAGCGGTGAAGGACGCCGAGGTCGTCATCACCATGCTGCCCGCTGGCCAGCACGTGCGCCAAGTGTACGCGGAACAGATCTTGCCGAATGCGCCGACGTCCGCGCTGCTGCTCGACTGCTCCACCATCGATGTGGACTCGGCGCGCGTCGTGGCCAAGCAGGCGAAGGAAAAGGGCTTCGCGTTCGCCGATGCGCCGGTCTCCGGCGGCACCGCGGCGGCGGACGCCGGCACGCTCGCGTTCATGGTCGGCTGCGACGAGGGCGATTTCGCGCGCGTCGAAGCAGCGCTCGCGCCCATGAGCCGCATCACCATCCGCGCCGGCGACCACGGCGCGGGGCAGGCGGCCAAGATCTGCAACAACATGCTGCTCGGCATCTCCATGATCGGCACGTGCGAGGCGTTTGCGCTGGCCGAGAAGCTCGGCCTCGCGCCGGACCGGTTCTTCGAGATCGCGTCGAAGTCCTCCGGCCAGTGCTGGTCGCTGACGGCGTACAGCCCGTGGCCGGGCGTGGGTCCGCAGACCGCGTCGGATCGCAACTACGAAGGCGGCTTCGCCACGGCGATGATGCTGAAGGACCTGAAACTCGCGCAGGACGCCGCCGCGCGCGCGGGCGCGTCCACGCCCATGGGCGCAAATGCCGAAGCGTTCTACGCGCTGTTCGACCGGCTGGGTTACGGCGGCAAGGATTTCTCCGCCGTACTGCAGTTGCTGCGGGGCAACCTCGACGCGCTTTAGCGGTTCGGCGCGTCGATCACGGCCGCATCCCGAACGCGCTCGGTCCCCGTTCCAGCGGCCTCTGTGCAAGGTGCGCCCACTCCACCAGCAGCGGGCGCGTGTCGCGCGGGTCGATAATCTCCTCGGCAAAGAAGCTCTCGGCGGTACGGAAGGGGGAGCGAAGGCTCTCCATCCACGCCTTGATCTCGGCAAGCCGCGTTGCGGGATCGGCGTGCGCCTCCAACTCGCGCTTGAATGCCGCTTCCACGCCGCCGTCCATGGGCAGCGAGCCCCAGTCTCCGCTCGGCCAGCAATAACGGTACTTGGTGCGCGAGGGATTCATCATCGCGCTGCCGGCGAGGCCATAGGCCTGGCGCACCACGATGGAGCACCACGGGACGCGCGCCTGGTACACCGCCGCCATCGCCTGCACGCCAAGCTTGGTCACACCTGACTTCTCGTGCTTCACGCCGACGGCGAAGCCCGGGCAATCGACGAAGTGCACCACCGGCAGATGAAACGTCTGCGCGAGATCCACGAACTTGATGATCTTGCGGCAAGCGTCCGCCGTCCATGCGCCGCCGTTGAACATCGGATCGCCCGCGAGCACGGCCACGCTGTAGCCGTCGATGCGCGCGAAGCCCGTCATGATCGGGCGGCCCCACTGGCGGCCGGTCTCGAAGAAGGTACCGAGATCGACGCACGCCTCCACGATGCGGCGCATCTTGTAGGGCACGCGGCGGTCGCGCGGGACGATGTCGAGCAGGAAGTCCTCGCACCGGTCCGCTGCGTCGCGCGGCGGCGTGCGCTGGGCCACGTCGTCGATGGAGGCGGGGAGGTAGGAGAGGAATTTCCGGGCCGCCTCGAACGCTTCGGCCTCTGAGTCCACCACGTCATCGACGACGCCGTTCTTCGCCTGGATTTCCCAGCCGCCCAGTTCTTCCTTGTTCACGTCCTCGCCGATCGCGCGGGCCACCGGGGGGCCCGCGACGAACACCTGGGAGAGGCCCTTCACCATCACGCTGTAGTGGCTCGCCGCCACGCGCCCCGCGCCGAGGCCCGCGCACGGCCCCAATGCCAGCGACACCACGGGCACGCTTGCCATGTTGGCCACCACCCATTCCCAGCCCGGCGTCTGCGGGATGTAGGTGCGCGGGTCCTTCTCCAGCATCTTCACGCTGCCGCCGCCGCCGGTGCCATCGACGAGGCGGATCAGCGGCATGCGGTATTCGTTGGCCATCTGCTCGGCCATCACCATTTTCTGCCAGATGGCGGCATCCGCCGCGCCGCCGCGCACGGTGAAGTCATCGCCCTGCACCACGACGGGGCGGCCCCCGATCCGCCCGCGCCCGACCACGAAGTTGGAGGCGAGGAAGTCGGTCATTTCGTTGTCGGGGCCGTAGGCCGCCTTGCCGGCGATCTTGCCGATTTCGTGGAGCGAGCCGGGGTCGAGCAGGCTGTGGACGCGCTCGCGCACCGTCAGCTTGCCCATGGATTTCTGCCGGGCGACGCGTTCAGCGCCGCCCATCTGCTCCGCCAGCGCCTCCCGGCGGCGCAGTTCCTCAATCTCGTCCTTCCAGCTCATCGGCGTTGTCTCTCCCACCGCCAGCGTAGGGCGTGACGTGGCGGGAGGGGAACCCCTCGCCCCCGTGAGGGGGAGAGGGACAGCCGAGCAACGCGAGGCAGGGTGAGGGCCCGGTCTCACAGGATGAGTCTCGTTCTGCGCCAGCCCTCACCCGGCGCTCCGCGCCACCCTCTCCCGTTGCCACGGGAGAGGGTTGAGGTCACGGCGCCTGCGCCTTGAAGACGGCGCTTTGTGGGGCGTCGCTTGCAAGGAGAGCATCGACCAGCGCGCGCGTATCGACGTCGATCGTCATGCGCCCCTTCGCCCACCACTGGCGTGCGCCGGGGCGCTGCATGGTGCTGGCGACCGAGAGTTTCACGTGCTCGCTGTCGATGGCGTCACTGAACTTCAGACTGTACTGGAAGTTCGTCAGCACGAGTTGCATCAACGCGCCGAAGCGCCACTGCTCGACGGAGTCGAGCTTGCTCATGTCCGCGAGGCCGTCGCGATAGATTCGCGCGCATTCGGCATCGGTCGCGAGGACTTTCCTGAACTCCTGCAGGTCCGCGATGGACGTGGAATAGCGCACCTCGCGCGCCGCCTGGGCGTAGATGCGGAACTGCAGCGCCGCGTAGATCAGCGAAGCAATCACCGCGAGCGCGGCGATGGCCTGGCTGAGATCGGAAATGTCGGCGAGTGTCATGGCGCTCCCCCTTGCGTCAGCGCCGCGCGCTCCTCGGCGGCGAGCGCGAGCCAGGTCGAGGCAGGATCGGGAAACGGCTTTCCCTTTGCGTCGTCGAAGAGGATGTCCCCCAGCGCGCGAAACTCGACGTGCTGGGCAATGCGCGAGAGCCGGTAGACGGCGCGATAGCCTGGCGTGGCGAGGACGGCCGCCATGCCGGCGCGCGTCGCGCTCCACCGGTCGTCGTCGAGGAGGCCCGCGCGCCAGTCGAGGAAGTGTTCCTGGAAGCTGGCAAACTGCGCGCGGGCAAAGAACATGAACTGCTGCGCCTCGTCGAGACTCATGTCCGGCGCCGCTGCGACACCCGCGCGCCAGATCGCCGCGAAGGATGGATCGCCCATCCTGTAGAAGCTGTCCCGTATGCTCTGCGCCCGTGCCGAGTGCATCATTGCCCGCTGGTTGCGCGCCGACTGGCGCGTCTGCAGCGCGAGGTAGATGAGGGAGACCACGACCGCGAGGGCGGCGATGGCCTGGCTGAGGTTGGAAATATCTTCGAGCGTCATGGCGGCTCCCCCTGTTGTTTGAGTAGGAGAGCGTAGCCCCTCGCCCCCGCGAGGGGGAGAGGGACGGACGCCGCGGAGCGACGTCAGGGGGAGGGCCCGGTCTGGCAGGATGAGTCTCGTTCTGCGCCAGCCTTCACCCGGCGCTTCGCGCCCCCTCTCCCGTTGTCACGGGAGAGGTTTGAAGCGTCACGCCGCCTTCGCGGCCTTCACGATCTCTTCCGCGAGGCGCCCGTTCAGCTCCGCCATGTGCGAGACTGCGGCCTCGTACGTGCCGAGGCCCTGCGTGAGCGAGCGGATCTCGATGATGAGCGTGTGCCGCTCGGCCTGCGGAAGATGCGCCTCGATGCGGTCCCAGCCGGGCCAGCCGTCGCGCGGATCGAAGCCGAGGATCTGGCCGCGCCGGCCGGTCAGCATCTGCGTGATCTTCGATGTCGCCGTGGACGGCGCATAGATCGCGATCCTTTCGATGGGCTCCAGCAGGAACGGCTCGCACTGCGGCAGGCCCTCCACCATGGCGATGCGGCCCGCCGTCCGGAACGCGATTTCCGAAGAATCCACCGTGTGGTAGCTGCCGTCGATCAACGCCGCGCCCACATCGACGACCGGGAACCCGAGCGTGCCCTTCTCCAGCCCATCCTTCACGCCCGCTTCCACGGCCGGAATGTACTGGCGCGGCACCACGCCGCCATGGATGCGCTCCTCGAACGCGAAGCCTTCGCCGCGGCCGCGGGGGCTGATCTCGATCACCGCGTCCCCGAACTGGCCGTGGCCGCCTGATTGTTTCTTGTGCTTGCCGCGGATGGTGACGCCCTTGCGGATCGTTTCCTTGTAGGCGCTCTTCGGGCGCGCGGTGTTCACCGACACGCTGTAGCGGCGCTTCAGGCGGTCGAGCGCGACGCGCAGGTGAATCTCGCCCTGGCCTTCGAGCACAAGCTCGTGCGTGTCCGCGTTCATCGAGAACGCGAGCGCCGAATCCTCCTCCAGCAGCTTCTGCAATGAGGTGGTGAGGCGCACATCGTCCTTGCGGTCCTGCGGCGCGACCGCGAGCGCGTAGACGCCGAAGCGTTTCGGCGGGGAGACGTTCGCCGCCTGCGGACGGCCTTCGGCGGAGAGGAAATCGCCCGGGCGCGCCGCGTCCATGCGACCGACGGCGATCACTTCGCCGGCTTCCGCGCTGGCGGCCTTCTTCTGCTGCGCGCCCACCATGTGGACGATGCCGCTGGCGCGCTGTTTCTCGCCATCGGGTCGCAAAAGTTCGGCGCCGTCGGCCACCGCGCCGTTGAACGCGCGCGCGAAGCTCTGCTTGCCGGCCTGTCCTGCGTGCGAGGACTTGAACACGTAGAGCCCCGCGCCTTCGACGCCGAGGCGCGCAGCGGCGTGGACCGGTTGGGGCGTTTCATGGCGCAGCGCCTTCAGCAGCCGGCGGATGCCGTGGCCGGCCTGTGCGCTGCCGAGGAACACGGGCGCGATCTGCAGCTCCTGCATCTCGCGCACGAGATCGGCGAACACGGTCTGCACGCTCGGCGTCTCGTCGGAGAGCAACTGCTCCATCAGCGCGTCGTCATAATCGGCGAGCTTCTCCAGCATGCGGAAGCGCACCTTGGACTCGCGCTCGGCGAGATCGCCGGAAATGTCGATGCGCTCGGACGGTTTGCCGGTACGGTAGACGTAGGCGCGCTCCAGCGCGAGATCGACATAGCCTGTGGCTTTCTCGTCCTCCCAGATCGGGATCTGGCGCGCGACGATCGGCTGGGTGCTGACAGACTGAAGTGCGCTCAGCAGGTCGCGCAGGCGCGCGTGCGCCTGGTCCATCTTGTTGACGAAGAACAGGCGTGGCACGCCGAGGCGATCAAGTTCGATCAGCGTCGGCTGCAGCAGCACGGCCTTGTCGGGGTCCGGATCGCACACGACGATGGCGAGATCGACGGCGGAGAGCACGTAGTCCTGCTCGCCCTGGAATTCGCAGGAACCGGGAAGATCGATGAGGGCGTAACGGTCGCCATCGTGCGGGAAGGAGGCGATGGACATTTCCACCGACTGGGTTCGCGCGCGGGCCTCGGGGCTGTGATCGCCCACCGTCTGCCCGGCCAGCACCGCGCCCTGTCGTTCGATGGCGCCCGCCGCATATAGCAGCGCCTCCATCACGGTGGTCTTGCCTGCGCCGTTTGGTCCAACGAGGGCGACCGCGCGTGCGGCCGTCGATTTACCATTCGCCATGGGGCGGTCCTCCGGTTGCTGGTCGTCTCCTCACGATGATTGGCGCGGGCCGCGCGGGCGCCGCACACACCCATCGCATGCCGCTTTCGCCCTGCGCGCAAGGGGAAATGCACGCCGGCGCACACGCGATTGCGGGCGCTGGCGATCTGGGGTGAAGGGATGCGCGCACGCGGATAGGGGCGCGTGTGGTGACGCGCCTGCAAGGGAGCCGTGTGCTTAACGTGAGGATGCGCCGGTGCCGCCGGCCGTGCAAGCGGCACACGAGTTCTGAACCTCACGGGGGTTTGGCGTGGACGCGCGCGGGCGGGCGGACTGGACTCAGCGCGCATGGCTTCTCTTGTTTTTCCCTGGGTGCGCGCCGCCGTTGTAGGAGCGGCGGCGGCAGGGCTGATCGTGCTGCTTGCGCCGGCGCAGGCGGGCGTTCTGGCGGTGATCGGCGCGACGGCGGCCTGTGCGCACGCCAGCCCGCACCGGCGGCTGGCGGCGATCGAGGACGCAGCATGCCTTGCCTTCCTGTGGGCGATGTTCGGCATCGCGGGGGCGGGGGGCTTTGCGCTGGCGGCGCTTGCCGCGCTGGCGCCGGTGAACGCGCTCACGCAGCGCTGGCGCCCGGTCACGGCGCTGATTGCGGCGACCGCGGCAGGCGCGATCCTCGCGGCGTTCGCGGGGGCCAGCGCCTTTCTTCCCGAGCGCTGGACGGCCTTCGCGCCGCTGGGGCCCGCACTCCTGCTCGCCGCGCCGGCGCGGGCGCTGTCGCGGCTGGCGGCGGGCGCATACGGCGCTGAGCCGGGCGCGCGCGCGCGCCTCCACGGGCTGGGGCCGCTCCTTGTGGCGCTGGTGGCTGGGGCGGGTCTGGGCGGCCTGCCGGGGGCGGCCATCGGATGGGCGCTCGTGCGCCTGGCGCTGCCGCTGTGCCTTCTGATGTCTGCGCCGCGGCGCGCGGGTCTGGCGGGGGTCGGCGCGGGCGTTCTGGCGGCGGGATTTCTGGCGTCGGCGTCGGCGGGCCTCGCGCTGGGCTATGCGGGCGACCATCCCGTGGCGCTGGCGGCGGCGGCGGTGATCGCGCTCTCGGTCTACGTGGTGGGCTTGCGCATCCATGCGCCAGCGGCGGCGGCGCGGGTCGCGGCCCTCACTGCGCGGCTTCGGTCGCCGTCACGTCCGGCCACGTCCGATCCTTCTCGGAAATATGCGTGATCGCGATCGGCCATTCCATGCGCAGCGCCGGATCGTCCCAGCGCACGCCGCGCTCGGCGCCGGGCGCGTAGGGCCGACTGGCGAAATAGGTGATCTCGGTGTCGTCCTGCAGCGCCAGGAACCCATGCGCGAAGCCGGGGGGGGCGTAGAGCAGGCGGCGGTCGCCGGGCCGCAGGACGAACGACTCCCACTGCATGTAGGTCGCGCTCTCGGGCCGCATGTCGACCAGCATCTCGAAGGCCTCGCCGGAGAGACACCGGATCAGCTTGGCCTCGGCGTGGGCGCCGGTCTGCATGTGCAGCCCGCGCAGTGTCCCGCGATGGGCCGAGAAGTTCGTGTTCATCTGTGCGAAGCGGTTAACCATGCCGTGCGCGGCAAACTCCTCGGCGCAAAAGGCGCGGGCGAAGAAGCCGCGGTCATCGGCCCGCTTTTCCAGGTCAAGGAGCCATACGTCCTTGAGGCGGGCTTTTGTGAACAGCATTGACGGCTCCGGACGCGGCAGTGTGCAGGTGCAGGGCTTGGGCCGCCAACCCGATGCGCCGAAATGGCACATGTCCGTGGCCCCATTGGTGTCCGCAGGAACAGGTGGGCGTCGGCTTCATCTTCCTGCGGCGTGAAGAGCGGTGCGATCCGGCTCTCCTGCGCGGTACGAGAAATGCTATCAAGGGCGTGAATACGCGACTAACCGAACTGGAAAGAGCATGAAAGTCCTGGTTACCGGCATCGACGGCTACATCGGCGCCATTCTCGGCCCGTACCTGATGCAGAGGGGGTACGACGTCACCGGGTTCGACACCGGGTACTACCGTCAGGGCTGGCTCTACCCGATGGGCGGTTCCCGCCCCGGCGTGATCACCAAGGACCTGCGCGAGGTCACCGCCGAGGACCTGAAGGGCTTCGACGCCGTCTGCCACCTCGCGGAACTCTCCAACGACCCGATCGGCCAGCAGGACCCGGGCCTGACCCACGAGATCAACCACGGCGGTTCCGTGCGCATCGCCGAGGCGGCGAAGGCCGCGGGCGTCCAGCGCTTCGTCTACACCTCGTCGTGCAGCGTGTATGGGCAGATGCCGCCCGACCGCGACTTCGTCGACGAGACCACACCGCCGCACCCGCTCACCGCCTATGCCGAATGCAAGGCCAAGGTGGAGCGCGACGTGGTTCCCATGGCGGACGCGACCTTCACGCCTTGCTTCCTGCGCAACGCCACCGCCTACGGCGCCAGCCCCCGCCAGCGCTTCGACATCGTGCTGAACGACCTGTGCGGGCTGGCCTGGACCACCAAGAAGATCAAGCTCAACAGCGATGGGTCCGCCTGGCGCCCCCTCGTCCACGTGCTGGACATCTGCCAGGCCATCGAGCTGTCGCTGAAGGCGCCGCGCGAGGTGATCAGCGGTCAGATCTTCAACGTCGGCAGTTCGGACCAGAACTACCGCGTCATCGAGATCGCCGAAGCCATCAAGCGGGTGTTCACCGACTGCGAGATCGAGGTCGGCGCGGCGTCCGCCGACAACCGCAGCTACCGGGTCAACTTCGACAAGATCCAGAAGCTGCTGCCCGACTACAAGTGCGAGTGGACCGCCGAAAAGGGCGCCCGCCAGATGTTCGACATGTTCACCCAGATCGGAATGACCGAAGAGGTTTTCCGGGCCGAACCCTATACCCGCCTGAAGATGCTCATGAAGCACCGCTCCAGCGGGCTGCTGAACGACAGGCTGTTCTGGCAGTTCGGCTGAGGCGGGCTGGCCGCGCGGTCGTTGCGACACAGTCGCAGCGGCCGGCGTCGGCAGGCTGCAGTCAAGAAAACGCCCGGACCATCGGTCCGGGCGTTGTGCGTTGGGGATCAGGAGCCGCTGAGCTTGCCCGGCGTGCGGTTCGCCCAGGCGATCTTGCCGGTCAGGCGCCCGTAGAAGATGCGGCCGCGTCCCACGAGGGCGTCGACGTCATGGTGGCGCACCGCTTCGTACAGGCGCGGGACCTGCAGCGTGAGACCGCCCTTGCGCGAGAAGTCGCGGCGCACCGCGTCGCGGAACTCACCACGCCGGCCTGCCTCCACGTGCGCCTTCACGCTCTTGCGCACTTCGGCCTTTTTCGCTGTCCACCAGGAATGGATCTTGTGTTGCAGGGCGTCCATGTCCGCCGGGCGCTGGCCGATGTCGGCCACGAAGGCGCGCGCGTCGGCCCAGTTGTAGAATCCCGGAAGGGGGTGGTCGTCCCCCAGCACGGCCTCCCAGTAAGCGAAGCCCCGGCGCATGGTGACCAGCGGGATGGCGCCGTTCTCCAGCGCCTCATAGGTCCGGCCCACCTCGATGTGGACGTTGCCCATCGGGCAGGGCGCGAACACGGCGTCGCGCATGAGATCAAGGAACTGCTGGCGGCTCTGGTGCTTCTCGCCGGCGCGCAGGTCCACCAGATGGAGATAGCTCGGCTCAAGACCCGCCCAGATGGCCGCGAGCTTGCGGCGGGTGGCGTTGTCGGCGCCGGTGAATGCCCAGAGGTACTTCCGCTCCGACGCGGGCCTGATGGAGGTGGGACTGGCGTCGTTGGTGTAACCCAGCGGCGTGTTCAGAAGGCCCGGCGACTTCAGGAAGGATTTGTATTCCTGGCGCAGCACATAGGCGAAGGCGGCGTAGACGCTGTACGGGCCGCGGGCGAACTCGTCGCCGATGTGCAGCACCCCGCACTGGCCTGCCCGTTCCACCTGGTCGAGGAACGACCTCGGCACATGGTTGAGGCCGTAGCTGCCGTCCACCACGTAAAGCGCATCGGGGATCACGAGGGAGAAACCGGGGCCGCGGTGCAGCTGCACGGCGAAATCGCTCAGCAGCTCGTTCCACCACTGCTCTTCCCAGGCGCGGCCCTCGTAGCAATACACCACGTCCAGTTTCTGCACCGTCGTCTCCCTCGGCCGCCCGAACGGCCTGCAAGAATCACGCTTTCTGCGCCCGAATTTGTCAACGAGGCGATCTGCATGGCAAAGTACGGTTAATATCACCACGATAGCGCGAAATGATTGGTCACTGTCTCTAGCGGACAGTATTGCCGCAAGGGTGCGTGCGTCCGTACCCCGCGGACGACAGGCGATCTGTGTCGCGTCGGTTCTGGCGCGCCGCAGAAAGCAGGAACGGAACCGGTTCATGTTCATTGTCGACAAGGCGCTGGCGAAGCGTGACGCAGCGGGCAAGCCCGTGCGCTTCGGCATGGTCGGTGCGGGCTTTCAGGGCTTCGGCACGGCGCTCCAGACCATCCGCTCTAAGCCCGGCCTGCAGCTGTCGGCCATCGCCGCGCGCAAGGCCGACCAGGCGCTGCGCTGCTACCGCGAGGCGGGCGTGGAGGATGTGGTCGTCGCCAACACGGTCGGGGCGATTACGGACCGCATCCGCGCCGGCCGCGCCGTCGTCACCGAGGACCCTGAAGCGCTGGCCCGGGCGGAGGGGCTGGAGGCCATCGTCGAAGTGACGGGCTCGATGGACTTCGCGCTGTCGGCGATCCTCGCGGCCATCGACACCGGCAAGCACGTGGTCCAGATGAACGCCGAACTCGACGGCACCGTGGGCCCACTGCTGAAGGTGAAGGCCGACAAGGCGGGCGTCGTCTACACCTTCTCCGACGGCGACCAGCCGGGGGTGGAGATGAACCTCTATCGTTTCGTGCAGGGCATCGGCGTCAAGCCGCTGCTCTGCGGCAACATCAAAGGCCTGCAGGATCCGTATCGCACGCCCACCACGCAACGCGCGTTTGCAGAGAAGTGGGGCCAGAACCCCTACATGGTCACGTCCTTCGCCGACGGCACCAAGATCAGCTTCGAGCAGGCGATCGTCGCCAACGGCACGGGCATGCGCGTGGCGAAACGCGGCATGATCGGCCCCGATTTCTCCGGCGGCGACCCGACCGCGCCGCTCACCCCGCTCGACAAGACCATCGCGGGGTTCGCGGAACACCTGCAGGCGCTGGATCCGGACCATCCCGGCATCGTGGACTACGTCGTCGGCGCAAGCCCCGGTCCTGGCGTGTTCGTGGTCGGCGCCCACGATGATCCGCGCCAGCAGCATTACCTCAATCTCTACAAACTCGGCGCGGGGCCGTACTACGTGTTCTACACGCCCTATCACCTGTGCCATTTCGAGCTGCCCAATTCCGTGGCCCGCGCCGTCCTGTTCCGGGATGCGGTGCTCGCGCCGCTGGGGGCGCCGAAAGTGGGCGTGGCGGCCGTGGCCAAGAAGGATCTCGCCGCCGGCGAGGAGATCGACGGGTTCGGCGGATACTGCCTCTATGGCGTGGCGGAAAACGCGGATGTCATCGCACGCGAGGCGCTGCTGCCGATCGGGCTGGCGGAGGGCGCGCGCGCGGCGCGGCCCATCGCCAAGGATACGCCGCTGACGTTCGCCGACGTGATCCGCCCGCCTGGACGCACCATCGACCGGCTTTACCGCGAGCAGTCGGCCCACTTCGGCCTGCCGTGTCACGAACAGGGGCTCGGCAAATGAAGTTCACCGAAACCACCATTGCCGGCGCCTGGCTTGTGGCGCTGGAACCGCGCGGGGACGAGCGGGGCTCCTTCGCGCGCAGCTTCTGCACCGCGGAGTTCGCCCAGCACGGGCTGGAGACCGCCTACATCCAGCAGAACGTCTCCCGCTCCGCCCGCAGGGGCACGCTTCGGGGCATGCACTACCAGCTGGGCGAGCATGCGGAGGTCAAGCTGATCCGGTGCGCCGCCGGCGCCATCTATGACGTGCTCATGGACATCCGCCCGCAGTCTCCCACTTACGGGCGCTGGTTCGGCGCGGAACTCAGCGGCGCCAACAACGTCCAGATGTATGCCCCGGCCGGCGTGGCCCACGGCTTCATCACGTTGACGGACGACGTGGAGGTGACCTACCTCAACTCCCGCGCCTACGCGCCGGGGCAGGAGGGCGGCCTGCGCTGGGACGACCCCGCCTTCGGGGTGGTCTGGCCCGCGGAGGTGACGGTGATCGCGCCCAAGGACGCCGCCTGGCCGGACTTCCAGCGCTAGCGCCTGTCCCGGAAACGCCGCCCCGATTCTTGCAGTAGCGACCGCCAGTACAGGGTTGAGCACGCATGAAGGTCGCCATTTTCGCCGGCGGGTACGGCACCCGGATCTCCGAGGAGACGTCCGTGCGCCCAAAGCCCATGATCGACGTCGGCAACCGGCCGATCCTGTGGCACATCATGAAGATGTACGCCGCCCACGGTCACACCGACTTCGTGATCCTCGGCGGGTACAAGGTGGAGTACATCCGCAACTGGCTGATGAACTACCGCCATTCGAACTCCGATTTCACCATCGACCTCGCCACCGGGGAGGTGGAGTTCCGCCGCACCGAGGCCGAGCCCTGGCGCATCACGGTGCTGGACACGGGCCTTGAGACCATGACGGGCGGACGCCTGAAGCGCGCCCGCGACGTTCTCGGCGACGAGACCTTCCTGCTCACATACGGCGACGGCGTGAGCGATGTGGACATCACGGGAACCATCGCGTTCCACCGGCAGGCGGGCGTCGCGTGCACGCTGACGGCCACGGTGCCGCCCGGCCGCTTCGGGGTGCTGGGCCTGTCGCCGGACGGCGAGCGCGTCACCGCGTTCCGCGAGAAGGACAGCAAGGACGTGGGTCTGATCAACGGCGGCTTCTTCGTATGCGAGCCCCAGGTCCTCGACCTGATCGACGGCGACGCCACCGTCTGGGAACAGGAACCGATGAACCGGCTGGTTCATGCGGGCCAGCTTGCGGCATGGCGCCACCTCGGATTCTGGCAGAGCATGGATACGCTCCGCGACAAGACGGTGCTCGACAATCTTTGGGCAAGCGGCAATGCGCCGTGGAAGATCTGGAAGGACTAGCGGAATGAAAACGGCACTTGTTTGCGGCGCCGGCGGTTTCATCGGCGGCCACCTCGTGAAGCGCCTGAAGCGCGAAGGCTTCTGGGTCCGCGGCGTGGACCTGAAGCTGCACGAGTACGCCGAGACCGAGGCCGACGATTTCGTCGTGGCGGACCTGCGTGACCAGTACACCGTGCGCAACGTGGTCGACCGGCGCTTCGATGAAGTCTATCAGCTCGCTGCCGACATGGGCGGCGCCGGCTTCATCTTCACCGGCGAGAACGACGCCGACATCATGCACAACTCGGCCACGATCAACCTGAACGTGCTGGACGCGGCCTACAAGCGCAACATCAAGCGCATCTTCTATTCGTCGTCGGCCTGCATGTACCCCGCGTACAACCAGGAAGACCCAGATAATCCCAACTGCGCCGAGGACAGCGCATATCCCGCCGCGCCCGACAGCGAGTACGGCTGGGAGAAACTGTTCTCCGAACGCATCTACCTCACCTACGGCCGCTGCCGCGGCATGGACACGCGCGTCGCGCGTTACCACAACATCTTCGGGCCGGAAGGCACCTGGACGGGCGGGCGCGAGAAGGCGCCGGCGGCGCTGTGCCGCAAGATCGCCATGGCCAACAGCCCCGGCACCATCGAGATGTGGGGCGACGGGCTGCAGACGCGCTCGTTCCTCTACGTGGACGAGTGCATCGAGGGCACCACGCGCCTCTTGCGCTCCAACGTCACCGTGCCGGTGAACATCGGTTCCGACGAGATGGTCTCGATCAACGGCCTCGCCGGCATGATCGCTGACATCGCTGGCAAGAAGATCGAGATCAACCACATCCCCGGGCCGCAGGGCGTGCGCGGACGCAACTCCGACAACAACCTCATCAAGCAGAAGCTTGGCTGGGCGCCGTCGCAGCCGCTCCGCGCTGGTCTTGAGCGCAGCTACGAGTGGATCGAGCGTCAGGTGATGCGCAACGCTGCCTGAGGGCCGCCCAGTGAAGGGCGCGCGCGATGCACGTCGAGGATGACACCAAGGCCCCGCTGCTGAAGAAGGGCGGGCGCCGGTTCGATTTCCTGTTCGGGCTGGTCGGCACATTCCTGCACGTCGGCACCGGCATCATCATGCTGCCGGTGATCGCGGCGACGCTGACGCCGTCGGCGCTGACGTTCTGGTACGTCTTCATGACCATCCAGACATTGGCGCTGTTGATCGAGTTCGGCTTCACGCCGACGCTGGCGCGGAACTTCACCTATGTGTTCTCAGGCGCGAACCGCCTGCAGGCGGAAGGCGTTCCCGAGAGCGGCGGCGGCGCGCTCAACCGGGACCTGTTCGCCAGCCTCCTGCGCGCCTCGCGCTGGCTGTATGCCGGGATGGCCCTCATCGTCGCGCTGCTGCTGGGCGTCGGCGGCACGATCTACCTGACGGCGCTGGCGCGCACGACCACGGACGTGGCCTACATCTGGCCGGCGTGGGCCGCGTTCATCTTCGCGCTGACGCTGCAGACCAACTTCAACTGGCAAATGTGCGTCATGGTCGGCGCCGACCGGATGCGACAGGACTACGAGAACTTCATTTTTGCACGCTCGGTGCAGGTGGTCCTGTCGCTGGCGGGGCTCTACTTTTTCCCGAACATTCTCACGCTGGCGGTGGCCTACGCGGTGTCGGTGATGGTGTCGCGGCTGCATGCGTGGCTCGTCATCCGTGATCTTCTGCGGCTGGGCGCGGGCGTCCGGCCCGACACGAAAGCGGCAATCGGCATCCTGCGCACCATCATGCCCATGGCCGCGAAGCTGGGCTGGGTGACGCTGGGCGAGTTCTTCACCAACCGCTTCTCGCTGTTTGCCGTGTCCCTCGCCATCGGGGCGGCGGCGGCGGCGGAATACGCCATCACGATGCAGATCATGATCGTTCTGCTCGCCATTGCGCAGATGGGGTATTCCCTGGCCGGGCCGCGCCTTGCGTCGGCGCGCCTGACGGGGGACAGCCAGGCTGTGCGCGAGCTCTATGCTTTCTGCATCGTGTTCGGCGTGGCGCTGCTGGGCGTTTCCTTTGCGGGTCTCATCGCCCTTGGAGAGCCGATCCTGCGCCTGGTGGGCAGCGACACGCTCCTGCCGCCGCTGCCGGTGCTGATCCTGCTCTCGGCCATCTTCCTGCTGACGACGAACATGCAGAGCGCGATGAACATCATCACCACGGGCAACGAGGTGCCGCACATGCGCGCTGTGTTGATCACCGGGATTGCGACGACGCTCGGCGTCATCGCCGTTGCCTTCGCCAAGGGGAACCTGCTCGCCTTCGTCGCCGTGCAGGGCGTCACGCAGCTTGCTTTCAATTTCTGGCGCTGGCCCGTATACGCGTTTCGCGACTCCGGGCTTACGCTGGGCTCACTCTGGGGAAGCGCGATTGCCGGGGGAAGGCGTGTTGTTCTGGGTCATGCGTGAGAGTGGGTCAAAGGGCGGACAGCCGGGTCGAGCACGCGCCGGACATCTCGCCGCGCAACTTGCTGCAATCACATGCGCTTGTGTGGCCGCAATCTCTTTCGCCGGCGCGGCCGACGCGCGCACGCTCGATCGCCGCGGCCTCGTGCCGACCTTCCAGGACGAGTTCAACACCCTCCACGTGGCCGATCCGCGCGACGTGAAAACGTGGGTCGCGCCCA
>JAIYAO010000171.1 GCA_027488965.1 Alphaproteobacteria bacterium
AGCAGCGCGCCGTCATCGTCGACGACCATGACGGCGCGATCGGGCGCAGGCCGGGCGCGCGCTGTGGTCTCGGGGCTCTGAGCGACGGCGCCCATGGTCAATCCCTCCGGATTTCTCGGCGCGGATCATCGTCAGGTGTCGGGGGCGCGCCTTGATGAAGCGCAATCCGCGCTTCAGCTTTGGCTCACGATCACCATGCGCACGAGGTCCGACAGGCTTGCCGCCTTCGTCTTCGTCATGACATTGGCGCGATAGATTTCCACGGTGCGCGCGCTGATCCCGAGATCGAAGGCGATGGCCTTGTTGGCGTGCCCGGCGACGAGCCCTTCCAGCACGTCCTTTTCGCGCCCCGACAGGGTGGCGATGCGCCGGGCGGCCTCAAGCTTCTCCGCCGCGCGCTCGTCGCCCAGCGCCATCGACGCGCGGCTCGTGGTCAATGCCGTAAGCAGACGCGCCTCGTCGAACGGCTTTTCCAGAAACTCCACCGCGCCCGCTTTCATGGCCTCTACTGCGAGCGGAACGTCGCCGTGGCCGGTCATCACGATCACCGGCAGCAAGGTGTTCCCGCGCGATTGCAGTGTGCGCAGCAAATCGATCCCGGACATGCCGGGCATGCGGACGTCCGTCACGATCCAGCCGTGCGCGAGCGCGCCCGACCGTTCGAGAAACTCCTCCGCGGAAGTATAGGCGCACACCTGATAGCCGCTCGATTCCAGCATGAAGGTGAGGGAATCGCGCACGGCGTCGTCATCGTCGACGATATGGATGATCCAGTCAGGGTTCATCGGCCGCTCCCGGTGGAATTGTGAAGGCGAACGTTGCCCCGCCTCCCGGCGTCTCCTCGATCCAGATCTTGCCGCCGTGGGCGTCGATGATCGTGCGGCAGATCGAGAGCCCCACGCCCATGCCGCTCTTCTTGGTGGTCATGAACGGTTCGAAGAGGCGCTCGCCCAGCGCCGGGCCGATGCCGGGACCGGTGTCGGCGACGCGCACGACGGCTTCACCTTGTTCGCCCGCCTGCGTCGAGATGGTCAGTTCCCGGCGCAGCGCGCCTGCCATCGCCTCGATGGCGTTGCGGATCAGGTTGAGCAGCACTTGCTGGATCTGCACCTTGTCGGCGAACACGAGATCGGCGGGATAGCCTCGCACCGTCTGCACGCGGACATCGCTGCCCTTTATCCCGACTAGGGCGAGTGCGAGCGATTCCTCGATCACCTTCGAAAGGCTTTCGACGTGGCGCTCGTTCTCGCCGGTCGCCACGAATTCGCGCAGGCGCCGGATCACATCGCCGGCTCGCAAGGCTTGCGCCGTCGCTCTCGCCACGGGATCGCGCAGCCGCTCCACATCGGGTGTGGGCGCTTCCAGCAGGCGCTCGGCGCCGCGCAGGTAGTTGGCGATGGCCGACAGCGGCTGGTTCAACTCGTGCGCCAGCGCCGACGCCAGTTCCCCCATCGCCGTCAGGCGCGAGATGTGCACGAGTTCTGATTGCAGTTCCTGAAGGCGCGCCTGCGTCGCCTGGCGCTCGGTGAGATCGCGCACGAAGCCGGTGAAGTAGTGCGACTGGCGCACGCGCACCTCTCCGACCGAGAGTTCCATCGGAAACGTCGAGCCGTCGTTGCGCTCACCGACGACGACGCGGCCCTGGCCGATGATGCGCTTCTCGCCGGTCTTCAGATAGCGTTCGATGTAGCCGTCGTGGGCGTCGCGGTAAGGGGGGGGCATCAGGCACGAAACATTGCGGCCGACCATGTCGGCGGGCTGGCGCTGGAACAGGCGCGCCGCAGTGGCGCTGAAGGACTGGATGAGTCCCTTTGCGTCGATGACGACCATGGCGTCCGGCACGGTGTCGAGAATCGACTGCAGATGCGCTTCCCGCTGGAGAATCTTCTCGTTGATTTCGCGCGCCGCGGCGTCCGCGCGGAACAGCCGCTCCCCGACCAGCGAGATGCCCACGCCGAGCAGGGCGAATAGGCCGGTTTCCACGATGCCGCCAAGGCCCGGCGCACGCCATCCAAGCACCGCACCCGCGATCGCACCAAAGGCCGTCACTGCAAGGCCGGGCCACAGCCCGCCGAGCGCTGCGCCGAGGAGCACCGAGGGCACCAGAAGCAGAAATGTCACCGAGGCGCCGATGAGCGGCAGGAGCGCTTCCTGCACCACCAGTGCCAGAACCGCGGCGGCAAGTGAGACCACGAACGCGGCGGGCGCGTTCGCCCCGGTCGCCCGTGCAATGCTCCAAGGGAGGGCGCGGCGCATGGGTGGCGCTGTCGGTTTGTCGGGGGCGGTCAAGGTCGGCGCGGCCTCTCAAATCGTCTGGGCACTGATACGACGGGCACGGACGCCAGCCAACCGCGCTTGATCCTGCTCAATGCCGCATGCGCCGGCCGCGCCCACCCTCATCATGCCGTGGTGGAAGGAAGTGGCGATGGCGCTCAAGGATCTGCTGGTAGTCCTGTTCGGCGACGAGAGCGACGGGCCCCTGATCGCCAGCGTCGACTCGCTCGCGATATTCGCACAGGCGCATGTGGCGGCCGCCCTAATGGCGCCGATTCCGGACCCGGTGCTCGTTAGCGACGTTGTAGGTGGCGGCATGGCGCTCGGTGAATTCGTGTCGGCGATCCGCAACGACGCGCTCGCCGCGCAGGAGAAGATCCGCCTTGTGCTCGCGCGCACGAATCTCGGCTACGAGCAGCGGCTCGTGATGGCGCAGACGCTGGCCGCCTGCGACATGGCCGTCACTCAGGCGCGTCACGTCGATCTCACCGTCATGGCGCGGCCATCGAAGGGGGAAGGCTTCCGTCACGAGGTTTTGGAGGCGGTGCTGATGGAGTCGGGTCGCCCCCTGCTGCTTATTCCGCCGGGCTGGACATCGGACGGCACCGTTAGCACCGTGTTCGTCGCCTGGAATGCGGGCCGGGAGGCCGCGCGTGCCGTCGCTGACGCCGGCCACTGGCTGGAGGCGGCGTCGAACATCGTCATCGGCACGGTGGATGCAAAGCCTGGCGGCCCGCGCGGTCACGGCGAGGCGCCCGGCGTCGATATCGCAACGCATCTGGCGCGTCACGGTCATGCGGTAGAGCTGCGCAACATCGACAGCCTCGGCGCACAAACCGCGGAAGCCATCCTCGATGCCGCGGAATCGGTCGCCACCGATCTCATCGTCGTCGGCGGCTTTGGGCATCCGCGGCTGCAGCAGGCGTTATTTGGCGGCGTCACGCGCACGATAGTGGAAACCTCCAATGTTCCCCTGTTGATGGCTCACTGACATGACCGAACTCAAGAGCATTAAGCTCCGCCTAGCGCGCACTCCCGACGCGGGCTATTGCGATGGCGATCCGCATCGTGTCTTCACTATCGTCGCGCCGCTCTACGAAGACGGGCGTATTGACGTCGAATCGTGGCGCGCCATGCGCAGGCAGTTCATGATCGTGCGGTTTTCGCCCGATGCGAACTAGAGCGCAGACGGTTGGCTGACGCACCAAGGCGCGCACTGGAGCATCCGCTACGACGAAGCCGACGAGGGTCCCGACGAGCCGCTACTGCGGCTGAACAAGCACAGGCTCGTCGCGGGAGAATACCTCGAGGTCGACGAGCCGGACGAGCCGACGCTCGTCTATCGCATCGCCGACGTCGCCTGAAGACTGTGCGCTGAGGATACTAACCATTGGGCCACGGAGCACGCATCTCGCCCAGTTGTGAATGACGCACTCCGGCGAGATCGAGACTGATGGAGTAGGGGGCGTGTGAGCGGCGGATGTTGAGCGGCATTGCCCGCCCGTCATAAGATGGTGATCCAGTGGGAGGTGGCCCATCTCGATCTGTCGATGTGAAGCGGTCTTGGCGAACAGGGATTGGACCTGTTTCCGGATTGTGGAGGTCAACACGACCTTAGATGCAGCGACCTCCTCAATGGTCCGCCCGGTCAACAGCTCAGCGGTGTTTTCTTGATTCGTTTGCGCTAGCCCAAACTTGCTGCCCATTCTCGCCAAACCACTGTGGCCGACCTACGGAGCAGTCGGGTCCAACATGTAGACGGCTACGGACCAACTCCAGCCCAAGGACGTTTTTTCTTGTACGTATCCACAGAAGAGACGAACGCAAAGCCTAGTGCTTTTTGACCTTCTGTGCGGCGGCTACGAGGCCGATGACTGCGGCGGCAGCGGCTGTCACTGCCGCAGCAGTCGCGATCGGATGCTCGCGGACTTCCTTGGTGATGCCCTTGGCCGCATCGGCGGCATGCGACTTGGCGTCCTTAAGCAGCGCCTGGGCGGCGTTGATTACGGCGGCTGTCGATTGAGAAAGTCTCTCTTGGGCTTCGCCGCCGATGTTATCGGCGGCGCCGCGCAAGTCTTCGAGCGCGTCATGCAGCGCCTCGTGCAGGTCTGATGATGCGGGCAGGGACATTGTGTAGTCTCCGGTCGAAGCAGAGTCCACGCTAGGGTCTGCCGCCGCAGCACAACTTGATGCAGGTCAAATCACACTGCGTTCTTGAGCTGGACATGGCAGGGAGTCGCAACGGCTGCTCACGAGCCGCCCCGCCACCCGTCAAAATTTGGCGATCCGGGCAGGGATAGCTAGCTCCAGACTGATCGACGGAGCGGGCCGGAACGGCTGTAGTTGAGCGACCCCGCCAACGACAACAATCCGGCGGCCTGGACGAAGGTGGCGCAACGACTGCCGCGCGACGGCATGAACGGATTGGGCTCCGGGGTAGCCTCGGACATCGGTCATGCGCACCAACCACTCATTTGCCAGAATGGCGCCGATGAATTCTGGAGTAGCATTCAATGTATTCAAGCATGGCTCTGAACTTGGGGATGTCTTCGTTAATGGTGGCGGCAACGGTGACAGTCCATTTCTTCGGGCTCTTAACGTTACTGCACTTGTTGCGTAGGCACGTCGGGCGGTTCCGTGCGCACGAGAGTGTTGTGGGCCAAGGCGCGCTGATCATGTCCGTGATCTTCGGTCTATTCGCTATCCACACTGTGGAGATCTGGCTCTATGCGTTCGCCTTTTCGCTTCTCGGCGCAGTGGCGGATTTCGAAACCGCCCTCTATTTTTCAACTGTGACGTTTGCGTCCCTGGGGTACGGGGACATCGTTCTGTCGCGTGATTGGCGCCTGTTCGGTGCTATTGAAGCAGCCAACGGCGTGATCCTATTTGCCTGGTCCACGGCCTTCCTGTTGTCAGTGATGGCGCGCTTGAGGGCCTTGGAGCATGATTGGCGGGAGCGATGACCAAGGGCAGCGATGCTTCATCGGCGCGCCGGCTCAGACGCATCTGGCGATGTGCCCTAGCGTTGGGTAAGGGCGATGTCCGGATCGACAAGTACGACGGGCCATAGGGGGCCGCTGTTCAGCGGCCCCTCCATTCGTCGGTATTGCGAGCCGAGAAGATGTGGCTCAATCACGTCATCAGCACATATTCACCCGGGGCCTGCATTAGGATTGGGAACCCTGCTTCGGCAGCGCCGAGGCTGGGCGGCAGGCGCTTTGCTTTTGAACTGCGGGCGTTCAGCCATGCGCTCCATTCCGGCCACCAAGAGCCATCGCGACGCTCCGCCCAGGCCGCCCATGTTTCGGGGTCGCAGTAGAGGTCGCCGCGCTGGTGCTGACCAATGCGGTAGTGCCGATGCGGTGGCCATGGCTGCTTCGGAGGCTGGCCGCGTAGGGGCGAACAGCACCCTCACGACGTCGCCGCGTAAGGTGCGACGGCCAGCCGGTTGTCGGCAAGGATGTAGGCGCGCTTCTCGGCCTCGCCGAGATGCGAGAGCCGCAGGATCGGCACCCGGGTGAGGCCGAGGCGCTTGGCGGCCTCGACCCGGCCGTGGCCGGCGATGATCATGAGGTCGTCGTCGACCAGGACCGGGTTGGTGAAGCCGAAACGCTCGATCGAGCGGGCGATCTGCGCGATCTGGCGTTTCGAGTGGGTGCGGGTGTTGCGGGCATACGGCTGTAGCGCGCCCACAGGCACGTGTTCGATGACGGGGGACATAGGTCCACTCCTTGGCTGGCGTCAGGGGGAAGGGTCGCCCGCATCGCGCGCGGCGGCCGGCGAGGGAGGGGCCGCGCCTGTCAGGGCGATCGGATCAGACGAGGCAATCGCTGCGCTCGCCCACCCGGGGCTCTCGTACTCGGCTAGCGGCGTAAGCCGCCCTGGCGCCTGCCTTGGGCATCGCGCCCGCCGCAAACACTCATCCCGCGCTTCCCACAGACTCCGGACCATCGCGGTCCTGCCAGAGAGGGAGGCCGCGGCATCGCGCCAACGGCCTGTCATCCGGCGACACAGGGGCGCTCGACGGGATGGAACTGGCTATCAGGGCGCGCGCAGTCAAGGTGGGCGCAAAGACTGTGCGTGAGAATATCCTCATGGTGACCGGCGCTTGCATGCCCGGAAAGCGTGGCGAAGCGTGCCCACGCATTCGGGGCCGCTTCCCGTCATCGCCCCACACAATTCCCTGCACTGAAATCTCAAATTCCCTGCATGATTCTGGCGTCTTTGGAGTCTCCAGGGCCGGAAAGCCGTGCGCCCCAGGGGTTTTGGGCGGCCGGTCCCTCGAGAATCGCGTTCAGGCCGCGAAAAAGTCCCTGCACGCCTAGACGTTTGCAGGGATTTGCAGGGAATTTCCCTGCGAGACGCGTACTCTCCCGACTGCACACACCACCAAGCCCGCCGCACGCGAAAAAGGGCGGCCCGACGGGACCGCCCTTCCTCAGCTTGGCCGGCGGCGCGACGTTCAGAACTGCCAGTTCAGCCCGACCTGGATCGAGGTGTTGGACAGCGGCCCGCGCCCGATGTCGGACACCGCCTCGAAATGGCCCGCCATGGTGTCGCTGAACTGGTAGAGCAGGCCGGACGAAACCGTGCCCCACGCATCCTTCAGGTTGCGGTCGATGCTGAAGGCCACGTCCGGCGCGGCGACGAACCGCGCCAGCACCACGTCCCGCCCGTCGCCGAGATCCTGCACGAAGCCCGCCCGGCCCCAGGCCTGCAACGGCGACGGGCCGTCGCTCCTAAACGGACGGTAGGCGAACTCCATGGCCGTCTCCACGGTGGTGGAGTCGATCCGGCGCGCATCCACTTCGAGGGCGAGATCGCCCGCGCCCTGTTCGCGGTAGCCGTCCATGCGGAGGCTGGCGTGGCGCACGCTCAGCGACGGGCCGAGGCTCAGGCCCTCCAGAGGGTCGAACGTCCACCCCGCGGTCACGCCCGCCAGCATCTGCGTCGCCCCTGGCGCCGCATCGAGCGACCGGTCGAAGCCCGCGCCGCCCGCGCGCGACACCTCGTAGGCGTGGTGGGCGACGCCGAAGTAGGAATCGACGTGCCAGCCGCCGTTCCACGCTGAGCCGTACAGCATCGCGCCGTAGCCGCTGTGGCGCTGGAGCGTGACGCCCTCCTCGCCGTTGCGCGCGAGATACCGCGAGATCGTGGTCGCCACGCCGAGGGCGAAGTGGTCGTTGACCCGGTAGTCGGCGCCCACGGTCATGTCGGCGGCGCTGGCGGACGTGAGCATCGCCGGGTTGAAGCGATCCTCGGCATACGCCTCGTCGCCGATGGCGCTCAGGTTGCCCTGGCCGGATACGAAGAACCCAAGCCGCGCTTCCGGATCGACGGGTGCGGCTGCAGACCGCGAGAACCCGCTCGCGTCGCCTCCGGCCCCGCCGCCTGCCTGCGCCATGCGCAAGCCGGCGTTGAGGCTGCGCTGGCTCATGCCCCGCACGCCGGCGCGCAACTCCGCCGCACGCGCGTCGAAGCCGCGGGTGAAGCCCTGCGCATACTGGACCGCCAGCGGCATGCTCTGGAACGCGTTCATGGGGGCGAGCGTGGGCAGCGCCGAGCCCAGCGCATCGATGCCGACGTAGTCGATCACATCGTAGACGCCGGCCAGCGCCGTATAGGAGGCCCCGCTCTTGCGCGCGGAGTCGAGCGCGACGGCCAGCGATCCCCAGAGGCTGCCGCCGCCGAAGATGTCGCTCAGCTTCTGCGCATCGATCACGAGGTCGATGGAGTCCGCATCGGCCACGGTGCGCCCGAACAGAAGCGTGCCCGAGCCGAGCGTGCGGTCGAAGTTGCCCGTGATGGACTGGCCTTCCACCACCGTGAAGCGGTTGCCGAAGCGGAGCCGCCGGTCCGACTGCACCAGAAGGTTGCCCGCCATGGTGACGTCACCGCCCACGCGCAGCAGGTCTGTCGTGTGGCGACCGATCTGGAACAGGACCGACGCATAGCCGCCCTGCGCGTAGTCGCCGTTGATGGTCAGCGTGCCGATGTCGTCCCCGCCGGGCGAGACGATGCCCGCGTAGTTGGCCACGCCGCCAGGCGCGGTGATCGTGCCCTTGCCGCTGACGATCCCGAGGAAAATGTCGAACGCCCGCGGGTTGAACGCGCCGTCCACCGTGAGGCGTCCGTAGTCGAGGAACGAACTCAGGGTGGTAGTGAGCGCCCCGGTCTCGCGGATGCGCAATTCGGCGCCGATGCCGCGGATATTGAGTCGGTCGATCTCCACGTCCGCGTCGCGCAGGGTGACGCGACCGCCGTTGCGCAGGTTCACCTCGAAGAAGCGCGTGGTGTTCTGGATGCCCGGCGTGCCGTTGGTGTTGTCGGGGACAAAGCCGGTGGTGCCGGGGCCCGTGAGCGCGCCGGTCCCGAACTGGAGCAGCGTGCCGTCAGCCCAGGGCGCCGTGGACGGCCCAGTGGGTGCGTGCGGACCGCCGTTCAGCGTTTCCACGCCGGCCATGGTTTCCATCCCCGGCAGGGCCGTGCTCTGCACGATGGGATCGTCCGTGCCGCCGGTGGCCGGACACGTGCCGGTGAAAGCGCAGGCGGCGGGTGATGCGGGATTGGGTCGGAGTTCGCCGACGTTGGCGGCCGCGTCGGAGCGGCCCAGCGCCGGCGTGGTGGGCAAGGCGTTGACGAGGTTGCCCTGCGCATCGAACGAATAGAACAGCGGATCGAGTTCCTGCACCCACGCGTCGGGGTCGGTCCACTCACGGTTGCCCGCACGCGCCTGCACGTACTTGTAGGGATTGTTGATGACGATCTGGTCCCAGAACAGGAACAGCGGATTGTAGCCGGCGGTGGTGCCGAAGTTCGAGAACGCCGTGAAGCGTACGAAATTGTCGTTCGGGTTGCCGACGGAGTCGTGGAAGAAGCGGGCGCCGAGACTGAGCACGCCGAGCGACACGTCGCGGCCGAACGCGTCGGTGATCAGCGGCGAGCCGGAATCGCCCGCCGCCGTGATTGCCTCGCCGGGGACGGCGTCCCCTGGGAACACGTCGAAATCGAGCGTCGAGTTCGGATTGACGCCGGGCCCGGCGAAGAACGGCCGCGTTGCCCGTTGCGGATCGTCGAAATCGACCCAGTACAGGTCCTGGTAGTTCAGCGTCGGTGGATCCAGCAGGTCGGCCACGGCGGACGGATAGACGCCTGCCGAGATCGACCGCTCATCGCCCAGGTAGCCCAGCATGTTGCTGGCCACGCGGCGGAAGAACGTCGCTTCCGACCCCGCGAGACGCGCGCCCGTCAGGCCATTGCCGGCCTGGCCGTAGCCGCCAATCGTCACCGCCACGAGGCGGTCGACCGGGGAGAACAGCAGGCCCACGCCGTCCTGCGCATCGCGCCCGAGAGATTCCGTTGGCGTGTCGAAGCCGGCGATGGCGATGTCGGCGGGCAGGAACGTGCCGCCGTTGGGGTCTGCCAGCGGGCCGAAGCGCGAACGCGGATCGTACCAGACCATCACGGAGGACGCGTCGATCACCCGTTCGTCACCTGGGGGCACGATGAAATCCTGCCCGAACAGCCACTCGCGCAGGTTGGTGTTGCCGAAGGTTGGATCGGTCGTGTAGCCGACCTGCGCGCGATTGCCGGGCAGGTTGGCGTCGTAGTCGCCGGGGTCGATGCTGTCGACGCAGTGCGCCGCGAACAGCACCGTGCGTGGGTTGATGAGCAGGCCGCTGCAGGTGCCGCCGCCGTTTCCCGCCTCGTTGCGGACGCCGAGGCCGACGAGATAGGGCCGGTCGTCGTTCACATCCACGGCTTGGTCGGGCGGAACGGTGTCCGGCGTCACGACCGCGCGGGCATCCTCCGCAAATCCGAATCCGAACCCTGCGCCGATGGCCAGCGCCATCGCGGAGGTCGCACGTTTCCATCCGCCAAGGGCGGTTCTTTCAGGCGTATTGCTCATCGTTTTCGGTCCCTCAGACGAACGTGAAGCCACCCCGAGTTGGGGCGTTTCGCCCCATTGCCGCCGCAAGATGGGCTCGGATGTGCCGTAGTCGTCAAGAGAAAGACACGACCATTTCCTATTGTTCAGGTGCGGTCGTCCGACGTCGTTGCGCGTCGCGCGCCATGACGATTCTGACGAAAGTTTCAGTGTTCAGCTGCGACGCGGATTTGCATGTTGACGAGCCCGAACACGCGTTGCTCAGTGATCACGCGCGTTCGTCATCCCGCGGCTTCAAGCCGTACGGCGCCACCAGCGCCCACACATGCGCGGGGATCATGGACTTCACGCGGCGCGGCTCTTCGCGGCGCAGGTGGATGACGGTCTCCACTGCTTTCATCTCCACGCGTGCACGCGCAAACTCCAGTCCGCGCGGGCCGATCTTCGGCATCAGCCAGCCCACGAGCGGGCGCACCCAGTCGGGCATGCCGCGCAGCGGCAGACCGCCCGCCGCGCGTTTCACGTTGGCCATGAAACCCGACACAGGCCCCTGCCGCTTGCCGGCGCTGCCCGGCGCCGACAGCTGCACCTCATCGCCCAGCAGCGACAGCAGTTCTTCGCCGCGCTCGTTGCGCACCAGCAGCCACTGCTCGCCCTCGCCGCCCATGTAGCCCACGGTGATGTCGGCCAGCACGTTGGTGTAGTCCACGCAGGTGCGGCAGGTGAGGGGAAAGAAGTCGCGCGGCAGTTTCGAGATCGGCAGTTGCAGAAACGGAATCTCCTTCACGCGGCCGTCGGCGAAGCGCAGCTCCACATGATAGTCGGCGCGGAATTCCAGATAAGTGATGGTGTCCGGGGCATCGGACAGAAGGTTCAAGAATGTGTGGAAGCTCTCCGTCGTCGTGTTGTCCGAGCACGGCGTGCCGATCACGTAGAGGCGCTCGAAGCCCAGCTCGCGCTCCAGCGCACGCAGGGCGTAGACCTGGCAGGGAATGCCGATGACGGCGAGGCGCGTATAGCCCTTCGCACGGGCCGGTTCGAGCAGCGCCAGCAGCGGCGCATAGCCCATGCGCATGCCGCGCACCTGCGCCATGCCCTCGGCCTTGGTGACAAGCACGGGGACAGGCCGCCAGCGGTCCTCCGCGTCGGGCGCCATGGTCAGCACCGCATCCACGACCCCGCTTTCCAGCAGGCGCTCGGCGATGCGCGTGGCGATGCCGGTCCACTGCGCGCCGGGGCGGGGCGGGGAAAGCCGCGCGCGCGCCATGCGGCGGAACGGACCGAAGAAGATCTCGTCGGGGCGGGCGGCGTCGCGGGCGCGGCCGTGAACGCGTTCCTCAAGGCCGGCGTAGTCCGGCTGGATGAACTGGCAGGCCTGCCCGCACTTTCGGTGGTCGGCCATCCGCGACACGCCGCAGTCGGTGCACAGCGTGCGCGGCGCGGCGGGGCCCGTCGGCGGCGCCCATACGGGGTCGTCTTCGTTCACATGGGTCATGTGGTCCGGGAATCC
>JAIYAO010000092.1 GCA_027488965.1 Alphaproteobacteria bacterium
ACCCTCGCTGCGCTCGACCTCTCCCCCTCGCGGGGGAGAGGTAAGTTCATGTCTTGCGCGCGTAGAACTGGATCCCCGCCTTCCAGTTGAACCGGTGCCGGAACACCTCCAGCCCGTGCTCCGCGAACACCGTGCGCAGGCCCTGCGGGCTGAAGTAGGTGCAGTGGCTGGGCGGGCAGAACTCGTTCCACGCGGTGATGTCCTTCGGCTTGTTCCAGTGCGCCACGTCGGGCGTGGTGACGTTCAGCACGCCGCCCGGCTTCAGATGCCGCGCGATCGCGGCGACAAACGGGCGCGGGAACGGCACGTGCTCGATCACCTCGGAGCAGTAGATGGCGTCGTACTGGTCCAGCACGCCGCGCGCCTCCACCTCCTCCAGGAGGCCGTTGTGGAAGGTGCAGCCGGGGAAGGTCTTCTGCGCGTAGGCGACGCCCGGCGCGTCCGGCTCCACGCCGGTGGCCGCATAGCCGCGCTCGCGCATCGCCTCCACCATGAAGCCGCCGGAGGAGCCGACTTCGAGGAACGCCTTGCCGGTGGTGACGTACGCGTCGAGCATGCGCGCGCGCTTGCGGCAGCGGCGCAGCTTCTTCTCGGCCTTGGCGTAGTAGCCGTCGGTCGCGCCCTGATAGGGGTCATCGTACATGGCGTGGCGGTCGGCGTCGGTGGGCGCGGGGTCCATGTAGACGCTGGCGCAGCTCAGGCACCGCCACAGCGTCATGCCCTTCCATTCGGTTTCGAGGGCGCGCGGTTCGGCGGCGCAGACCGGGCAGGGCATCGGGCGTTCCTTGAGGTTTCGCCCTTGCTAGCCGGGCGGACGGGCGCCGCCAAGCGGGGGGCCATATTGTCTTCCCGGACGCGCCGCAGCCGCGATCCGGGACTCCGCGCCAGCCCTGCTGCGCCCGGCCGGGGCCGCGAAGCCGCGTGGCGGCTTCGTCGGTTTTCATCCGTTAACCAAAAAGCTAGGCTCCGGCGTCAGGTTGGCGCTCCAGCCCGATCCCGGCAGAAGCCGCACCAGAGGTCGCTCCCCCATGACCGCCCGTCTCGTCTCGATCATCAACATGAAGGGCGGCGTCGGCAAATCGACGACCACCGTCGGCCTCGCCGAGACCCTTGCCGTGCACCACAAGGCCCGCGTGCTGGTGATCGATCTCGATCCGCAGACCAACGCCTCCATCATGGTGGCCGGCCCCGACCGCTGGAACCAGCTGCACGAGGACGAGCGCACGCTGGACTACTATTTCGAAGCCTACGCGCTGCAGTCCAAGCCCAAGCCCTTCAAGAGCCTGGTGGAGAAGAAGGTCACCGACCTGAAGGGCAATCCGGACGTGGCGCTGTGCGCCTCGGCGCCGGAGTTCCGCACCGTCGAGCGCGACATGATCGAGGCGTTCGTGAAGCGCCAGTTCCACATCGAGGCGATCCAGAAGTGGATCTGCGAGCGGTTTGCGCAGGGCTTCCGCACGGTGCTGAACGATTTCGACTACATCCTGGTGGACTGCCCGCCGGGCATCTCGCTGTTTGCCGAAGCCGCGCTGATCGCCGCCGACGCCATCGTGGTGCCGACCATCCCGGACTACGTCTCGCGGCTCGGCCTCATCACGTTCCGGCGGCGCGCGCTGCGGCTCATCAACGAACGCCGCGGCGGGCCGTCGGCGCTGCTGGTGATGGCGACGAAGTACGAGGAGGACATGGCGCTGCACCGCTCGGAAGCGGCGCTGCTGAAGGAAAACCTCGGCGCCTCGATGTTCGACGTGCGCATCCCGCAGATGCAGGACATCGCGCGCGCCGCCGAATGGTCCGACACGCCGCGCACGTTCGAGCAGAAGTACGGACAGGGCGCGGGCATCATCCGCGCCATGGGCGATGAATTCCTCGCCAAGGTGGCGCTGGCGCCGGCCCTATGAGCCTGAACAAGACCCTCAACCGCCTGTTCGACGAGGTGCGCCGCGAAGCCAAGCGCAACCCCGCGTTCGCGGACCGGCTGGAGGCGGCCATTCGCGCGCATGTGTCCGCGCGCGAGATCGACGAAAGCAACCTGGATGTCGAAACAGGACCGCCGGCGCCCTCGCCGGCCTCGGTGTCCAGACCCGCACCGACGCCGTCCGAACGGAGCGCCGATGCCGGCGAGGGCGCCGGCGGTCCTCCTCACGCAGATCTGAATCCCGTCGCCTACTTTACGCGCGACGGCGCCGACGCGCTGCAGGCGGCGCTTTCCGATCTGCCGGAATCCGCGCTCGCCCACCTCGTCAGCGAGCACAACCTCGATCCCGCCGGCGCCGCCGCGGGCCTGCCCAAGCCCGACCTGGTCGCCCACATCGTCGCCCAGGCGCAAAAGCGCGTGGAGCGGGACCGCAAGCTGTTCGACTACTGAGCTCAACTGCACTCGCGGCTGAAGCCTTCGCCGCCGGCGCCGCCGAGCGCGCCGCCGCGCGATTGCATGCGGACAGACCAGGTCAGCGTGCAGTTGTCGGCCTGGATCGATTTCTCGCATTGCATGCGTCCGCCGGCGCCCACGGTGCACTCGAAGCCGAGGCCGGCCATGGCCATGTGCGCCTGGCCCAGGGTGCCGTCGCCGAACTGGCGGGTGACGGAGCGCTTGAACTCCGCGCCCAGCTGCGCCGGGTCGCCCGACATCCATGTCTCGCCGCCCATGCCGGACGATTGCGCGCCGACGGCGGTGGAGGGCACGTCCAGCGGTTCGGGGGCGGGAGGGGGCGTTTCCGCCACGGGCGCGGACGTCTGCTCCGCCGAGCCCGCCGGCGCCACGCCGCCCAGCCAGTAGGCGCCGAACAGCAGCGTCGCCATGGCGGCGCCGGCTGCCGGCATCCGCGCGCGTCGCGCCAATAGTTTCCAGTCCACGCGCATGGCGCGCCCTCCAGGTCGTCCCCGCCGGGACAATCCTCCCTTCAGGAGCGAAAATCGTGCCGCCCACGCCCCCCAAGGCGAAGCGGCGGTTAACGCGCCGCGGCCAACGGCGGCGCCGCGCGCGTGTGCGCCAGTTCGGGACAGCGCCTCCGCCGGGCGCGGATGGATGGACGCTGCCGCGCATGGCCGCTATCCCAACGCCTTGCGCAAGATTGATCCCCGGGGCCCCATGTTCTCGAAAATCCTGATCGCCAACCGTGGCGAAATCGCCGTTCGCATCATCAAGACCGCGCGGCGGATGGGGATCGCCACGGTGGTGGTCTACTCCGAGGCCGACCGCGACAGCATGGCCGTGGAGATGGCCGACGAGAGCGTCTTCATCGGTCCGGCGCCGGCCGCCCAGTCCTACCTCGTCATGGACAAGATCGTCGCCGCCGCCCGCGAGACGGGCGCCGACGCCATCCACCCCGGCTTCGGATTCCTGTCGGAGAAGGCCGAATTCGCCGACCGGCTGCTGGCCGAGAAGATCACCTTCATCGGCCCCAACCCCGGCGCCATCCGCGCCATGGGCGACAAGATCGAGTCCAAGCGCACCGCGGGCGCGGCCGACGTCTCCACCGTGCCCGGCTTCATCGGCGAGATCGAGGGCGTCGCCCACGCGATCAAGATCTCCGAGGAGATCGGTTACCCGGTGATGATCAAGGCGTCCGCCGGGGGCGGGGGCAAGGGCATCCGCGTCGCCGCCAACCGCCGCGAGGTGGAGGAGGGCTTCCCCGCCGTGGTGGCCGAGGCGAAAGGCGCGTTCGGCGACGACCGGGTGTTCATCGAGAAGTTCGTGCTCAACCCCCGCCACATCGAGATCCAGGTGCTGGGCGACAAGCACGGCAACGTCGTGCACCTGTTCGAGCGCGAATGCTCGATCCAGCGGCGCAACCAGAAAGTGATCGAGGAGGCGCCGTCGCCGCTGCTCGATGAAAAGACGCGCGAGAGGATGGGCGCGCAGGCCGTCGCACTGTCCAAGGCCGTGGGCTACGACAGCGCCGGCACGGTGGAGTTCGTGGCGTCGGGCGCCGACAAGAGCTTCTACTTTCTCGAAATGAATACCCGCCTGCAGGTGGAGCATCCGGTGACGGAGGCGATCACCGGGCTCGATCTCGTCGAACAGATGATCCGCGTCGCTGCCGGCGAGAAGCTCGGATTCAAGCAGAAAGACCTGAAGATCAACGGCTGGGCCATCGAGAGCCGCATCTACGCGGAGGACCCGTACCGCAACTTCCTGCCGTCCATCGGCCGGCTGCGCCGCTATCGCCCGCCGGCGGAAGGCAAGACGGGCGTCGTCACCGTGCGCAACGACGCCGGCGTGCGCGAGGGCGATGAGATCTCGATGTTCTACGATCCGATGATCGCCAAGCTCGTCACGCACGCGCCGACGCGGCTGGAGGCCATCGATGCGCAGGCCACCGCGCTCGACAGCTTCACCATCGAGGGCATCCAGGACAACATCCCGTTCCTCGGCGCGGTGATGGACGAGGCGCGCTTCCGCTCCGGCGACATCACCACCGCCTACATCAAGGACCAGTTTCCCGACGGCTTCAACGGCACGCAACCGACCGATGACCAGCGTGAGCTGCTGGTGGCGTGCGCGGCGTTCGCGCAGGCGCTGGTGGCGCAGCGCGCGGCGCAGATCTCGGGCCAGATCGCAGGCTACACCCCCGATGCGCGCGCCGAGCGTGTGGTGATCATCGGCGACGCGGTGATCCCGGTGGTGGTGACGCTGGGCGAGGAAGGCGCGGTCGTGGCGCAGAATGGCGATGGCCGCGAGGTGCGCCTGGTGAGCACGTGGCGCCCGGGCCAGCCGGTGATGGAGGGCCGCTTCGGCAAGGCGGCGTTCGCCGTGAAGATTTCCTCGCGCGCGGAGGGTTTCCGGCTGAAGCTCCGCGGCGTGACAGAGACCGTCATCGTCGCCAGCCCCCGCGCCGCCCAGCTCCACGGCCTCATCCCGCCGAAACCCGCGGCCGACACCTCCAAGGTGGTCATGTCGCCGATGCCGGGCCTCGTGGTGTCCATCGACGTGGTGGCGGGCCAGGAGGTGAAGGCGGGCGAGGGCGTCGCCATCGTGGAAGCGATGAAGATGCAGAACATCATCCGCGCCGAGCGCGATGGCGTGGTGGCGAAGGTGAACGTCGCGGCCGGCGCCAGCGTGGCGGCGGATGAGGTGTTGATCGAGCTGGGGTAGAGCGGCGGGAGCGCTCGACCCGAAACACTCAGGCGCCCGTCATTCCGGGGCGGCCGCAGGCCGAGCCCGGAACCCGGGCGATTGGACTCAACTCGATTGTGACCAGATGCGTCGTACCCGGTCTCCTGGGTTCCGGGTTCGCGCTCCGCGCGCCCCGGAATGACTGCCCGGTTGATCGCTCAGCGCGCGGTGGCGGCGGATCGCGCCGATTGTTCATCGTCGTTGGATTTGACCACTCCCGGCGCAACATTTGTACACCGCGAAAAACGATGACCAAAAATGCGCGCCGCGGTCCCCCGCCAGCCGCTACTTCCCGTCCTTCTTCTCCGGGCTCACGGGCCTGAGGATGCGCGCGCGGAAGAATTCGCGCGTGGCGTCGGGCTGCGGCGTCATCAGCTCCTCGAAGTAGAAATCGCCGTGGGCGTCGGCATTGTCCCGCGCGGGCCGCGGGCGCAGGGGGCGCCGGGCGGGCGGATCGTCCTGGTTGCTCGTCATGGGGAGAGTGGCGTCTCGCTTGGTGTCGAAATTCCGGCGGGCGGCGTCAGATCGGGGCGGGCGCGGGCGTCGTGGGGCCGAACACTTCCTCGAAGGCGTCCTGCAGGGCGCGGTCCGCGTCCGACATGGTGACAGGCAGGCCGAGGTCCACGAGAGAGGTGACCCCGTGCGCGCGAATCCCGCACGGCACAATTCCCGTGAAATGCGAAAGATCGGGCTCCACGTTGAGGGCGATGCCGTGGAAGGTGGCCCACCGCTTCACCTTCACGCCGATGGCGGCGATCTTGTCCTCCCGGGTCTCGTCGGGCGTCTTGCGCTGCACCCAAACCCCAACGCGCCCATCGCGCACCTCGCCGGCCACGTTGAAGCGGTCCAGGGCCGCGATGATCCAGCCCTCCAGGTCCTGCACGTAGGCGCGGACGTCCCGGCCGCGGCGCTTCAGGTCCAGCATCACGTAGGCCACCCGCTGGCCGGGGCCGTGATAGGTGAACTGGCCGCCCCGGTCCGAACGGAACACGGGGAAGCGCGCCGGCTCCAGGAGGTCGGCTTCGCGGGCGGTGACGCCGGCGGTGTAGAGGGCGGGGTGCTCCAGCAGCCAGACCAGCTCACCGGCCGATCCGTCCGCAATCGCCGCGGCGCGGGCCTCCATGGCCGCCACCGCTGCGGGGTACTCCACCGCCCGGGAAGAAATCGCCCACCCGATCGGCGTCTCGTTCACGTCTGCTAAACCCTTCGCCGTTGTCATGGAGCATTGTCACATAGGGGTTCGGGGTGCTCACGAAAAGCCAGATCCACAATGTCGAGGTGGAGCTCAGCGTCATTATCGGCCGCTGCACCCTGCCCATGCACCAGTTGCTGAAGATGGGCCGGGGCGCCGTGATCCCCCTTGGGCAGGGCGCGGACGAGCAGGTCTGGATCCTCGCCAACAACTACCCCATCGCCCGGGGGGAGATCGCCGTCAGCGGGGACCGCCTGACCGTGATCGTCACCGAACCCGCCGACGTCCACGCCTTCAATGCGGCGGCGTAGGGGGCCGATTTCTTGACAGCGGGGCCGGCGCCGGGCCTCTAGGACGCCCGAACGCCCAGAGCCGGAGCATCGCCTTGGACCCGCAGGAACGCGCCCGCGTCGAAACCTACCTGAAGTCGCGGTTCCGCACCCCGAACCTGTCGATCCGCGCCCGCCCGCAGAAGAAGGATTCCGCCGAGGTCTACATCGGCGACGAGTTCGCCGGCGTGCTCTCCCGGGACGACGAGGACGGCGAGCTGTGCTGGCACTTCACCATGACGGTGCTGGAAGGGGACCTGGAGGAGTAGCTCAGGCGGCCGGGCGCACGTCGGTGCGGCCGAAATCCGTGCCCTTGAACAGCAGCGGCAGGGCTTTTTCGCTCGCCAGCGCATAGCTGAAGCAGTCCCCGAAATTCAGCGCCGCCAGATGGCCGGAGCCCTTGCCGAAGTCTCGGTAGGCTTCCCGCGCGATCCGGGCCTGGGTGACGGTCACGGGCTCGATGGCGATGCCGTTGGCGGTGAGGAAGGCGTCCAGCAACCGGCTTTGGGCCGGGTTGTCGCCACGGTCGATGACGATCGCCGTCTCCAGGTAACTGGCGGCAGAGATGGCGACGTAATCTGCGTTGACGATGAGGTCGGTAAACTTGGCCGCCTCCGGCTCGCTTCGCAGGATCGCCACCATCGCCGAGGAATCGACGATCACCTGGGCAGCCCCATCTCGTCATACAGCTCCTTGTCGATGTCGAAGGCGCGCTGCTCGGGCGTCATCATCGCGCTGATTTCCTGGGCCATCCGCAGCATCTTCTCAGTGCGCCGCGCCACGTCGGCCTCCCGGCTGGTGGCTTCGAGCTTCTCGCGCAGCGCGATGGTGACGGCCTCCGTCAGAGACGTATCGAGCCGGCGGGCCAGTTCGGCCGCCAGCGCGTGGGTTTCCGAGTTCTTGATGTTGAGGCTCATGGTAGAAGTCTACCACAGCAATGGGTAGAATTCTACCGCGACTTCGGCGCGCCCGGGATTTTGTCGAGCTCGTAGGAGATCGCCGCGCTGCGGGCTTCGGCCTTCACCAGCGCGCTGCAGTGGCTGGCCGCGAAGGCGGCGTTGAGTTCCAGCGCGCGGCGCGCATTGGGCCCCCATTTGGCGTGGGTGTCGTAGAGGTTGGCGAAGGCCGTCCACGCCACCATCGATTCTCCCAGCCGGGCGTCGTCGAACAGGCGGATGATGGTGGGCTGGAAGAAGCCCAGGCGCGCCGCCAGCGTGCCCACGTCGGCACCGTCCAGCTCCGCGAAGAAGGCCGTCCAGGCCTGGTTGGCCCCGGCGCACATGCCGATGATGGCGATATCGCCGCGTCCCAGCCGTTCGAGCAGTTCGTGCATGACGGGTCCTCCCGGTCGTTGAGTGATGCAGGAAGCGCGCCGGTCGACTAGGCGGCCGCCATCCGCCGGCTCTCGCCCAGCGCCAGCAGCAGCCCCAGCGCGATCACCCCCGGGATCAGCGCCAGCACGGGCTGGCCGGCTGCGGCCACCCCCGTTGCGCCGGCCCAGCCGACGGCCACGAAACTCTGCCCGAGTTGGGCGGTCCAGGAGGCGCGGGGCCGGCGGCGGAAGTCCTTCCGGCTGCCGGGTTCCTGGTGCCAGATGCCGATGAAGCCCGCCGAGACCGCGGCGGCGACGCCGCCCGCGAAGGTCCAGGCCCCCGCCGCGAGCGACGCTTGCCCGATGAACGCGGCTCCAACCGCCACGAGAAGCCCCACCGGCACGACCGCGGCGACGAGTTTGGCCCGGTCCACCTTGTCGCGGTCCAGCGGCGCTGCCGCGATCAGGTCCGGCGCGTCCTCGGCCGACACGGTGATCCACGCCAGGCTGCCCGTCAGCGAGGCCGCTATGGCCGCCACCGCGCCGCCCATGAGGCCCAGGAATGCGGGGCTGGTGGATCCGCCGTCCGCGTTGCGCACCCACATGAAGGCCAAGGGGATCATGTAGACCAGCTGCAGCATGATCTGGGACAGCAGCACCGGGTCCCGCCCCAGCAGGCGCCATTCCTTCATCAGAAGGGCCGGCGTCACTCCGCCCCGGTACGGGCGGAGTCGCGCGGAGGCTGCCCGCTTCTTCGGCCCCAGCGACAGCACCGCCGCCGCGTCACGCGCGAACCGGCGGCTGAACCACAGGGTGGCGGCCACGAACGCCACGGCGCATCCCGCCGACCAGGCGATCAGGGCATGGGGGTCCCCCAGGAACGCCCGCGCGGGCAGGAACAGGGGATGGGTGGGCGGCCAGTCGATGGCGGCGACCTGCGCGAACAGGTCCCGGTAGATCGCGCCGCGGTCGGCGCGGCGGTCGAGGTTCGGCAGCTGGAACGCCAGCACCATGGAGGCGCCGATGATCGCGCCCAGCACCTGCGCGGCCACCCGGGTCGCCCGCGGGCCTATGGTGGCGAACAGCAGCATGGCGATCACGAGGCCCGCCGCGGTGGTCACAAGCGCCAGGCCGACGAGCGCCGGCCCGATGGCCAGCCACGGCCAGGCCCCGAGGATGGCAAGGCTCACCAGCACGCCGGAGCCCAGCGCGATGTAGACGGTCGCCACCCGCACCGCCACGCCCAGCGCCCGCACGCTCAGCACCGTGAGCGGCGAGACCGGCGACGAGAGCAAAAGGTCGAGGTCGCCGCGGGTGTAGACGGCCTCGGTCGCCGCGATCAGCGCGTGGCCCAGCATCAGCGTGGCGACAAATCCGATGGCGATGCTCGCCCCGGCGAGCGTCGGCGCGGTCAGCTCGGGGCTCAGCGCCGCCAGGACGCTGGCCGCCGCCCAGCCGCCCGCAAACAGCAGCGCGCCCAGCAGCGCCAGCACCGCAAGGCGGCCGGCGCGCTGGCCGTCGCTGCGCCAGCGGAACGCCAGCCGCACCTCGTGCAGCAGCAGGAAGAGAAAACCGCCCAGGAGCCGTCCGCGCGGGCGTGTCACGCCACAGGCTCCGTGGTGAGCTGGAGGAACACATCCTCCAGGGTGTGGCCGGACGGCGCGCGCGCCTGAAGGTCCGCCAGCGTGCCCTCGGCGGCCAGGCGCCCGCCCTGGATGATGCCGATGCGGTGGGCCATGCGTTCGGCGACATCGAGGATGTGGGTGGTGAGGATGATGGCCGCGCCTGCGCGCACGCGCGATTGCAGCAGGTCCTTCACCTGCCGGGCGATGGCGGCGTCCAGACCGGTGAGCGGTTCGTCCAGCATCAGCAGTTGCGGTTCATGGATGAGCGCGCCGGCCAGGGCGGCCTTCTGCTTCATGCCGCGGGAAAAGCCCTCGCACCGCTCGTCGCGGTGGTCCCACAGGTCGAGCAGGCGCAGGAGTTCCTCGGCGCGGGCCCGCGCCATCTTTGTCGGCACGCCCCACAGGCCGGCGATGAACTCCAGGTACTCCCACGCGGTCAGCTTGTCGTAGAGCATCGGCTCATCGGGCAGCCACGCGGTGATCCGCTTGGCGTCCTTGGGCGCCGCGCGCGCATCGACGCCGAAGATGGAGATCGCGCCGGCATCGGGGGCCAGAAGCCCCGCGACCATGCGCAGCGTCGTCGTCTTGCCAGCGCCATTGGGG
>JAIYAO010000126.1 GCA_027488965.1 Alphaproteobacteria bacterium
CCACAATGTAAACGCCGCCAGCTGGCGGCGGCGCGTCTTGTCTCGCGGCCGGGCCTGAGCGTCCTGCCCGGTCCACCGGCCTGCGATCCAGCGTGCGGACATGACAAAGGGGCCGGCGCAGCCTGCGCGGCCCCTTTGTTCAGACCCCGTAGGGGATCCTACATCTTGCCGCGGCCCGGGCCGCCCGGTCCCGGCGGCTTGCGCACCGGTGCGGGCAGCAGCCCTTCGCGCTGCGCGCGCTTGCGGGCTAGCTTGCGGGCGCGGCGCACGGCCTCGGCCCCCTCGCGGGCGCGCTTTTCGGACGGCTTTTCATAGTGCGTCCGGCGCTTCATTTCGCGGAAGGTGCCCTCCCGCTGCATCTTCTTCTTCAGCGCCTTCAACGCCTGATCGACGTTGTTGTCGCGCACGAAAATCTGAACGATGACCCGTCCTCCTGATTGGTCGCCAATGGCGATGCCCCGGCCGGGTCTCCCCGGCCGCCGGACGTCGCCCTGTGGTGCGAGCGGCTGACTTACCAAATCCCCGCTGCGGTGTCCACGCCTCTGGAGTAAGCGCCCGGCTTGCAATTTCGTCGCGCGGCGTTGCGGAGCGGTGACACCGGCCCCGGGGCCCGCTACGGGCAGGGTATGAGCGATCAGCCCCCCTCCGCCCGCTTCCGCGCCCGCCTGCTCGAGGCGCTACTGCCCATCGCCGCCGCGCGCGGCTGGACCCCGGACGCCCTGGAGGCGGCGGCGGACGCGGCCGGCCTCTCGGAAGGCGAGCTGATGCTGGCGGCGCCGCGCGGGCCGCTGGACATGATCGACGCCTTCGCCGCCTGGGGCGACGCCCGGATGCTGGAACGCCTGGAAGGCCGCAACCTGCTGGCCATGAAGGTGCGGGAACGGGTCACCGCCGGCGTCCGCGCCCGGCTGGAGGCTTTGGCGCCCCACAAGGCGGCTGAGGCCAAGGCGCTGCAGGCCATGGTGCGCCCGTTCAGGGCCGGGGAGGGCGCGGGCTTCGTGTGGCGCACCGCCGATCACATCTGGCGCGCCATCGGGGACCGCTCCACCGACGAGAACTACTATTCCAAGCGCGCGCTGCTGGCGGGCGTCATCGCCTCCACCACCGCCCGGTGGCTCGCCACCGAAGGCGACGACATGGGCCCTGCGCTCGCCTTCCTCGACCGGCGCATCGAGAACATCATGCAGTTCGAGCGGCTGAAGGCGCGGGCGAAGCCCGCCGCGATGATGGCCGTTGCGGCAGTGGGGGCGGCGGCGCGCACCTTCGGGAAGCGGCAGGCCTGAACCGCGCCGGATTTCCGCCGGCGGCTCTCGCCGTCCTTAACGATTGCACCCCACGATGGGTGCACAGATTCGGACGGTGACACAGCGCATGCCCAGCTCCCCTTCGCTCAAGACCCAGATCGTCGTGGTGGGCGGCGGCGCAGGCGGCCTTGAGCTGGTCCGCCGGCTCGGCGCCACCTTCGGCCGCGAGCGGTTCGACATCATCCTGGTGGAGCGCAACCGCACCCACATCTGGAAGCCGCTGCTGCACGAGGTGGCCGCCGGCTCCCTCGACGCCAGCCTCGACGAGGTGGGCTACCGCAGCCACGGCTTCCGCTGGGGCTACCGGTTCTTCCTCGGCGCCATGTCCGGCCTCGACCGCGAGAACCGCCAGGTCCTGATCGCGCCGATCATCGATGAGGACGGCCAGGAGGTGATGGGCCCGCACCGCATCCGCTACGATTATCTCGTGATGGCGCTGGGCTCGGTCTCCAACGATTTCGCCATACCGGGCGTGGCGGCGCACTGCCTCTTCCTCGACAGCCGCGTGCAGGCGGACCGCTTCCGCCAGAAGCTTCTGAACCAGTGCCTGCGCGTGTCGCGGGTCATGAGCCAGGACCCCGACGCCGAGGCGTTTGTGCGCGTGGTGATCGTGGGCGGCGGCGCCACCGGCGTGGAGCTGGCGGCGGAGCTGTTCAACGCCGCGGCGGGCCTGCGCCACTACGGGCTGGAGGTGTTCGACGAGAGCCGCCTCAAGGTGACGCTGATCGAGGCCGGCCCGCGCATCCTGCCGGCGCTGCCGGAGAAGCTTGCGGAAGCCGCGCATGCGGAGCTTGAGGCGCTGGGCGTGCGCATCCTCACCGGCATGTCGGTGGTGGAAGCGCGCGCGGACGCCATCGTCACCCGCTCCGGCGAGGTGATCGAGGCGGACATGCGCGTGTGGGCCGCGGGCGTGAAGGGCCCGCCGTTCCTCAAGGACATCGGCGGCCTGGAGACGACCGGCAACAACCAGCTCGTGGTGACGCCCACGCTGCAGACCACGCGCGACCCGCGCATCTTCGCCATCGGCGACTGCTGCCAGTGCATCCCGGAAGGGGAGACGAAACCCGTACCGCCGCGCGCGCAGTCCGCGCACCAGATGGCTGAACTGGCGTTCGCCAACATCCGCCGCCTGCTGGAGGGCCAGCCGCTGCAGCCCTTTCGCTACGAAGATCACGGATCGCTGGTCTCGCTCAGCCGCTATTCCACAGTGGGCAGCCTGATGGGCAACCTGATCGGCGGGCGCATGGCCATCGAAGGCCGTCTCGCGCGGTTTGTGTACATGTCGCTCTACCGCATGCACCTGATCGCCATCCACGGCTGGCTGAAGGGCGTCGCGATGATCGCCATCGGCCACGTCAACCAGATCGTGCGGCCGCGGCTGAAACTGCACTGACCTCGATCCGTGCGCCGCTCGCGCGCAGCGCGGACGGGCTGATGCCGAACATGGTGCGGAAGGTCGCGCTCAGATGCGCGGAGCTTGAGAAGCCCGCATCGTGTGCTGCGGTCGTCAGGCTCTGTCCCGCACCGAGTGCGCGGCTGACAAGCGCCATGCGCCGCCACAGGCGATACCGCCGAAAGGGCATGCCCGTCGCGGCGCGAAAGGCATGCTGGAACCGGCTCGTCGAAAGGCCGCACAGGCGCGCCGCGTCGCGCACGGACGGAAACGCGCACGGATCGGCGTCGATGGCGCGCACGGCTGTCGCCATCAGCGCGCTCGGCGACGCGCGCGGCGGGATGCCGACGGCCGACCAGAGATCGGCGATCGTGGCGGACGGCCCGAGCGTGAGAATGTCATCGGCTGCGCCGGGGCGGGGTTCGAGGCGCGCATACGCGTCGCTCAGGGCATCGAGATACAGAAAGGCCATCGCGCCGCGCGTTTCCAGATGGTGCAGCGCGCCGGGTGCGATGACGGCCATGCGCGCCTCCCGCGTCGACGGCGGGTCGAACAGGGTCAACGTGAATGGGGACTCAAGCCCGATGGCGATCGTCGCCACGGCGTTGCGATGGGGCGTCAGGCGCAGGCCGGGGCCGATGTAGGCGGCCCGCGCGTCGGCCATCAGGATGCGCGGCGTGGTGAACATGCGCGGCGATGGTGCGCGTAAAGCCGCCGGCGCGCAACGCATCACCGCCGCCATGCCTCGAAGATCACAAGCGCCAGCGGAACGAGCGCGAAGGCATCCACGAGCGCCACCGTGCGCAACGCGCCCGGCGGCAGGCCTGCACGCAGGTAGAGCAGGAGATAGCAGGCGAGGCTGATCGCCGCCGCAAGCGCCGCCACGCGCCGGGCGCCGGGATCGAACGCTGCGAACACGGCCATGGCGACCAGCGCCAGAAACAGCGCGCCCCGGTGCGTCAGCAGGAGGCCGAGCGTCCCGGATGGCGCGATCCCGTACAGGCGTTGCGTCAGCGCCGGCTGGAACAGCACCAGTGACGGGGTGACGTGCACGGCGGCGATGGCGAACCAGGCGGCTTTGGTGAGGAGTTCCATGCCCCGCGTATGCACGGTGCGCCCGGGCCCGGCTTTCAGAAACGTGCTGCGCGTCTATCCGCGCCGGACCAGCTTCGTCACGTGGCCCATCTTGCGGCCGTCGCGCACGTCGCGCTTGCCGTAGAGGTGGAGGCGCACGTCGGGGTCGGCGGCGAGTTTGGCCCAGGCGTCGGCTTCGGCGCCGATGAGGTTCAGCATCTCCACGTCCGCGAGCCGCGTGGTGGGGCCGAGCCGCCAGCCGGCGACGGCGCGGATCTGCTGCTCGAACTGGCTGGTGAGGCACGCGGCTTCGGTCCAGTGCCCGGAGTTGTGCACGCGCGGCGCGATTTCGTTGGCGAGCAGGCGGTCGTCGCCCAGCACGAAGAACTCGACGCACAGCACGCCCACGTAGTCGAGCGCGTCGGCCACGCGGTGCGTGGCGTCGATGGCCTGTTGCTGCACGGCGGCGGATGCGGCGCTCGGCACGCGCGTCACGTGCAGGATGCCGTGCTCGTGGACATTCTCGCACACGTCGAAGGCGGCGAACGCGCCATCGACCGCGCGCGCGGCGATGACGGAGACTTCGCGCGTGAACGGCGCCAGCGCCTCCAGGATCAGCGGTGCGCCGCTGAAGGCGGGCAAGGCGGCGCGCGCCTCCGTTTCGTCCGTCACGCGCGCCTGGCCCTTGCCGTCGTAGCCCATGCGCCGCGTCTTCAAGATCGACGGGCCGCCGGTGACGGCGAAGGCGGCGGCGAGATCGGCTTCGTCATCGACGGCGGCGAAGGGCGTCGTCGCCACGCCGGCGCGGTTGAGAAAGGTCTTTTCCGCCACACGGTCCTGCGCGGTGGCGAGGGCGGCGGCGCCCGGACGTACGAGGACTCCGGCGTCGATGAGAATCCCGGCGGTGCGCGCCGGCACGTTCTCGAACTCCAGCGTCACCACATCCACTGCGCCCGCGAACGCGCGCAGCGCGGCCTCGTCATCGTACGGCGCCACCGTCGTCGCGGCGGCCACGCGCGAGGCGGGGCTGTCGGGCTCGTCGGCGAAGATGTGCACGTCGAAGCCCAGCCGCGCGGCCGCCAGCGCCAGCATGCGGCCCAACTGTCCGCCGCCGAGGATGCCGATGGTGGAGCCCGGCGGCAGCATCACGCGCCGCGCGGATCTTCGCCGACGTCCGCCGTCTGGCGTGCGCGCCAGGCGTCGAGGCGGGCGGCGAGGTCTGCGTCGTTGAGCGCAAGGATCGCTGCGGCCAGAAGCGCTGCGTTCTTGGCGCCCGCATCCCCGATGGCCAGCGTCGCCACCGGCACGCCGGCCGGCATCTGGACGATGGACAGGAGGCTGTCGATGCCCCGCAGCGTCTTGGATTTCACCGGCACGCCCAGTACGGGGAGCGGCGTCATGGCCGCGGCCATGCCGGGCAGGTGGGCCGCCCCGCCGGCGCCGGCGATGATGACGGAGAGTCCGCGGGCTTTCGCGGTCGTGGCGTACTCCACCAGCCGCTGCGGCGTGCGGTGGGCGGACACCACCTTCGCCTCGTAGGCGATGCCCAGCGCATCGAGGATGGCGGCGGCGTGGGCCATCGTCGCCCAGTCGGACTTCGAGCCCATGATGAGGCCGACGCTGGGCTGGTCTGACATGCTGGCGCTCCCGCCGGAAAGCGGCGGTTATAGGGGCGGGGGTGAGTCGTGCAAGGCAAAGGGCGGCCCGCGTCGTCCCGATTGGCGCCGCCGCCCGCCCCCGCTAAGACGCCGCCATGAGCGATTCCCCCCCCGACCGCCTCTCCGTGAACCCCAAGAGCCCGTACTACGACGCCGCCCTGCTGGAGCGCGGCGTGGGCGTGCGCTTCAAGGGCGTCGAGAAGACCAACGTGGACGAGTACTGCGTCAGCGAAGGCTGGGTGAAGCTTTCGGTGGGGACCACCAAGGACCGCTTCGGCAACGACATGACCATCAAGCTCTCGGGCGACGTGGAGCCGTACTTCAAGACCTGAGGGGGCAACCCCATGTGCGCCAACGCTCACACCCCGATTCACCCAGTCTTAACGACGATTGATGATGATCGCCTCCGGCATTCGGAGGGTTCATGCGTCTCACGCGTCCTCGCGCAGACACCGACGGGCTGGACCCGTTCGAGCGGCGCTTCGGTCTGAAGCGCGCCCGGTTGCCTGCGGCCGTGCGGGCGGCGGTGGATACGCTGATGGCCGAGACGGGCGTGCTCGCCCAGGAAAACGCCGACCTGCTGGACCGCCTCGCCGCCGCCGAGGCGCTGGCCGACCGCGATCCGCTGGCCCCCGTGTTCAACCGCCGCGCGCTGCTGCGGGAGCTGCAGCGGGTGGTCTCCTATATCGAACGCTACCGCACGCAGGCGGCGGTGCTGTTCCTGGACATGGACGGCTTCAAGGCCATCAACGACAATTTCGGCCATGCAGTGGGCGATGCGGCGCTGGTGCACGTGGCCCGGCTGCTGCTCCAGCAGGTGCGCGATTCCGACATAGTGGGCAGGGTGGGCGGCGATGAATTCGCCGTCGTGCTGGCCAACGCCGCGCCGGAGGAGGCGCGCCGCAAGGCGGCCGGCCTCGCCGCGCTGATCTCCGAAACCCCCTTCGTCCACGAGGGCGTCCGCCACGCGCTGGCCGCCAGCGTCGGCGTCCATGCCTTCACCGGGGCGGGGGTGGAGGATGCCGCCACGCTCATCGCCCGGGCCGACGAGGCCATGTTCGCCGCCAAGCACGCGGCGCGGGCGCGGCTGGCGGTGGGTTAGGGCCGCGGGGGAGCGGGCTCGCCTCGCGGGCGCTTAGGCGCTAAGAGCCGCCTCCACGCTGTCCATTCACTCCCATGCAAGGCGGGCCCGCTTGGCCGAGACCATCGAACTGAGCGTCGTCGTGCCCGTGTACAACGAGGCCGGAAACGCCGCCGCCCTCGCCCGCGAGATCGCGCAGGCGCTGGACGGGCGCTCCTACGAGATGATTTTCGTCGACGACGCGAGTCGCGACGACACCCGCGCGGAGCTCGCCGCCGCGCGCGCCACGCTGCCTACGCTGCGGATCGTGGGCCATCGCCGCAACGCCGGGCAGAGCCAGGCGATCCGCTCCGGGGTGCTGGCGGCCCGGGCGCCGCTGGTGGGCACGCTGGACGGCGACGGCCAGAACGACCCTGCGGACCTGCCGCGGCTGGCGGCCCGGCTTTCGCGCGCCGATGCGCCCCATGGGCTGGCCATGGTGTCGGGCGTACGCCTCAAGCGGCAGGACAGCTCCGCCAAGCGGTGGGCCAGCCAGGTCGCCAACGGGGTGAGACAGAGGCTTCTGGGTGACGGGGCGGTGGATTCCGGCTGCGGCGCCAAGGTGTTCCGACGTGACGCCTTCCTTCTTCTCCCGTATTTTGACCATATGCACCGGTACATGCCGGCGCTGATGCAGCGTGAGGGCTACGGGGTAGAATACCTGGATGTGAATCACCGACCGCGCGGGGCCGGCCGGTCCAAGTACACCAACCTCGGCCGCCTCGCCGCCGCCGCGACCGACCTGTTCGGCGTGATGTGGCTCAGGAGCCGGCGTCGAGACCCCGAATGGGCCGACGAGCTGTAGGGGAGCGCGGACGCATGGCGCGGGATGGAATGAGCCTCCAGGAGGCGATGGTAATCCGCAAGGCAGGCCGGCAGGCCCGCGGCGGCGGCAGTCAGGGGAGTTCAGGGTCTATGGGTGCTGCTTTCAACGTCTTTCCGCTGATCCTCATCCCCGTGCTGATCTACAACGTCGTGGCGTTGGGCGGCACCGCGATGACGGGCGACGCCTCGGTGATCGCCGACCGGATGGACGCCGCCGCCTTCACCGTCACCATGGCCTCCAACGCGCCGTGGGATGTGCGCTGGGGCGATATCCTCATTCTGATCGCGCTGCTCCTGCTGTTCGTGGAGCTGCTGAAGTCCA
>JAIYAO010000116.1 GCA_027488965.1 Alphaproteobacteria bacterium
AGGATCTCGTCGAGACCGCGACCGGAAACGCCGCTGGCCAGGCCCTCGGCGATCAGTTGCTGCAGTGCGGCGGTCTTGTCCGCCCGCTCCTGGTCTCGCGGATGACCGTCGTCTCGGATGCGAGGTTGGTGTAGTAGGTGAAGTAGGCCTGCGGTTAGGTTTCCTGACCGACGCAGCCTCCGAAAAATTTCCGCTCTTCGAGTTCTCAGGCCCTTGCGGTTAATGCTCTTTAGGCGTTGCCCCATCAATGATGCCTTCTTCGTGAATACAGTACTGTAAACTCCAAAATACTGTGAGAAGAAACGATTGTAGAGCCGGCCAAAAGGTAAGCCCTGATGTCGCCAAACCATGGCAAGAAGGAAAAAAACACATACAAAGAAAATCCGATAATGTGTCCGAGCAGTATTTTCATTGCTGGCTCGGCGTCGATCTTGTCCCAGTCTTCATACGCCAACCTTAGGACGCCGCAAACCAAGCAGAATGATAAGGATATCAATCCGATTACCGCGCTACTGAAGAACAAAAAAACATACTCGCGGCGAATATTGCTAAGAAGAGGACGATACCGGTGACTAGAGCCGATAGCTCGTTGTTCGTTGATCCGGAAGTCATCTGGGACAGTAAGCTCCTCCAAGGTATGCGCCCGTCACAGTGCCGACCATAGCGCCAAGGCTGCGCTCCGCGTTGGATGCAAGGGCGGCCCCGCTAAACGCTCCCACAAGTTCTACAACAATCGTACCGGGACCCGGTGCGATTACTGTTCCTACTGCTGCAACGGCCAAGCCGGAATAGGGTGACACACACTCCAGCGGAGTGAAACACGCGCGCCACGAAACGCCGAAAGTGACGCCGGAGCGCGGGAGCCCCCGCCCGCGTAGCCCTCTCGCAGATCGCGGCATGGGCGGGGGCGAACATGCTGGCGAGGCACAGCCCTGTGCGATGAGGACCGCCGGCGCCCTCGCCGGCAAACCGTGTCCGGGCCAGCACCGGCGGCGTGAGGCGTGAGCACCGTAAGCCGGCGAGGGCGCCGGCGGTCCTCATCGCGGTCCGTCGGTATGCAGGGACAAGGCGGGCTTCTCCCTGTTTTGGAAAGGGGAGGCCGGGCGGGGGTAGTGCGTGTCGCGCAGGGACGGCGAAGAGCGGTTTCGCCTTTGCGCGCGGGGTTTTCGTACCGCCGGCTTCAGCCGGCCACTTCTGAAAAGCATGCCGGCTAAAGCCGGCGGTACGGGGGGATAGCGCCCTCCAATCCTACAGCTGAAATCCCGTGGTAGACTGCGCATCTCTTCGATCGTGAAAGGACGCACCCGTTTTGACCATCGCTTCGCTCACCCGCCTCATCGTCGTGTTGCTCGCCGTGCTCTGCGCGCCGGCCGGGGCGATGAAGCGCGTGCGCGGGTTCACTCTCGTGCAGCTGTTCCTGTTCGCGCGCGGTCTCGAGATGATGTGGGCGCGCGGCCAGAAGCTGCGCCGTCCAGGCGAGACGCTGGAGACGGTGTATGCGCGCATCGACCTGATGGCCTGGCTCGCGCTCGATCCGTTTGCAGCGCTGAAGCATATGGGGCGGCGGTTGCGCGGGCGGTCGCGCGTGCGGTGTCTCGCAGTGCTCGCGCCGGCAGGCGCCCCCGTGGCCGTGATGGGCGCGCCGGTGGCATGCGTGGTCGCGCCGACGGCGTTCGCGGATTCAAGTTAGAACCGTACCGCCGGCGACCGCCTGCCCTTTTCTGCAAAAGCCTGCCGGCGGTCGCCGGCGGTACGCAACATACATAACGCCGCGCGAAACGCCTCGCGCCGGCGGCGCGTTACCGCGCGCTCGTCACGGTGAAGCGGGCGAGTTCGCGGGTGGGGAGGTCCCAGCCGGGCTTCAGGTCGCGGGCGCGGCGGTAGTCGGCGTAGGCGGCCTGGAGGTTGTCCTGGCCCTCGTACGCGACGGCGCGGTTGAAGTAGGCCTCGTGTGCGTCCTCGGCGCCCAGCTCCAGGCCCCGGTCGATGGCGGCCACGGCGCCGGCGTAGTCCTTCGCCAGGATCAGGGCTGCGCCGCGGTTCACGTGGGCCTCGCCCAGATCGGGGCGGGCGGCGATGGCGCGGTCGAAGTCCGCGAGCGCCGGGCCCGCTTCGCGCCGCTGCAGCCGCAGGACGCCACGGTTGACCAGGGTGGCGGCGCGGTCGCGGGCGTCGAGGCCGCCGTCGGCGAGGGCCGCGTTGCAGGCCGACAGGGCGTCGAGGCCGGCGTCGCCGTCGCGGGCGGCCTCGTAGCAGGCGGTGGCCGGGCCCACGCCGTAGACCGTGCTGGCGGCCTGGGCGGCGAGCGGGGCGAGGCCGAAAGCGGCGGCGAGGAGGGCTGTGGCGAGCGGGGCGTTCATCGACTGCTCCTTCTGGGCCTCGTTCTACGGCGTGCCGCCCGGAGCGGTTTCGCTCAACTGGGCGGCGAGGCGCTCGCGCCGGCCGCGGGCGAATCGCGAAAGCTCGGCCTCCGCGGCCCCCCAGTCGGGCACGATCGTGAGGGCGGTGTTGTAGTCCTCGTAGGCGCCGCGGACATCGCCCATGGCTTCCCGGGCGGCGGCGCGGTTGAAGTAGGCCTTGTGCGGGGCGCTCACGCCGTAGGTCAGCGCCGTGGTGATCGACGCCACCGCGGGGCCGGGCCGGCGCAGCATCACGAGGGCCGCGCCCCGGTTCAGGTGGGCTTCGGCGTGGCGCGCCTCGAGCGCGATGATTGCGTCGAAATCGGCCAGCGCCTGCTCGGCCTCCCGGCGGCGAAGGTGCAGGGCGCCGCGATTCGTCAGCGTGGCGATCCGGTTGGCCCGGCTGAGCCGCTCCGTGGACAGCGCCCGGTCGCAGGCGGCGATGGACTCGTCGTCCAGCAAGCTGTTGGCAGCGGCCTTGGAACAGGCGATGGAATCCATCGCGCCCACCACGGTGCGGGCGCCCTTGTTGCGCTCGCTCGCATCGCTCTGGCCGTCCGCGCGGGCGTTGCCGGGCATGGCGAACAGCGCCAGGGCGAGCAGCGCCGCCACTGCGGTCCCGAGCCCTCCGCTTCCCGTCCGGAGCCGCCGCTGCGGCATGGCGCGCCGTGTCATGTGAGCCCCTTCGGAATCATCGTTTCGCCGCTGCGACATAACGGCGGGGCGGATGGCCTAATTGAAGAAACCGAGTATATCCCGACCCCTGCGTCCCCGCCAGTGCGCGGGCTGTTAAGAGCGCTTAAGGAGGCCCTCGCGTGAGGTCTTGGGGTAGGTTCTGGTCCGGCGCGGGCGCCGCAATTTCCGCCGGGGCGGCGCTGCTTGCAACGGCCGGCGCGGCCGTGGCGCAGACGGTCACCGGCCCGGTCGATGGCGGCATCGACCTGCAGCCCGCGGCCACGGAAGTGGCGCGCGACATCCATTCTTTCCACACGCTGCTGCTGTGGATCATCGTGCCGATCACGCTGTTCGTGCTCGCCCTGCTGCTGTGGGTGATGCTGCGCTACAACCGGGCCTCCAACCCGACGCCGAAGAAATTCACCCACAACATGACCGTCGAGGTCGTGTGGACGGTGGTGCCCGTGATCATCCTCGTGGTGATCTCGGCTTTCTCCTTCCCGTTGCTGTTCAAGCAGGAGCAGATCCCGCAGGCGCAGCTCACCATCAAGGCCACGGGCAACACCTGGAACTGGGGCTACACGTATCCGGACCAGGACGTGGAGTTCATCTCCAACCCGCTCGCCGAAGAGGACGCCGCCGCCCAGAACCGCCCGTACCGCATGGCCGTGGACGAGCCGATGGTGGTGCCGGTCAACACGACGGTGCGGATGCTGGTGACGGCCAACGACGTGATCCACGCGTTCTCCGTGCCGTCCTTCGGCATCAAGGAAGACGCCGTGCCCGGTCGCGTCAACGAGACGTGGTTCAGGGTGGAGAAGACGGGCACGTACTACGGCTTCTGCCAGGAGCTCTGCGGCATCCAGCACGCCTTCATGCCCATCGAGGTGCGCGTGGTGAGCGAACCGGAGTTCGCCGCGTGGATCGCCTCCAAGGGCGGCCAGATGGCGGAGGCCACCGACGCCGCGCCCGCACCCGCCATGCCGGCCCCCGCCACACCCGACCCCGCGCCGGCGACCGCCGGCCAGCCGGGTTGAGCCGAGACGACTGAGGAAGCACGATGGCGACCGAACACGCTGCCCACGCCCACGGCGACGACCACGCCGACCACCGCCCCAGCCCCTACGATCCGCGCCGGTGGCTGTTCTCTACTAATCATAAGGACATCGGCACGATGTACCTGATCTTCGCGATTTTCGCGGGGATCGTGGGCGGGGCGCTTTCGGGCCTGATCCGCTGGGAGCTGGCGCAGCCGGGGGTGCAGCTGTTCTGGGGGCTCGCGGAAGCCGGCAACCTCGGCACCGACAAGGTGTTCGCGGTGCTGCAGGACGACGGCACCTACAAGTCCGTGTTCGGCAACGAGCACAGCTACAACGTCGCCGTGACCATGCACGGGCTGATCATGATCTTCTTCATGGTCATGCCCGCCATGATCGGCGGCTTCGGGAACTGGTTCGTGCCGCTGATGATCGGCGCGCCGGACATGGCATTCCCGCGCATGAACAACATCTCCTTCTGGCTGCTGCCGGTGTCGTTTGCGCTCGCGTGCCTCTCGATGCTCGTGCCCGGCGGCTCCATGGGGCAGGGTTTCGGCGGCGGCTGGACGATGTATGCGCCGCTCTCCACCAGCCAGTCGCTGCACGGCGGCCCGTCGATGGACCTGCTTATCCTGTCGCTGCACATCGCCGGGATCAGCTCGATCCTCGGCGCCATCAACTTCATCACCACGATCTTCAACATGCGCGCGCCGGGCATGACCCCGCACAAGTTGCCGCTGTTCGTCTGGTCGATGCTGGTGACGGTGTTCCTGTTGCTGTTGTCCTTGCCGGTGCTCGCCGGCGCGCTCACCATGCTGCTGACCGACCGCGAATTCGGCA
>JAIYAO010000084.1 GCA_027488965.1 Alphaproteobacteria bacterium
CCCGCCAGGCCCTTCATGAACAGCACCACGTCGTGGCTCTCCACGAGAGACTTGACGCGGTCGAGGTCGGCGGTGTCGGTCATCGGGCGGGCTCCAGCTGGCAGAGGGAAGCTAGGGTGTAGCGGGCCGGCCATCAAGCGGTAGGCGGGCCGGCGGATGGGCGTGCGCAGGTCGCCGCGATTGCGCCCTGAACCTGTCATTGTTGTAAGGGTACGGTCTAGGTGTACGTACTAGAACGCTTTTTCGGCGCTCGGCGTCTTGTAGAGGGGGCTTTCGAGCCATGAGGAACACATACCGCCTGCTGGCCGCCACGGGCGCGGCCTCTATGGTCATGGCCGCCGGCGCCTGGGCGGACCCGCCCCGGCCCATGACCGTCGGACAGACCATGTCGGGCACGCTGTCGCGGACTGACGCAAAGGCCGAAAACGACACCTACTTCGACGACTACACGGTGCGGCTGAACGCCGACCAGTCCGTGGAGGCGCTAATGGCCGCCTCCGCGTTCGACGCCTTCCTGCGGCTGGGCCGCGGCACGGGCGCGGCGTTCGAAGAGATCAAGTCCGACGATGACAGCGGCGGCGGCACCGATGCCCGCGTGCGGTTCACCGCCCCGACGGCCGGCGTCTACACCGTCCGCGCCAACGCCCTGAACGAGGGCATGTCCGGGGCCTACTCGCTGCGCCTCTCGGCCTACGTGGCGCCGCCGCCGCCGGTCACGAAGCCCATCGCGCTCGACGCCCCGGTCACGGGGACCCTGGCCGACGGCGGGGCGCGGCTGGAGGATGGCGACAAGCTCTACCACCAGTATGCCTTCACCGCCGCGGCCGGGGACCGCATCAAGCTGGAGACCCAGTCCACCGCCTTCGATTCCGTGCTGCAACTCGGCCGGCTGGTGGGCGGCGAGTTCGAGGAGGTGGGAACCGACGACGACGGCGCCGGCGACAAAAACGCCCGCCTGCTGCAGGAGCTCGAAACGGCCGGCGAGTATGTGGTGCGCGTGGTCGGCTTCGACCGCGACGCCGCAGGCGCCTACACGGTGAGCCTCTCGCGGCTGCCGCCGCCGGCGCCCGCGCCGCGGCCCAAGGCCGTCCGCATCGATCAGGTGGTGCGCGGCGACCTCACCGCCGGCAGCGCGACCTTCGACAAGTTCCGCGCTTATGACTACTACCAGCTCTCCGGCCGCGCCGGTCAGGTGGTGACGGTGGTCCTGCGCGCGGCGTTCGATGCCTATCTCGATGTCGGCGTGATGAGCCCCGCCGGCTTCGCCGTGGTCAAGAGCGACGACGACAGCGGCGGCGGCACCAACGCCAAGGTCGATTTCAAGTTCGAACGCGCGGGCTCGATCCTCATCCGCGTGAGCCCGCTGCAGGGCGGCGCGACGGGGCCCTTCACCATGACCGTCGAGGGCGGCGAGTAAGCCTGATCCGTGACCGCAAGGGGGCGCGGGCGCAGTGGTCCAGCGCCCCCGGCGTTGTTGCTTAACACCTGAATTTGGCGTTAGGTGTCGGCAAAAGAGGCGGGAACCATGACGCGACTTCTGATCGCCGTGTGTCTGTTGTGGGCAGGCCTCCAGGGCCACGCAGCTGCACAGGACAATTCCCGCGTCGCGCTGATCATCGCCAACAGCGAATACGCCGGATATTCGCCGCTCACCAATCCGGCGACGGATGCGGCGCTCATCGCCAACTCGTTGCGCCAGGCCGGTTTCGGCGTGGTGGAGATGAAGGACAATCTCGACAACGGCGCCTTCCGCGCAGCGCTCGGGCGGTTCCAGGTGCAGGCCCGGTCGGCGCAGGTGGCGCTGGTGTACTACGCCGGCCACGCGGTGGAGGTGGGCGGCCGCAACTGGCTGATCCCCACGGACGCGCGCCTCGCCTCCGATGAGGAACTCGAGTTCCAGGCCATCGACGCCAACCTGCTGATCAACGCCACGTCCTCCGCACGGGCGCGCATCGTGGTGCTCGATGCCTGCCGCGAGAATCCCTTCATCGGCCGCATGCGCAACCTGAGCGGCACAGCCACCCGTGCGGCCTCCTCGGGCCTTGCGGGCGCCAGCACGGACAAGGTGCGCGGCACGCTGCTGATGTACTCGGCCGGCCCGGGACAACTGGCGGCGGACGGGGTGCGCGGGCAGGCCAGTCCCTTCGCGCGCGCCTTCGCGCAGTATGTGTCCACGCCGGGGCTGGAGCTGCGCCTCGCCGCCGGCAAGATCTCCGATGCCGTGCACTCCGAAACGGACGGGCGCCAGACGCCGTGGGTGTCCAGTTCGCTTTCGGGTGATGAGGTCTACCTGGTGGCGCCGGTCACGGTGTCCGTGGCTGCGGCCAACCCCGATACCGCGCCCAAATCGGCGACGGTCACCACGCCCACGACGCCCGCGGTGGCGTTCGATACGCGGGCGCTGGAGCTTGCCTACTGGCAGCGGTGCTGCGCTTCGGCGGACGCCACCGACGCAGACTTTGCGGGTTACCTCGCCAAGGTGAGCCGCGGGGACTTCCCCGGCACCTTCGCCGATCTCGCCCGGCCGGCGCGGCCGCGACCCGCCGTCCAGCCCCCCGCCGGCCAGCCGGCCCCGTCGCCGGCCGCAGGCCCGCGGCCGCTCACGCTCGGCCAGACGGTGACGGCGGCGCTCGAGCCTGCGGGCACGCGGGACTCCGACAACGTCCTTTATCAGGACTACGAGATCCGGCTCGCCGCGAACCAGAACGTGGAGTTCGCCCTCGACGCGCGGGACTTCGACACGCTCGTGCGGTTCGGCACCGGCACGGGCGCCGCCTTCCGGGAGATCAAGTCCGACGACGACGGCGGCGAGGGCGTGAACGCGCGCCTGCGCGTCAGTGCGCCGTCGGCCGGGACATTCACCGTGCGCGCCTCGGCGCTCAACAACACCATGCAGGGCGGTTTCACGCTGGCGTCGCGTACCTTCACCCCGTCCCCCCCGCCCACCACGCGGCCGCTCGCGGTCGGGCAGACGGTGTCGGGCACGCTGGCCGACGGCGGGTCGCGCCTGGAGGACGGCGACAAGCTGTTCCACCAGTACGGGCTCACCGTGCGCACCGGCGAACGCCTCAAGATCGAGGCGCAGTCCACGGCGTTCGACGCGGTGATGGAGCTGGGTCGCCTCGCCGCCGGCGGGGCCTACGAGCAGATCAAGACCGACGACGACAGCGCCGGCAACAACAACCCGCGCATCCTCGCCGCCCTCGAGCCCGGCGCCTATCTGGTGCGGGTCCACGGCTTCGATGCCGCCGCCGCCGGCGTCTACACCGTGCGCGCCGACCGGGTGCCCCCGCCCGCTGCTGCGCCCCAGCCCACGCGCCTGGGCGTCGGCGCCGCCACGCAGGGCACGTTCACCGAGACAAGCCCGGTCATCAACGGCTTCAAGCCCTACAACTACTACGTGGTGGCCGGCCGCGCCGGGCAGACCATCACCGTCACCATGATGGCGGATTTCGACAGCTACCTCGACGTGGGCGCGTTCACGGCGGGCGGCTTCGCCGTCGTCGCCAGCGACGACGACAGCGGCGGCGGCCTCAACGCCAAGCTCACGTTCACCTTCTCGGAAACGGGCGAGATCTTCATCCGCGCCAGCGCCGTGCAGGAAGGCGTGACAGGCGTATACACGGTGAACGTGCTCTAGGCGCGCCGCTACTTCGCGCGCGTCTCCAGCGCCAGCGCGTGCAGTTCGCCGCCCATGCGGCCCTTGAGGGCGGCGTACACCGCCTGGTGCTGCGCCACGCGTGACTTGCCGGCGAACGCGGCGCTGGCGATCTTCGCCTTGTAGTGGTCCCCGTCGCCCGCGAGATCGACGATCTCGATCTCGGCGTCGGGGAAGGCCTCGCGGATCAGGGCCTCGATGGCGGCGGCGGGCATGGGCATGGGAGACACTCCTGGTCGCAGGCCGCAATGTGGGCCGGGGCGGCGCGTCGTGCTAGGGTGATCCGATGAACGCCCCCGTCCGCCCCCCGCTCATCCTCACCGACGCCCAGTTCGAGGACATGACGCGCCGCGGCGCGTTCGTGAAGGTGGGGCGCGTGGAGCTGCGCGGGGGGGTGCTGACGCCGATGAGTCCGGTTCATCTTTCGCACTCCAACTCCCAGCTGGCGTTGATCATGGCTGTTCAGTCGGCGCTGAAGTCCTCCGGCCTCGCTTTCAGGATGAACCCGGAAATCTCCATCGCCTTCGGCGGCGGCTTCCAGCCGACGGCGGACATCGTGGTGTGGGATCCCGCGCTCGCGCCGGCCGATGTCGACGGCCCGATTCCCGGCGGCGCCGTGAAGCTCGTGATCGAGGTGGCGGACGCCTCGCTGGGCGACGATCTCGGCGACAAGCTCGCCGACTACGCGAACGCCGGCTTGCCGGAGTATTGGGTCGCGGACGTGCGCGGCCGGTTGATCCTGCGCCACGAGCAGCCCGTCGCCGGCGCCTACAAGGTGCGCGCGCCGCTGCTGTTCGGCCAGCCTGCGCCGGCGCTCACGCTTCCCATGACCCTCGACACGACCGGGCTTTGATCGGTCGATACGTGAATGCGTCTCCCGCTGTCGCGGGTTTGTACAGCGTTGCGGGATTTGCACCGCGTTTGTCCATCGCGTGAGGGTGGTTTGTACATTGCCCAGGGGCGCACGGAGCGGGGACGACCTTGTCCCCTTGCGGTGTTTGCGGTGCGCGATCTTGGACGGGGTTACGCGGGCGGGGCCGCCCGCGCTCCGGGTGTGCGCCTGTCCCGCTGCGTGTGGTGGATAGCGCGGCCTCCGCGAGAAAAATGTGCGATGTGCGCCAACGCGATTCCACGCAAACGCCCCGTGGATAGCGTCGATCCTTATCCGACACCCCCGAAACCCGGCGTACACTCACGCCATGAACCCACGCACCCCAACCTCCTTCAACATCATCGCCTCGCTCATCGCCCTGCTGACTGTGCTCTTCGGCGCGTCGTCGGCGTGCGTGCGGCGCGTGGCGGCGATGCGCGGGCGGGTGCGCAGCGGGTTTGCGCGCGTGGCGCGGCGGTGGGTCGCGCGCGGGTATGCGCTCGCCTACGAAGGCGAGGATGACGCCACGGTGGAGAAGCGCATCGCGCGGATGGCATGGATCGCGCGCGATCCGGTCAAGGCGATGCGCCACCTGGTGCGGCAGGCCCGGGGGCTGCTGCGGGCGCGGCTTGGCGGGCACGCGGCGCCGCCGTCGTTCGCGCTGCCGGTGCTGGCGTGCGCGACGCTTGTGTCCGCGATGCCGGCGCGCGATGCCGACGACACGAGCTGACCCGTACCGCCGGCGACCGCCGGCCCATTTTCCCTCGTGAACAAGGCCGGCGGTCGCCGGCGGTACGACGACAACGCCGCGCGAGGGCTCGCGCCGGCGTCCCAGGCGCAGGGTCGCCCATTGCGCTGCCGCCTTATTTCCCCTATCCACCGCGCCTTCCCGTGGGAGGCCTGCCGGTTAAGTCCAGCCGGGGTCGCACCACGGACCCACTCAGGCGGGCCGGTCTAGCGATCGTCTCGCGTCAAGCGAGAGGCCAAAATGGCGAAGAAAGTCATGGGGCAGATCAAGCTCCAGGTTCCGGCTGCGGCCGCGAACCCGTCCCCCCCGATCGGTCCGGCGCTGGGTCAGCGCGGCCTCAACATCATGGAATTCTGCAAGGGCTTCAACGCCCGCACGCAGGACATGACCAAGGGCGACCCGTGCCCGGTGGTCATCACCTACTACCAGGACAAATCCTTTACCTTCGACATCAAGACGCCGCCGGCGTCGTTTCTGTTGAAGAAGGCGGCGGGCCTCAAGCTCGGCAAGAAGCCGGGCGGCGGCTCCAAGACGCCGGGGCGGGGTTCCGTCGGCAAGGTCTCGATGACCCAGTGCCGCGACATCGCCAAGACCAAGATGAAGGATCTCAACGCCAACGATCTGGAGGCCGCGGCCAAGCAGATCGCCGGCACCGCCCGGTCCATGGGCCTGGAAGTGACGGAGTAGGGCGATGCCGAAGATTGACGGGGTGCGTTACACCAAGCGGATGGCGAAGTCCCACACGGGGATCGACAGCCGCAAGCTCCACACGCTGGAAGAGGCCATCGCGCTGCTGAAGAGCCGCGCGCAGGCCAAGTTCGACGAGACCATCGAGATCTCGATGAACCTCGGCGTGGACCCGAAGTATCCGGACCAGCAGGTCCGCGGTGTCTGCAACCTGCCCAACGGCACCGGCAAGACGCTCCGCGTCGCCGTGTTCGCCCGTGGCCCCAAGGCGGCGGAGGCCCAGGCGGCCGGCGCCGACATCGTGGGCGAGCAGGACCTGTTCGACACCATCAGCGGCGGCAAGATCGAGTTCGACCGCCTGATCGCCACTCCGGACCTGATGGCGCTGGTCGGGCGCCTCGGCAAGGTGCTGGGCCCCCGCGGCCTGATGCCGAACCCCAAGGTCGGCACCGTCACCATGGACGTGGCCAAGGCCGTCAAGGACGCCAAGGGCGGGGCGGTGGAGTTCCGGGTGGAGAAGGCCGGAATCATTCACGCGGGCGTCGGCAAGGCGAGCTTCAGCCAGGAAGCGCTGCTCCAGAACGCGCGCGCGTTCGTGGACGCCGTGACCAAGGCCAAGCCCACGGGCGCCAAGGGCGTGTTCGTCCGCAAGGTGGCGCTCAGCTCCACCATGGGGCCGGGCGTACGGGTCGACGTGGCCACCGCGGGACAGCCCCAGGCCTGAGAGCGCATTCGGCACTGTTCGGATGGGGCCGTCGCGGCGTAGGCTGCGGCGGCCCTTATCCTTTCCGGAGATCCCCATGGTTGCCGTGTCCGCTTATGGCGCGGCGAGCGCCGACGCGCCGCTCGCCCCACTCACCATCGAGCGCCGTGCGCTGGGGGACACCGACGTCGCCATCGACATCCTCTACTGCGGCGTCTGCCACTCGGACCTGCACAGCGCTCGCAACGAATGGGGGTTTGCGTCCTATCCCATCGTCCCCGGCCACGAGATCGTCGGGCGGGTGAGCGCGGTGGGCGCAAAGGTCACCGCGCACAAGCCGGGCGACATGGTGGGGGTCGGCTGCCTGGTGGACTCCTGCCGGACCTGCGAGCCGTGCACCGAGCACGAGGAGCAATTCTGCACCGAACAGACCCAGACCTACAACGGCGTCGAAAAGCAGACGGGCCGGCCCACCAACGGGGGGTACTCCAAGGCCATCGTGGTGGACGCCCACTTCGTGCTGCGGATTCCGGCGGGCCTCGACCCCGCGCGCGCCGCGCCGCTGCTGTGCGCCGGCATCACCACTTACTCGCCGCTAAGGCACTGGAAGGTGGGGCCGGGGCAGAAGGTGGGGGTCGTGGGGCTGGGCGGCCTCGGCCACATGGCGGTCAAGCTCGCCCACGCCATGGGGGCGCACGTGGTGGTCTTCACTACGTCGCCGGGCAAGATTGCCGACGCGAAAACGTTGGGGGCCGACGAGGTCGTGGTGTCCACCGAAAGGGCCCAGATGAAGGCCCACGCCAATTCCTTCCACCTCATCATCAACACGGCCGCGGCCTCCCATGACCTGGAGGCCTACACGCGCTTGCTGCGGCGTAATGGAACGATGACTCTGGTGGGCGCTCCGGAGCATCCCCACACGGGCCCCAACACCTTCACGCTCATCATGGGGCGGCGCAGCATCGCGGGCTCGCCCATCGGCGGGATCGCGGAGACCCAGGAGATGCTCGATTTCTGCGCCGCCCATGGGGTGGCGTCGGACATCGAGGTCATCGCCATGGCGGACATCAATGCCGCCTACGAGCGTATGCTGAAGAACGACGTGCGCTACCGGTTCGTCATCGACATGTCCACATTGTCATAAACCATGCCGTATCGCGCCATTTGCGGCGAAATCCGGGGGATGGTTTCTACAGGTTGTGGAAAACTTGTCCGGGTGCAGCGCAAATGCAGCACGTGCCCTTGCCAAGGCAGCTGAGGGCTCGCTATACACCGCTGTTCGGGCTGACCGTTAACGATCAGCCCTTTTCCTGTCCGAGAATGCAGGCGCTCCGACGATCGGTCAAGACCGGTCGGCAGGGGCTTAATCCGACCCCCGGCCGGCCAGGCCGGGGACCCGCCGGGCCCGCAGGAGACAGAGCTTAGGTTTCACCCCCTCCCCGCCGCGGTGCGGGGCGGCGGTTGCGGCTGAAGGCGCTGGGACAGGCGCGTGCGACGGCAGCGTCGCGCAGCGCCACCGAGACGATCGGTTGCGCGGCGTGGCGCGGCTTTGTCGTCCGCGGCCCGGGCGTCGGATTGGCCGGCGACCGCATGAAGGAGACCGCAATGGATCGTGCTGAAAAAGCGCAGGCGGTGGAGGCCCTGAAGGGCATCTTCGCCAAGTCCGGCGTGGTGGTTGTCAGCCACTACGCAGGATTGACCGTCGCGGACATGACGTCGCTCCGTGTTCGCCTCCGTGAGGCGGGTGCTGGGCTCAAAGTGGTGAAGAATCGCCTTGTGAAGATCGCGCTCGACGGTACGCCGGGCGCGGCCGTGTCCCACATGTTTACGGGGCCCGTGGCGATTGCGTTCTCCCCCGATCCGGTCTCGGCCCCGAAAGTGGCCGTGGCCTACGCGAAGGAAAAGGAGAAGTTCGTCCTTCTCGGCGCGCTCATGGGCGCGTCCGTGCTGGACGAAAACGGCGTGAAGGCCCTGGCCACGCTGCCGTCTCTCGATGAACTCCGCGGCAAGATCGTGGGCCTCCTCAACGCGCCCGCGACCAGGATCGCCGGCGTGCTGCAGGCGCCCGGCGGCCAGCTCGCACGGGTCCTGAACGCCTACGCCACAAAGGACGCCGCCTGACGGCGTCCCACGTCATTCCGCCACATCCAAACTTGAAAACTCTTAGGGGTGCCCACACATGTCGAAACTCGAAAAAATCGTCGATGACCTGTCCAGCCTGACCGTCCTTGAGGCGGCAGAGCTGTCCAAGCTGCTTGAAGAGAAGTGGGGCGTCAGCGCGGCGGCTCCGGTGGGCATGGCGGCTGCGCCCGCAGCAGGCGGCGCCGCTGCAGCGGTGGAAGAGCAGACGGAATTCACCGTCATGCTGACCTCCGCCGGCGACAAGAAAATCGAAGTCATCAAGGAAGTGCGCGCCATCACGAACCTCGGCCTCAAGGAAGCCAAGGATCTGGTGGAAGGCGCGCCGAAGGCCGTCAAGGAAGGCGTCAACAAGGCGGACGCCGAGAAGTTCAAGGCCCAGCTGGAAAAGGCTGGCGCCAAGGTCGAGCTGAAGTAGCAGACTGCCAGCGGGCAGGCGGGGCCGGGCGCATCGCGCGTCTGGTCCCGCGGCCTGTTTGGATCGTCGCGCGGGACGTTTGTGTGTCTCCCGCGCCGGGGCTCTCCTCGCTTGCGGAGCCCTGTTCGGAGTGGATCCAGAACTGGATCATCTCCGGGATCGTCCCAGCCGCGTGGGACATCGATAGCAAGCGAGGCGGCGACTGTAGCGCCGCGTCCTGGCGGTTCGGCGGCGCCGGCCAGGATGCGGACAACGGGGAGAGCTGATGGCTCTGTCTTTCACGGGCAAGAAGCGGATTCGCAAATCTTTCGGCAAGATCGCCGAAGCTGGCGCGATGCCAAACCTCATCGAGGTTCAACGGAGTTCCTACGACCAGTTTCTCCAGAAGGACGTGAAATCGTCCGAGCGGCGCGAGGAAGGCATCGAGGCGGTGTTCCGCTCTGTCTTCCCGATCAAGGATTTCTCCGAGCGCGCGCTCCTTGAGTACGTGACCTACGAGTTCGAACAGCCGAAGTTCGACGTCGAAGAGTGCCAGCAGCGCGACATGACGTACGCCGCGCCGCTGAAGGTGAAGCTGCGCCTGATCGTGTTCGAATCCGACGAGGAAACGGGCGCGAAGTCCATCAAGGACATCAAGGAGCAGGACGTCTATCTCGGCGACATCCCGCTGATGACCGACAAGGGCACGTTCGTCGTGAACGGCACCGAGCGCGTGATCGTCTCCCAGATGCACCGCTCGCCGGGCGTGTTCTTCGACCACGACAAGGGCAAGACCCACGCGTCGGGCAAGCTGCTATTCGCCGCCCGCGTCATCCCCTACCGCGGCTCGTGGCTCGACTTCGAGTTCGACGCCAAGGACATCCTGTTCGTCCGCATCGACCGCAAGCGCAAGCTGCCGGCGACGACGCTGCTCTACGCCCTCGGCATGGACGGCGAGACGATCCTGAACACGTTCTACGACAAGACCTCTTACCGGCGCACGCCGAAGGGCTGGACCACACGGTTCCGGGCCGAACGCTGGCGCGGCGCCAAGCCCAACTTCGACATCGTCGACGCCAAGACCGGCAAGGTCGTGGCCGAAGGCGGCAAGAAGATCTCCGCGCGTAACGCCAACAAGATGGCCGAAGATGGCCTGGTCGACATCCTCGTGCCGTCGGAAGATCTCTACGAGCGCTTCCTCGCCGAGGACGTGGTCAACGCCGAGACGGGCGAAATCTTCGCGGAAGCCGGCGACGCCATCAATGAAGCGATGGTGGCCGGTCTCATCGACGCGGGCGTCGACGAGATCGCCATCCTCGACATCGACAACGTCACCGTCGGCCCGTACCTGCGCAACACGCTCGCCCTCGACAAGAACGAGACGCGCGAACAGGCCCTGTTCGACATCTACCGCGTCATGCGCCCGGGCGAACCGCCGACGCTGGAGACCGGCGAGACTCTGTTCCGCGGGCTCTTCTCCGATCCCGAACGGTACGACCTGTCGGCGGTGGGCCGGGTGAAGATGAACATGCGTCTCGGGCTGGAGTCCGACGACGAACTGCGCACGCTGCGCGTCGACGACATCGTCGCCGTGATGCGCACCCTGCATGACCTCCGCGACGGTCGCGGCGAGATCGACGACATCGACAATCTCGGCAACCGCCGGGTGCGTTCGGTGGGCGAGCTTATGGAGAACCAGTACCGCGTCGGCCTGCTGCGCATGGAACGGGCGATCAAGGAGCGGATGAGCTCGGTCGATATCGAGACCGTGATGCCGCACGACCTCATCAACGCGAAGCCCGCGGCGGCGGCGGTGCGCGAGTTCTTCGGCTCATCGCAGCTGTCCCAGTTCATGGACCAGACCAACCCGCTCTCCGAGATCACGCACAAGCGGCGTCTCTCGGCGCTCGGGCCGGGCGGTCTGACCCGCGAGCGCGCCGGTTTCGAGGTGCGCGACGTCCACCCGACCCACTACGGGCGCATCTGCCCCATCGAGACGCCGGAAGGCCCGAACATCGGCCTCATCAACTCGCTCGCCACCCATGCGCGCGTGAACAAGTACGGCTTCATCGAAAGCCCGTACCGCAAGGTCGTGAACGGCAAGCCGACGAGCGACATCGTCTATCTCTCGGCCATGGAAGAGCCGAAGTATGCGATCGCGCAGGCGAACTCGGCGCTCGATTCCAAGGGCGCCCTGTCGGAGGATTTCGTGCAGGCCCGCATCAACGGCGATGCGACGTTGCACGAGAAGGACAAGATCGACCTGATCGACGTCTCGCCGAAGCAGGTGGTCTCGGTGGCCGCGGCGCTCATTCCGTTCCTTGAGAACGACGACGCCAACCGCGCGCTGATGGGCTCCAACATGCAACGGCAGGCTGTGCCGCTGCTGAAGGCCGACGCCCCCCTCGTGGGCACCGGCATGGAGGGCATCGTGGCCCGGGATTCGGGTGCTGCCATCGCCGCACGGCGCACCGGCATCGTCGAACAGGTGGACAGCCAGCGTATCGTCGTGCGCGCCACCGAAGAGCGCGACACCACGAAGCCGGGCGTCGACATCTACCGGCTGCTGAAGTTCCAGCGGTCGAACCAGAACACCTGCATCACCCAGCGCCCCATCGTGAAGGTGGGCGACCAGGTGGTGGAGGGCGACATCATCGCCGACGGTCCCTCCACGGATCTGGGCGAGCTGGCGCTCGGCCGCAACGTGCTCGTCGCGTTCATGCCGTGGAACGGCTACAACTTCGAGGACTCGATCCTGATCAGCGAGCGCATCGTGAAGGACGATGTGTTCACATCGATTCATATCGAGGAGTTTGAAGTCGCGGCCCGCGACACCAAGCTCGGGCCCGAGGAAATCACCCGCGACATCCCCAACGTCGGCGAGGAAGCCCTGCGCAACCTCGACGAAGCGGGCATCGTGGCCATCGGCGCCGAAGTGCTGGCGGGCGACATTCTCGTGGGCAAGGTCACGCCGAAGGGCGAAAGCCCGATGACGCCGGAAGAAAAGCTCCTGCGCGCCATCTTCGGCGAAAAGGCGTCGGACGTGCGCGACACCTCGCTGAAGCTGCCGCCGGGCGTGCAGGGCACGGTCGTCGAAGTGCGGGTGTTCAACCGGCACGGCGTCGACAAGGACCAGCGCGCGCTGCAGATCGAACGGCAGGAAATCGAACGTCTCGCCAAGGACCGGGACGACGAACTCTCCATCCTGGAGCGCAACATCTTCGCGCGCCTGAAGGAGATCATGCGCGGCAAGAACGCCGTGTCCGGCCCCAAGGGCTTCAAGAAGGGCCCGGTGACGGACGCCACCTTCGAAGCCGTGACCCGCGGCGGCTGGTGGCAGATCGGGCTCGACGATGATGCGGCCAACGCCGAGATCGAGGGCCTGAAGAAGCAGTACGATGACGCCAAGAAGCGCCTCGACGACCGCTTCGCCGACAAGGTCGACAAGCTCCAGCGCGGCGACGAACTGCCCCCTGGCGTGATGAAGGTCGTCAAGGTGTTCGTCGCGGTGAAGCGCAAGCTGCAGCCCGGCGACAAGATGGCCGGCCGTCACGGCAACAAGGGCGTCATCTCCAAGATCGTTCCGATCGAGGACATGCCGTTCCTGGCCGACGGCACGCACGCGGACGTGGTGCTCAACCCGCTCGGGGTGCCGAGCCGCATGAACGTGGGCCAGATCCTGGAAACCCACCTCGGCTGGGCCTGCGCCAATCTCGGCAAGCAGGTGACGGCCGCGCTCGAAATCTATCAGCGCGACGGCGAGCGCAAGCAGCTCGACGCCAAGCTGAAGGACATCTACGGCAAGGACGCCGAACTGCCCTCGACCATCGAAGGCACGGTGGAACTGGCGGAGAACCTCGAGAAGGGCATCCCCATCGCCACGCCGGTGTTCGACGGCGCAAAGGACGCCGACATCCGCAGCATGCTGAGGCAGGCGGGCCTCGCCGAGAATGGCCAGGTGCAGCTCTACGACGGGCTCACCGGCGAGCCGTTCACGCGGCAGGTCACGGTCGGCTACATCTACATGCTGAAGCTGCATCACCTCGTGGACGACAAGATCCACGCGCGCTCCATCGGCCCGTACTCGCTGGTCACCCAGCAGCCTCTGGGCGGCAAGGCGCAGTTCGGCGGGCAGCGCTTCGGCGAGATGGAGGTGTGGGCGCTCGAAGCGTACGGCGCCGCCTACACGCTGCAGGAAATGCTGACCGTGAAGTCCGACGACGTGGCCGGGCGTACGAA
>JAIYAO010000183.1 GCA_027488965.1 Alphaproteobacteria bacterium
CCGGCGGGGGTGCCGGCGGTCCTGCTTCGGCCGCCGCGCCATCGGTCTCAAACACCGCAAGCACTGAACCGATCGGGGCCATCTCGCCGGGCTCGCCGTTGCGCTCCACGATCCTGCCGCTGACCGGCGCGGTGATCTCGATGGTGGCCTTGTCGGTCATTACGTCGGCGAGTGGAGCGTCTTCCTCCACCACATCGCCGAGCTTCACGTGCCAGGCGACAATCTCGGCCTCCGCCGTGCCTTCGCCCACGTCCGGCAGCTTGAACACATAGCGCGCCATCTCAGCCCTCCATCACGCGCTTCATCGCATCGGCGACGCGTTGCGGCCCCGGAAAGTACTCCCACTCGAATGCGTGCGGATACGGCGTGTCCCAGCCCGTCACGCGCGCGATGGGCGCTTCCAGATGATAGAAGCACTCCTCCTGCACCAGCGCCGACAGTTCGGCGCCGAAGCCGCTCGTGCGCGTCGCCTCGTGGACGATGACGCACCGGCCGGTCTTCTTGACCGACGCCACCACCGTCTCGATGTCGATGGGGATAAGGGTGCGCAGGTCGATCACCTCTGCGTCGACGCCCGCGTGCACGGCCGCCGCCTGCGCAACGTGCACCATCGTGCCATAGGCCAGCACCGTGAGGTCATTGCCCTCGCGCACCACCTTCGCCTTGCCGAGGGGTACGGTGTAGTGGCCTTCCGGCACCTCGCTGTCGGGGTGCTTCGCCCACGGGCTCACGGGGTTTTCGTGCCAGCCGTCGAACGGGCCGTTGTAGAGCCGCTTCGGCTCGAAGATGATCACCGGATCGTCGTCCTCGATGGCCGCGATCAGGAGACCCTTCGCATCGTACGGATTGGACGGCACCACCGTCTTGATGCCGGCCACATGCGTGAATAGCGCCTCAGGGCTTTGGCTGTGCGTCTGCCCACCGAAAATGCCCCCGCCATAGGGCGTGCGCAGCGTCAGCGGCGCGGTGAAATCGCCGGCGCTGCGGTACCGCAGGCGCGCCGCTTCCGACACGATCTGGTCGTAGCCTGGATAAATGTAGTCCGCGAACTGGATTTCGATCACGGGCCTGAGGCCGTAAGCGCCCATGCCGATGGCAGCGGCGACGATGCCGCCCTCCGCGATCGGCGCATCGAAGCAGCGGGTCAGGCCGTGTTTTTTCTGCAGCCCCTCTGTGGCGCGGAACACGCCGCCGAAGTAGCCCACGTCCTCACCGAACACGAGCACGTTCGGGTCGCGCGTCATCATCACGTCCATGGCGGAGTTCAGCGCCTGGATCATGTTCATCGCAGGCATGGCGTCAGACCCCCAGTTCCTGGCGTTGCCGGCGGATGTGCCAGGGCGTCTCCTTGTAGACGTCCTCGAACATCTCCTTCACCGAGGGACGCGACTGGCCCAGCGTGCCGATGGCTTCAGCCTCCTTGCCCGCCGCGCGCACAAGATCGGCCGCCTCCTTCTCCAGCGCCTTATGATCGTCATCGCTCCATTCGCCGCTGGCGATGAGGTGATCGCGCAGGCGCTCCACGGGATCGCCGAGCGGCCAGGCGTCGGCTTCGTTCACCGGGCGGTAGCGGCCGGGATCGTCGCTCGTGGAGTGCGGGGCCGCGCGGTATGTGAAGTGCTCGATCAGCGTGGGGCCGAGATTGGCGCGGGCACGATCCGCCGCCCATTGCGTCACGGCGTAGACCGCGAGGAAATCGTTGCCGTCGACGCGCAGGGCGGGGATGCCGTAGCCGATGCCGCGCGAAGCGAACGTGCTCTCCTCGCCGCCCGCGATGCCCTGGAAGCTCGAGATGGCCCACTGGTTGTTGACGACGTTGAGGATCACCGGCGCGTCATACACGGACGCGAATGTCAGCGCGGAGTGGAAGTCTCCCTCCGCCGTGGAGCCTTCGCCGATGTAGGCGCACGCGATGCGGCTGTCGCCCTTGTACGCCGACGCCATCGCCCACCCGACCGCCTGCGAGAACTGCGTGCCGAGGTTGCCCGAGATCGAGAAGAAGCCATGCGCCTTCGACGTGTACATCACCGGCAACTGGCGGCCTTTGCAGGGATCGGCTGCGTTCGAATAGATCTGGTTCATCATGTCGACGAGCGGATACCCGCGCGCGATCAGCAGCGCCTGCTGGCGATAGGTGGGGAAGCACATGTCGTCTTCCGCCAGCGCCAGCGCCTGCGCGGACGCCACCGCCTCCTCGCCCGTGCACTTCATGTAGAAGGAGGTCTTGCCCTGCCGCTGCATGCGGTACATGCGCTCGTCATAGGCGCGGGTGACCACCATCGTACGCAGGCCGCGCTTCATCTGTGCGGGCGAGAGCTTCGGGTTCCAGGGGCCGACCGCCACGTTCGCCTCGTCGAGCACCCGCACGAGAGTGAACGCGAGATCACGCACCGCGTAGGCGCTCGCGTTGATGTCGGGCCGGGGCGCCGCACCCGCCGGGGCCACCACCAGACCGCTGAAGTCGATAGGGTCGCCCGGCCGGGCGCGCGGCTCCGGCACACGCAGGCTGAGGGGGACGGTGTTCTTCAGCGGTGCGTTCATGGCGTCTCTGGTTCCTCCGGGTGCAGCGGCGGCTCAACTGGCGCAAACCTTGGCTGCGGCGGTAGCTCTACCCATCCTGAGCCAGAAAGTCTGATCTTTCTGGCTCAATAATGCGGCTCATCTCGATTTTTATACCTACCCCATCACCCTTCTCAGCAAAAACCACCCCAGCTAACTGTTCGCCGCGCGCGCAACTCGTCCCCCGGTCATCGGTGCCGGAGCGCCGGTGGTCGAGGGAAAGCTGAGCGGCAGGCCCGCCCGGGTGCGGGCGGCGAGGAAGGCGAAGCACTCCGCCTCCACCGCATCCCCCCGCCAGCCGAGGTCGTCGGCATCGACGGGCGTGACGCCCGCCCGCCGCGCAATCTCGCCCATCAGCGTCGGGTTCTTCCGCCCGCCGCCGCAGACGATGAGCCGCTCCGGGCGGGCGGGCAGCAGGTCCAGCCCGCGTCCGACTGCCGCCGCCGAAAACGCCGTCAGCAGCGCGGCGCCGTCGGCCGGCGACAGCCCCTCGGCAATGGCGGCCGGGAAATCATAGCGGTCGAGGGACTTGGGCAAGGGGCGGGAGAAATAGACGTGCCCCAGAAGGCGCGCCAGTCGCGCCTCGTCCACCACGCCCCGCGCCGCGACGGCGCCGTCCACGTCGTACGCGCCAAGGCCGCAGTGCTCCATCCATTCGTTGATGGGGCCATTCGCCGGCCCCGTATCGAACGCCACGATCTCTTCGCCGCCGCCCCACCAGGTGACATTCGCCACCCCGCCGAGGTTCAGCGCCGCGGCCGGGGCGGGCTGACCGGAGAAGGCCAGGAGCGCGGCGTGGTAGATCGGTGCGAGCGGCGCGCCTTCGCCGCCCGCGGCCACATCGGCGCTGCGGAAATCGTACGCCACATCGATGCCGACCTCGCGCGCCAGCAGCGCGCCGCCGCCAAGCTGGCGGGTGAAGCCCCGAGACCCACCGCGGGACGGGCGGTGCAGGACGGTGAGGCCGTGCAGGCCGACGAGGTCCACCTCCCCGGCCCCCACCCCGGAATCGGCGAGAAACCAGCGGATGGCTTCGGCGTGCGCAAGCGTGAAGCGGCGCTCGGCCTCGGCCAGGATCCGGGGCGCATCTCCCTGAAAACCCCAGGCGCGCGCGGCGGCCACCGCCTCGGCCATGTAGCTGCGCAGGTCGTCGCCATACGGCACAAGGCCCCAGGGACCGAGTTCCAGCAGCACGCGCCCGTCGGTACGCACCAGCGCGAGGTCGATCGCCCCGTCCAGAGCCGTGCCCGTCATGCAGCCCAGCGCCCAGATGGCCTCTCCCGGCGCTTTGCTCATGCCCCGTGCTCCATGCTACCTGCGCCCGTCATGACAACTTCCGCCCTGATCCGCACCCTCGATGAGAGGGGCTACATCCACCAGTGCACCGATTTGGCCGGCCTCGACGAGGCCGCCGGCGCGGGCGTCGTCACCGGCTATATCGGTTTCGACATGACCGCGCCCAGCCTGCACGTGGGCAGCCTGGTGCAGATCATGCTGTTGCGCCGGCTCCAGCAGGCGGGCGGGCGGCCCATCGTGCTCCTGGGCGGCGCCACCACCAAGGTGGGCGACCCCACCGGCCGCGACGAAAGCCGCAAGATGCTGTCCGACGCCGACATCGCGCACAACATGGCGTCGATCCGCGGCGTGTTCGAGAAATTCCTCACCTTCGGCGACGGCCCCACCGACGCTGTGATGGTCAACAACGACGACTGGCTGGCGAGGTACGGCTACATCGATTTCCTGCGCGAGTACGGCACCCACTTCACCATCAACCGGATGCTGTCGTTCGACTCGGTGAAGCTGCGCCTCGAGCGCGAGCAGCCGATGACGTTTCTCGAATTCAACTACATGCTCATGCAGGCGGTGGACTACCTTGAGCTCAACCGGCGCGTGGGCTGCACGCTGCAGATGGGCGGCTCCGACCAGTGGGGCAACATCGTCAACGGCGTGGAGCTGTGCCGGCGTGTGGACGGCGCCAATGTGTTCGGCCTGACGACGCCGCTGCTGGCCACCGCGTCCGGCGCCAAGATGGGCAAGACGGCGGCGGGCGCCGTGTGGCTGAACGCCGACATGCTCTCCGCCTACGAGTACTGGCAGTACTGGCGCAATGCGGAAGACGCCGACGTGGCGCGCTTCATGAAGCTGTTCACCGACCTGCCGCTGGACGAAATCGGGCGCTACGGCGCCATGCAGGGCGCCGACATCAACACCGCCAAGATCGCGCTCGCGAACGCCGCCACGGCCATGCTGCACGGCGCAGCCGCCGCCCGCGACGCCGAAGCAACCGCACAGGCTGTGTTCACCGGCGGCGGCGCGGGCGCAGCCCTGCCGACGGTGGAGACGCCGCGCGCGGAGATTGCCGGCCTGCGGGTGGCCGACGCGCTCAAACGCGCGGGCCTCGCGGAGTCCAACGGCGAAGCCAAACGCCACATCAAGGCGGGCGCCGTGTCCGTGAACAATGTGGCGGTGTCCGACGAACTCGCGGTGCTGACCGATGCCGACATCGACGCAGACGGCGTGGTGAAACTGTCCGTCGGCAAGAAGCGCCACGCCCTGCTGCGGGCAGTGTAGCCTACCCGTTCGTCGCCACGGCGGCCGCCGCCTTCGGTGGCGTCTGCTGGACGCCCCACGGCTCGAAAATGCGGCGGAGTATTCCGGGGGTGAGGGCCGAGAGCGGATTGACGCCGACGCGCGGCGCGTCCGAGGGGCCGTTCATGGAATAGGTGAGCCCGAGGACGCCCTCGCCCGGGCGCGACGCCAGCAGCGAGCCCAGCACTGGCACGCCCGAGAGCATCGAGTTCAACCCATAGCTCGGGACGATGACGCCATCGAGGTCGAGGGTGCCGTCCGCCAGTTCGATGGCGCCCTTCGCCGTGATGCCGATGGACGGCCCCGCCGCGCGGCTCTCCGCCACGTAGAGTCGCCCGTCCACGATGGTGATCGGCGCCTCGAGACCGGCGAAGGTCACGCCGTCCCCGTTCAGCATTTCGGCCATGCCGCGCAGGGAACCCACGGAGGATAGCAAGCGCGCCATGGGGCCGAGCTTGACCACCTGGAAGTCCTTGGCCTTCACCGTCACCTCGGCGCGCCCCGTGGTGGCCTGCCAGATGCCGCGTCCTTCCACCGAACCGCCGCGCACGTTGTCGGCGCCGGTGACGGCCCGGTAGGCGAAGCCCATGTCGTCGGCCTTGAACGCGATCGGCCCAGAAAGCGCACCGTCGGGACCGCCGAGGCTGAGCACGAGGCTGGAGTTGTTCGGTCCCGATCCACGCACGTCGAGACGCGTCATCACCGGCCCGATCCAGGTGCCTTCGAGGCGGCCGGCAGAGAGTTCGGCATCGCCCTTCATGCGGATGCGATCGGCCTGAATGGCGGCGTCCCACCGTTCCGGTTTCGCGGCCGCGGCGGCGGCGCCCGCCCCCGCATCCGCGGACTGCGCCGTCATGAAGGGGGCGGCGTCGAACGACGGGCCGTTGGCGGAGACCAGCAGCACGCCCTCGCGCGACCGGCGCGCCGACACCCGCAGATCCGTCCGCCCGTCGATCCAGACCCGCTGCATGTTGGCGCCGAGCAGCGTGTTGTCGGGGGCGAGCGTGACCACGCCGTTGGCGGCGAAGCCCGGCCCCTTCATGTCGATGTTGGCCAGTTGCAGGCCGCCGTCGGGCTGCTCGCGCATGTCGAACGTGGCGGTGGCCGGCCGGCCCGCCCGCTTCACCCAAGCGTTGCTGGGCAGCGCAATGTCGGTGTCCTTCAGGTCCAGCCTGGCCGATCCCAGCGCCACGTCCAGGCCCTCGCCCTCGCCGGTCAACTGGACGCCCACTGGGCCGCGGGCGTACTGCGCCACGCCGATGCCCATGCGTTCGAGATCGCGGGCGTCGAAGCGGCCGTCCACCACGTAGCGCGAACATGGGCCCGACGCCTTGTCGAACATCTCCGTCCACGTGAGGTTCGCTTGGCTCTGGTTCAGCGTCATGGGGCCGGAGAAGGTCATGGCGTCTTCATCGCCGGTGGCCCGCATGCGCCAGTTGGAGATGGTGTACTTGCCGTCCCGCGCCACGGCGCCGACGTTCTCCAGCCGCGCATCCACTTCCCACGTGAGATCCTTGGCGGGGACGTCTTTCAGCATCGGCCGGTGCAAGGCGAAGTCCGCCACGCCGCGGCCGACGACAGTGGCGCGCTGGGCGGGAAAACGTTCTTCGAGCTTGATCGGCATCTGGTGCAGCAGATCGACCATGGCGCGGGCCTCGCCCTCGGCGCGGCCGGCGAACGTGGCGAGCGCGCCCTTCGGCTTGAGCCGCGGCAACTCGACCCGGCCTTGCGTCAGCGCAAGCGCGCCGACACGGCCGGAGACCAGCGCAAGGTCGAACCTGTTGCCCTGCATCCGCGCGTTGCCGCGGGCCTCGGTGATCGGGGTCATGTTCTCGAAGTAGCGGACCTGCGCGCTGTCGTAGTCGAGCGTCATCAGGAGCCGGTCGTCCGGCAGCACATCGAGCGCCATGTCCGCGGGGCTGATGTCCGCGCGCAGCGTCGCGCGGGTGATGCGGCCGGCGAGCAGGCCGGTCTCCAGCCAGGAGCGCGCGCCTTCGGCCACCTTGAGTGGCCACAGCGTCAGCGCACGGCGCGCATCGAGCCCGCCGGTGATCGCACCGGTCATGGCGAGGCCGGGCCGGATCGCGCCCTTGCCGTCGTCGGCCCAGCGGATGCTTCCGGCGAGGGCGAGCCTGGCGTTGTCGATGCCGGCGGTGATCTCGTCGAACGTGACCTTGGCGTCCCGCGGCGCGATCGCCCCCTTCATCACCACGTTGCGCAGCGACACCGGCGCAGAGAAGGCGCCGGGGGCGTCGATGGTGAGCGCCGGCAGCGCCAGGTCGAAACGGGCCGGCGCATCGGCGTTGGCGCCCAGAAAGGCGGAGGCCTTCTGGATCGCGATGGCGCCCTGGATCTTCGTGCCGTCGCCGCCGATGGCGATCTCGTCGATGCCCAGAACGTCCGTGTCGATGTCGTAACCGCCCCGGATGCGGGCGCCCGAGATCTCCATGCGGCCGCCCGCCACAGCGAGCGATCCCCGGCCCACCTCCACGTCCCCCTTGATCAGGGTCACGCCGATCTTGCGGTCGAGACCCACGGTGATGGCGGCCGTGATGGGCGCCTGCAGCCCGGCAAGCGGACCAAGGGCCGTTTCGGGGATCAGGGCACTCGGCTGCACCCGGTTGGCGTTGAGCGTGATGGTCGCCCGCGAAAACTCCGTGTCCGTGTCGACGCTGAACGCCGCCGGCGCTGGCCCCCGCGGTCCGCGGAACGCCGCCGCCGCCGACAGCCGCACTGCCGCGCCTGTGCGGGTGAGATCGATCCGGGCGTTTTCCGCCACCCACGTGGTCGTGTGCTGCTCGTCCATCACCATCAGACGAACGCCGTCGACCCGGACGGACCGGAGCGCCGCACCGAAGCCCACCGGCTTGAACACCGTCGCGACCCCGTCGAGGATGCGGTTGACCCGCTGGGTGACCGTCTCATTGGGCGGCGGCGGCGGGATGACGTAGTCCGGCGGCGATCCGGGGGGACCGAACGCCAGCTTTGCCGACCCGTCGGCGGCCATGGTCACCGTGATGTCTGCGCCGTCGAACGCCGCGCGCTCCACGGCAAGGCGCCCGAGGGCGAGGCGATGCAGGCTGAGCCCGATATCGACGGCGCGGCTCTGCGTCAGCAACGCGCCCTCGGCGCTCAGCGCCTTGACGCCATACGCCTTGATCTCGAGCCCGCGGTTGGCCCGCGACCAGGCCAGTTCGACCCGGTCGATCTTCACGGGCCGCCCGCCGCGGGCCGCCGAAAGCTGGGATTCGATCTGGCGCTTGATCGGCACCAGTTCGATGGGCCCCTGCGACAGCCGCCAGGCCGCAAAGGCAACCCCGAACCCGAGAGTCACCAGCGTGCCGACGAGGATCTCGAACAGGATGAACGAGGACCTGCGGATCATGCCGCATGGCCCTCCGGAGAGAAGCCCGCGAGGTTGATCCCCGCGCCCGCCAGGATGGCGGCGCGAACAGCGTCAGCGCACGGGAGAACAGGCGACATGAGCGGCGGACCAGAAACGGCGGAGCTGAAACCAGGCGACAAGGCCCCCGACTTCCAGTTGCCGACGGCCGGGGGCGGGCACGTCAGGCTCAGCGACCTCAAGGGGAAGGCGGTCGTCCTCTTCTTCTATCCCAAGGATGACACCTCTGCGTGTACACAGGAAGCTCTAAGCTTCACTGAAAAAGCAGCGGAATTCGCTGGGGCCGGCGCAGTCGTGGTGGGTGTTTCCCGCGATTCCGTCAAAAGCCACGATAAATTCGCGGCAAAGCACGGCCTCACTGTGACGCTCGCATCGGACGAAGATGGGGCGGTTTGTGGCCGATACGGCGTCTGGGTCGAGAAAAGCATGTACGGCCGGAAATACATGGGAATTGAACGCTCCACCTTCCTTATCGACCGAAAAGGCAAGGTTGTTAACACATGGAGAAAGGTTAAGGTGGCCGGCCACGCAGACGATGTCTTGGCCGCGGCGCGGGAAATCTAGGTTAATGCCTTGGCGCCCATCGCCAGTGCACATGGCGCACTTCTGGCAGTTGCGACACCAACGATGTAAAATTTCCCGTAACGGGGCGCCCAAGGCGGTTGCCAACGGACCGTCCTTTGAGCGATACGGTTAGTGCGGGTTTACTCCACAGCGGCCGTGGCGAGCGGTTGGAACATTGTCGAGAGCGGGCGGTCCAGAACATGAGCCAGTTCCCACACCGAGCGAAAGCCTTGTTCGACAGGGCTTTTCCGGAACGGCAGATCTATCATCGCAGTGGCGGCACCGTCCGTTATGTCTCTCTCAGGCCCTCTCATCAGGCGCTTCTCGCGCTCGCCGGTCTCGGCATCGCCGGCTGGTGCGCCTACGCTTCGGTCAACGTGCTCATGCGCGGACAGGTCATGTCCGCCCAGGAGACCGAGATCGAGCGGATGGAGGCCAAGTACAAGCGCTGGCTCGCCGAAGCGCGCGCCCGTGAAACCGCCGCTGAGGCGCAACTCAAGGAAAAGACCGCTCAGTTCGAGAAGGCGACGGTCGAGTTCGAGCGCCGGCACGAAACCCTCAAGATGCTGCTCGATTACGCGGGCGGCTCCTCCATCTCCGCCGCCGCACGCCCGATCGAGCGCGACGGCGCCCGTCTCCTCATGCAGGCCTCCATCGAAGAGGCAGAACCCCGCCAGTCCCGCGAATGGGAAGAACCTTCCTACCGGGTCCAGACCGTGGGCTTCCGCGCCCGGGTTGATCGGCTGAAGACCGAACAGACCGCCTTCCTCACCGCCGCCGAAGAAGCGGCCGTGAACCGCTCCGAAGAAATCCGCGGCGTACTGCGCATGACCGGCGTGGGCTTCTCGCGCCTGTCCGGCGACGACGGCTCCGAGGAAATGGGCGGGCCGCTGGTGCCGCTCGATCTTTCCGGCGTGCTCGGCGAGGGCGAAGTGGATCCCGCCTTCCAACGCCGCGTGCAGCAGGTCGCTGCGCGGGTTGAGGAAGCGCGCCGTCTGGACGGCATTGCCTCGGCCACCCCCCTGGCGCCGCCTGTGGGCGTCGATCATCGCGAGACTTCGGGCTTCGGTCCGCGGATGGATCCCTTCAACGGGCGGCCCTCTTTCCACGCCGGCCTCGACGTGGCGGCGTTCGAGCGCGCGCCGGTGGTGGCCACCTCGCCGGGCGTTGTGTCGTTCGCCGGCGCAAAATCCGGCTACGGCTACGTGGTCGAGATCGATCACGGACACGGCTTTAAGACTCGGTACGGACACTTGCGCGATATTCAGGTGACGCGGGGCGAGCGGGTCGCTATCGGGCAACGGGTGGGCTCCATGGGATCCACCGGACGGTCGACAGGCACACACCTGCACTACGAGGTCTGGTTCCGCGGCAAGGTCTATGACCCAATCAACTTCCTGAGGGCAGGTCGACATGTTCACGAGCAAGGGTAAGACGCCGGATACCGTTCCCGCGCTTCCGGAGTCCAATACCCGCCGCCCGCCGCCCTCCCGCATGATGACGTCGATCATCGCCAACGGCGTGCGCATGATCGGCACCGTGGAAGCCGAAGGTGCGGAACTCCAGGTCGACGGCGAGATCGACGGCAACGTGCGCGGCGGCTCGCTCACCATCGGCGACACGGGCATGGTCAAGGGCGACATCATCGCTGAGAGCGTCCTGGTCAACGGTCGCGTTGAAGGCTCGGTGCGGGCCCGCAAAGTACAGCTGGCCCGCAACGCCCATGTGCTTGGCGATATCGTCCACCAGTCCCTTTCGGTCGAGATGGGCGCCGTGTTTGAGGGGCAGTGCCGCTACCTGCAGGATCCGCTCAACCCCTCCGCCGGCGTCGGCGCAGCGGTGGCCCCGCAGATTTCGGCGCCCTCCGGCGCTGCCTCCAACGATACCGCCGGCAGCTTCTACGACCAGCCGAGCGACCGTATGGTCAGCGGCGTGGTCGTGACCGGCGCACAGAGCTAGGTTTTCGCAACAGTGATGGGAAAGGCCGGCGGTGACGCCGGCCTTTTTCGTTGGAGCGCCCTCCCCGAAGCTAGGGACCGCCGGCCGCCAGCCCTGCGGCAGCAAAGGATCGGCGCAGCGTTTCCGCCGAAGCACGGAGGTCTCGCGTCTCATCATCGCTGAGCGCCGGCGTCAGAACTTCGGCGACGCCATCGATGCCGATCAGACACGGCAGGCTCATGAAGATGTCGGAGATGCCGTACTCCCCCCGAAGCAGGGTCGAGACCGGAAGCACTGTCCGCTCATTCCGAACGATCGCTTCGCAGATGCGCACGATCGCCGTGGCGATGCCGAAGGACGTGTAGCCCTTGCCCTGCACAATGCGGTAGCCGGCGTCGCGCACCTGGTCGGCCACCAGCCCGCGGTCGGGCGCCGCCCTCCCTGCAGCAAAAGCCTCCAGCGTCAGACCGCCAACCCGAACGCCGGAGTACGCCACCACCTCGCTGTCGCCGTGCTCGCCGAGCACCAATCCCTCGATGGCGTCGGGCGCGACATCCAGCAGAGCGGCCAGCGTCTGGCGCAACCGGCTGGAGTCCAGCAACGTGCCCGTCCCGATGACCTGCGATGCCGGCAGTCCCGACGCTCGGTAGGCGACCATCGCCATCAGGTCCACGGGGTTCGCCGCCACCAGCAGCACACCCCTGAAACCGGCCAGCATCAGTTGTTCGACGCAGGGCGCCACGATGGCTGCGCTTTCCGCCGTCACGGACAACCTGGACTGGGCGCCATGCGTTACGGCCCCCGCGGTCACGACGGCGATGCGCGCGTCTGCGGCCTCCGCGTAGTCGCCCGACCAGATGCGCGCCGGGCGCGCCATGGCGTTGGCGTCGGACAGGTCGGCAGCCTCCGCCCGTGCGAGCGCCGCATCGCTATCCAAAAGGACGATTTCGCTGAACAGCGCCCGAAGCATCAAGGCGTACGCCGACGTGGCCCCCACGTGGCCGACACCGATGATCGCGACGCGTTCCTTGCGGGTCATGGTGATCCCTCGCTCCAGAGCGGGCGCATCGGCACGGTCGGATGCGACCAGCCCATGAACGCCGCACAGACCGGATCGGCGCCGCCCTACTCCACGTCCTCGATCACGCCGCCCGGCGCGCCTGAGACGCGGGCCGCCAGCGCCGCCGCCATGAAGCGGTCGAGGTCGCCGTCAAGGACGCCCTGCGTGTCGGACGTTTCCTCGCCCGTGCGCAGGTCCTTCACCATCTGGTACGGCTGAAGCACATAGCTGCGTATCTGCCGGCCCCAGCCGATCTCGGTCTTGGAGTCCTGCACCGCCTGGGCGGCGGCCTCGCGCGCCTGCAGCTCCCGCTCGTAGAGACGCGCACGCAACATGTCCCACGCCTTGGCGCGGTTCTGGTGCTGCGACCGCTCCGACTGGCAGGCCACGGCCACGCCGGTGGGCAGGTGCGTGATGCGCACCGCGCTGTCGGTCTTGTTGACGTGCTGGCCGCCGGAGCCGGAGGCGCGATACGTGTCGATCCGCACGTCCTTGTCGGCGATCTCGATAGTGATCTGGTCGTCGATCACGGGATAGACCCAGACGCTGGCGAAGCTGGTGTGGCGGCGGGCGTTGGAATCATAGGGCGAAATGCGCACGAGGCGGTGGACGCCGGATTCCGTCTTGAGCCACCCGTAGGCGTTCTCGCCCTTCACCTGGATGGTGGCGGACTTGATCCCCGCCGTGTCGCCGTCCTGCTCTTCCAGCAGGTCCACCTGCATGCCATGCGCGCCGGCCCAGCGCGTGATCATGCGCAGCAGCATCTGCGTCCAGTCCTGGCTTTCGGTGCCGCCGGCGCCGGAGTTGAACTCCACGTAGCAATCGTTGGCGTCGGCCTCGCCGGAGAGCAGCGTCTCCAGCTCTGCGCGGGCGGCGCGTTCCTGGATCGCCGTCAGCGCCCGGCGCGCTTCCTCCATGAGGCCCTCGTCGCCTTCGGCGTCGGCCATCTCGGAGAGCTCGGCGTATTCGTCCGCCTCGCGTTCGAACGCGAGCACGCCCTCCAGGGACGCCGCCAGCCGATTGCGCTCGCGCATCAGCTTCTGGGCCTTTTCGGAGTCGTTCCAGAAGTCGGGCGTCTCGACGAGGGCGTTCAGTTCATCGAGACGGGCGTTGGCGCGATCCCAGTCAAAGACGCCTCCGCAGCAACGCGGCGGTGGTGCGGATCTGGTCGGCGAGGGCCGCGATGTCGGGACGCATGGGATGCTCGTGGATTAGGAACCGGGTGACGGAGATAGGCGGTTCGCCGCGGGATCGCCAGATGCCCGCGATCACGACGCCAGCGCTAGTAGAGCCCGCCCAGTCCGTCGTCCTCCTTGGCCGGGAGGCGCCCCGGCTGCGCGGTGGGGATGGCGCCCGGAACGTCGAGCGGCTGGGTGGCGCCCGGCAAGCCCACCGCCCCCTGCCCGATGATGAACGGCTGCTGGGCGGTGACTTCGGTGGGTTCGGTGCCAGGGCGGAACGCCTCGATGGTGGTGTCCACGGTGTCCGCCCCGGGCAGGAAGCCCGTGCGGCTGTCCACACGCACCAGGCGCACGCCCGCAGGCATGCGGAACGGGGTGTCCGTTTCCGTCTTCAGCGCTTCGGCCATGAAATCCCGGAAGATGGGCGCGGCGAGCCGGGCGCCGGATTCGCCCTCTCCCAGTTCGCGCCCGCGATCGAAGCCGACCCAGACGCCGACCACCACATCCGGCGAGAAGCCCACGAACCAGGCATCCTTGTAGTCGTTGGTGGTGCCCGTCTTGCCGCCCAGCGTCTTGCCGACGCTCTTGACCACCGTGGCCGTACCGCGATCGACGACTCCCTGGGACATGGAGACGACCTGGTAGGCGGTGATGGGATCCAGCACCTGCTCGCGCACATCGGGAATGACCGGCGCCGGCTGGCCCGACCATGGGGCGAGGCACTCCTGGCACTGGACCAGTTCCTGCCGCTCCACCGTGCGGCCGTCGCGATCCTGGATGCGGTCGATGAAAATCGGCGCGATGCGCCGGCCGCCGTTGACGAACATGGCGTAGGCGGTGGTGAGTTTCAGCGGCGTCGTCTCGCCCACGCCGAGGCCGAGGGAGAACACGGCGAGCTCGCGCTTGGACTGCTCGTAGATGCCGAGCCGCACCGCATAGTCGAACACCCGCTCCGGGCCCATGGTGTAGACGAGCCGCGCCGTCATGGTGTTGAGCGACTTCTCCAGACCCGTGCGCATGGTCGTGGGGCCGAGATAGCTGTCGCGGTTATAGTTGTCCGGCGCCCACACGGTGCCGTCGCCGGCTTCGATGGCGAAGGGCGCATCGTCGATCAGTGTGGCGGGGGTCAGGCCGCAGCCCTGCTGGCCTTCGCTGGAGCAGGGATCGAGCGACGCTGCGTACACGATAGGCTTGAACGCCGAGCCCGGCTGGCGGCGCGCGTCTGTGACGCGGCTGAAGTCGCCGAGGCGGAAGTCATAGCCGCCGATCAACGCAAGCACGCGGCCGGTGTGGGGGTTCATGGCGACAAGGGCGCCCTCCACTTCCGGCACCTGGCGCAGGTTGCAACGGCTGTCGGCGCGGCGCGGACACTGCACATAGATCGCCGCGCCACGGCGGAGCGCGCGATCGGCCTTGCCGCGAGCGCCCTGCGCCGCCCAGGTGATGTCTTCACCGGCGAGCTGGCGCTGCGACCCATCGGCCAGCGCGAAGCGCACCACGCCCCGCTCCGCCTGCGTCACCACCGCGGTCTGCCAGCCCGTGAGCCGCGGCGGCGACGCCACCGCACGCAGCAGCGCAGGCACATCACCGTCCGCGTCGATCCGCGCCACCGGCCCCCGCCAGCCGTGGCGGCGGTCGTACTGTTCCAGCCCCTTGCGCACCGACCGTGCGGCGGCGACTTGCAGGCGCGTGTCGAGCGTGGCGCGGATCGACAGGCCGCCTTCCTTGAGCGCCGGCTCGCCCAGCTGGGCGATCACCTGCCGGCGCACCTGCTCCACGAAATGCGCGGACGCCACATACTTGTCTTCCGACAGGCGGTTGACGACGACGATGTCCTCCTGGGCGGCGGCGTCGGCCTGTTCCTGCGTGATCTTGTCGTTGGCGACCATGCGCGACAACACGAAGTTCCGCCGCGCGATGGCGGCGTCCTTCTTCTTGACGGGGTCGTAGTTGTTCGGCCCCTTGGGCAACGCGCCGAGATAGGCGGCCTCCGCCAGGGTCAGTTGCGAGAGCGGCTTGTCGAAATAGTTGAGCGAAGCCGCGGCCACCCCGAACGACTGGCGCCCCAACGGAATCTGGTTGAGATAAAGCTCAAGGATGCGTTCCTTGCCGAGCGCACGTTCGATGCGCTGGGCGAGAAACGCCTCCTTCACCTTGCGCATGATCGTGCGTTCGCTCGACAGCAGCATGTTCTTGGCGACCTGCTGGGTGATCGTCGACGCACCCTGCATCCGGTCGCCGGTGAAGATCGAAACGATGTTTGTCAGCGTCGCGCGCATGATGCCGGCGTAGTCGAGGCCGGAGTGGTCGTAGAAGGATTTGTCCTCCGTGGAGATGAAGGCGTCCTTCACCACCTCGGGGATTTCCTGGATCGGCACAAAGAGCCGGTGCTCGGTGGCGAACTCCGCGATCAGGCTGCCGTCGCCGGCGTGGACTCGGCTGGTGACGGGTGGGCGGTAGTCGGCCAGCTGCTTGTAGTCCGGCAGGCCCTGCACCGCGACCGCCACAAGGATCACAAGGCCGAGCACCACGGCGGCGCCCGCCGCGGCGATCCCGATCAGCACCTTGCGTACCGTATCGCGGTTGAACTCAATCGCCATGCGTCAGGACCTCGAACGAAGGGCGGGACGTCGTCCGATTTTTGGGGCGCCAATATGGCGCTGCCTGCTTCGGGCGACGGGCCAATGGTGAATACGCCGCAAGGGCGCTAGCGCGCGGCATAGGCGCGAGGGCGCGTGAAGTAAACGTCTATGGCGTCGGCCACCGCCGCCATGGCGCGGCGGCGTTCGGCGGGGTCTGACAGGCGCGCCTCATCCTGCGTATTCGTCATGAAGCCCAGCTCCACCAGCACCGCCGGCACGTCCGGGGCGAGCAGCACGAAGAACCCGGCGCTGCGGTGGGTGTTGCGCAGCAGCGGCGAGGCGCCGGCCAGTTCGGCGATCAGGGCCTGGGCGAAATCCGCGGAGCGGTTGGTGGTCTCCCGCTGCGCGAGATCCAGCAGGATCTGGTGGACGGCGGCGGAGCGGCCGGCGTCGCCGAGGTTGACGTCCCAGTCCTGCGCCTGGGCGACGGAGCGCGCCCGGCCGCCGGCGCGCTCCGACAACGTGTAAACTGAGGCGCCCTTGGCGCTGTGGTTGTCGTTGGCGTCGGCATGGAGCGAGATGAACAGGTCCGCCTTGTTCTCGCGCGCAATTCGGACGCGGTCCTCCAACGGCAGGAAAACATCCCCTTCCCGGGTCAACACCACGCGGTAGCCGCCGCGCGCCTCAAGCTCGTCGCGCAGACGCAGGGCTGCGGCGAGCGAAATCGCCTTCTCCCGCGCGCCCTGGCTTCCGAGCGCGCCGGGATCATGGCCGCCATGGCCGGCGTCGATGACGATCGTCCGGCGGGCGGGCGGCGCCTCTGGAGCGGCCAGCGCCGGGGCCGGCGCAGGCGGCCGGGCCGCCGGTTCAGCGGGCGTTTCGGCGCGACCGGCGGGCGGGGTCAGCAGGAAAACGAGGCGCGTGGCGTCGGCGCCGGCCGGCAGCGCCCGCACCGTCACGGCGTCGGCAAGGTCGAACACAAGGCGCGACGCCCCGCCCGGCCGTGGGGCATGCCGGATCGCGCGCACCACACCCCCGCAGGGCGGCGGGGTGCGGAACGCCACCCGCGCGCCTGACACGTCAAGCACGAACCGGTGCGGGCCGCCGAGGGTGAAGTGCCGGACCGCGGCCGGGCGGTCGAGCGTGACCGAGATCCGGGTTGCCCCATCGGCCTGGGCGTCCACGCGCGCCGACCGCACTGTCGCGGGCCCGTCCCCGGCGGGGGCGCCGGCGGCGGGCGTCGCCAGCGCCAGAACGATGGCGGCGGCGAGAGGGATTGTTAACCGGGACATGGCCATGAAGCGTCTCTCGGGCCTTCTACCTCGCCCGCGATTGCAGAAGTCTTGACCGGCGCTCACTTTTCTTCGGTCCGGAAATGTTGCAGATTGCATAAACGACCCCTCGAGGTCGCCGAGTCGGGCCTGACGCTGCCGAGAAATGGGCCGGCGTCGCCCGCCTCCCCCTGCTTTCCCCTGGGCGGCGACACAAGACTGAATCGCCGCCGAGAGAGAGTATCGCCGGTCGCCGTCCCCCCGGACTGGCCGACCATTTCACGGAGAACGGCCCTTGAGCAGCGTTCCGTCCCCACGCCTGAGTGCCCGGTCATGCCGGCCTCCCGCGCGTGAAGGCGGCTGCCCGCGGCCGGCTCTTCTTTCCCTATCGCGGCGTCCCGGGTCGATGCGCCAACTGCGCCCGCCCGTCCGGAAGATCGCCGCCCACGGAGCTGCGCCCCATGGCCAAGAAAATGCTGATCGACGCCGCCCACCAGGAAGAAACCCGGGTGGTGGTCCTCGATGGACACCGCGTTGACGATTTCGACTTCGAAACCCAGAACAAGAAACAGCTCCGCGGCAACATCTACCTTGCCAAGGTCACGCGGGTAGAACCGTCGCTGCAGGCGGCGTTCGTGGAGTATGGCGGCAACCGCCACGGCTTCCTGGCCTTCGGGGAAATCCACCCGGACTACTACTCGATCCCGGTCGCCGACCGCGAAGCGCTGAAGGCCGAGTTCGACGCCGTCGCCGGCGATGTGGATGCGGGCGGCGATGAGGACGACGAGGGGGGCGACGACGACGGCGAGATCGAGGAAAAGCGCCGTCGCATCCTGACCCGCCGCTACAAGATTCAGGAAGTGATCAAGCGCCGCCAGATCATGCTGATCCAGGTGGTCAAGGAAGAACGCGGCAACAAGGGCGCGGCGCTCACCACCTATCTCTCGCTCGCCGGGCGCTACTGCGTGCTGATGCCCAACACCGGGCGCGGCGGCGGCATCTCGCGCAAGATCACCAACAGCGCCGACAGGAAGCGCCTCAAGAAGATCGCCACGGACCTGGAAGTGCCGCAAGGCATGGGTCTCATCGTGCGCACCGCCGGCGCCAAGCGCACCAAGACCGAGATCAAGCGCGACTACGAGTATCTCTCGCGCGCCTGGGAGACGATCCGCGACACCACCATGCGCTCCGTGGCGCCGGCGCTGATTTACGAGGAATCGAGCCTCGTGAAGCGCTCGATCCGCGACCTCTACGACAAGGACGTGGACGATATCCACGTGGAGGGCGAGGCCGCCTACAAGGAGGCCAAGGACTTCATCCGCATGCTCATGCCGAGCCATGCAAAGAAGGTCCACCTCTACAAGGAGCCCACCGCGATCTTCACCAGCCACGGCGTGGAGCGCCAGCTGGAGTCCATCTACAGCCCCGCAGTGACGCTGCGCTCCGGCGGCTACATCGTCATCAACCAGACCGAAGCGCTCGTCTCCATCGACGTGAACTCCGGCCGCTCGACGCGCGAACGCAACATCGAGCAGACGGCGCTCAAGACGAACCTTGAAGCGGCCGAAGAGGCCGCGCGCCAGATGCGCCTGCGCGATCTCGCGGGCCTCATCGTCATCGACTTCATCGACATGGATGAAGCCAAGAACGACCGCATGGTCGAAAAGAAGATGAAGGATGCGCTGCGCTTTGACCGCGCGCGCGTCCAGATGGGCAAGATCTCGGGCTTCGGGCTGCTCGAGCTGTCGCGTCAGCGCCGCCGCACCGGCATTCTGGAAGGCAGCTCCCATATCTGCCCGATGTGCACGGGACTCGGTCGCGTGCGGTCGGTGGAATCGAGCGCGCTGCACCTGCTGCGCGTGCTTGACGAGGAAGCCCTGCGCCGCGGCGCGAGCGAACTGGAAGCCCGCGCGCCGACGGACGTGGCGATCTACCTGCTCAACGAGAAACGCATGGCGCTGGCCGCCATCGAGGACAACCGCAACGTCCGCGTGCGCGTCACCGCGTCCGCCACGTTGATGGCGCCCGACTTCGAGATCATCGCCACCGGCCACCGCGAAGCAGACCCCGACGCCGTCGAAGGGGAGGCATCGGCACGCCCCCGCCGCGAGCGGGAAGATCGCTACCGCGATCGTGACCGTCAGCGGCCCGCCGAAGCGCCCGCGGAAATCGAAGCCGACGTGGAAGACGAGGAAATCGTCGAGGACGTTGAAGACGCCGAGGAAACCGAAGCGCGCCGTCCCGAACGCGGCGGGGATAGCGACGGCGACGCTTCGCGCCGCCGCCGCCGGGGCCGCCGGGGCGGCAAGCGCCGTCGGGAGGGCGAAGGCCCCGCCCTCGACGGTGAACGCGAAGCGCCCGAGCCGCGCCCGCGCGAGAGCGAGGCCCGGGAAGTCAGCGCCGATGGCGAACGGGGCGGCTCGCGCCGCCGTCGCCGCCGTCGCGGCCGTGGCCGTCGCCCGTTCGAGATCGACGGCGGCGAGAGCCTCGACATGATCGCCACCGATCCGGTCATCTTCGGCGCAGCCACGCCTGAGACGCCGGAGGAGGCGTTGGTTCCTGAGCCGGTCGTGCTCGTCCCGGACGAGGTCGATGTCGTCGCGCCGGCCAGGGCGCCGGCACGCCGCCGTACGCCCCGCGCGGCCGCGCCCGAGCGCCTCCCGGAGCCTTTGGAGGACCTGCACGCGCCGGAGCCTGCGCCTGCAACGATGGCCGCCGCCCCGGATATCGCCGCAGCGCCCCCTGCGGCGCCGGCAGTCACGGAAACACCCGTGACGGAGTCCGCACCCGAAGAGCCCTACGAGCCGGATCTGGAGCGCCGGGAGAAGTTCTTCGCCCGCCTCAGCCGGTGGGGCAAAAAGGCCTGACGGAGCTTTCGCGCTTGTGAGGCGCGGGGCCTTGTTTGGGCCGCAATGCCGGGTGAAGCGGATCGCTCACGGACGGTGAGCGTTCGAGGAGGCGTCATGCCAGCTATGTGTCGTGTCCGGACCGCCGTCCTAGCTGCAGTCGCCTTTGCGGCCTGCACCGCGCTGGTCGTCCCTGCGCAGGCGCGGACCGTGATCCGCGATGCGGAGATCGAGGAGGTCATCCGCGGCTACACAGACCCGATTTTCCGGGCGGCCAACCTCGACCCTGCGCAGATCGAGGTCATCCTGATCCAGGACAACTCGATCAACGCGTTCGTTACGAATTCCCGCACGATGTTCATCCACACGGGTCTCCTTGCCGCGGCAGAGACGCCGAACGAGGTGAAGGGCGTGCTCGCCCACGAGACGGGGCACCTTGCCGGCGGCCACGTCCTGCGCTCGCGCGAGGCGGCCAGCGCCGCCATGCGTCCGGCCTTCCTGTCCATCGGCCTTGGAATCCTGGCGGTCGCGGCAGGCGCACCGGCCGCCGGCGCCGCCCTGATTGCCGGGTCTCAGCAGTTTGCCATGGCCGAGTTCGTGCAGTTTTCCCAGGCGCAGGAGTCCGCCGCCGACCAGGCCGCCGTCACGTACATGGATGCGTCCGGCCAATCGGGCGAGGGCCTCGTGACCTTCGCCAGCCGGCAGTTCCGCTACAACGAGATGCGCAGCGCCCAGCGCATTCCGCCCTGGATGCGCACGCACCCCCTGTGGTCCGACCGAATCCAGGCCCTGCGCTCCCGTGTGGCCACCACCGATCATCGCGGCGCCACCGACAGCGCCAAGGAACTGGAGGAGTTCCGCCTGATTCAGGCGAAGCTGTTTGGCTACACACAGAACACCGGGCGGACCCTCATCAAGTATCCCGAGTCCGACCAGAGCCCGGCGGCGCGCTACGCCCGCTCCGTCGCCGCGATGCGGGCTGCGGATTTCTCGAAGGCCGACAAGGAAGCGGAGTCCCTCGTCCGCGAGTTTCCGCAGAACCCCTTCTATCATGAGCTCGCCGGCGAGATCCTGCTGACCAGCGGGCGGGTCCCGCAGGCCATCGTCCAGAACCGCCGGGCGCTTGAGCTGAAGCCGGGCAATGCGCTGCTGCAGATGAACCTGGGCCGCGCCCTGCTGGCCGCCAACGACCCCGCCAAGGCCACCGAGGCGATCGCCCTGCTGCAGGCGGCCACCGCCACCGAGCCGGACAACGTTTCCGCCTGGTACGAACTGGCCGCCGCCTATGACGGCCGCGGCGAAGAGGGGCTGGCGCGGCTTGCGTATGCGGAACTGCGGTTCTCCGTGGGAGACTGGCCGGCGGCGGCGAGCTTCGCCGAGCGGGCAAAGGAGCGCCTCGAGCGCGGCACCACCTCCTACCAGCGCGCGCTGGACATCGCCACGATCGCAGAAACCCGCGTCCGTGAAGGACGCCGCGGCTAGGACGCCGGGACGAAAGCTGTTGCGCAGCGGCCCAAAGCTGCGCAAGAGGCCGTGCCTTTTGAATGGTTTGTCTGGATGCCCTTGATGTTGCGCCCGTTCCTGAGCGGCCTTTTCTGCGCCGCCGCTCTTCTGGCGGTGACTCCCGTCCACGCGCAGCCGGCGGCGCCGTCCGCGCTGTCCGCGGCACAGAAGGAAGAAGTCCGCGCCCTGGTGCGCGACTACATCAAGCAGAACCCCGAAGTGGTGCAGGAGGCGCTCGACGAACTGCAGCGCCGTAAGGATGCAGCCTTGCAGAAGCGCATCGAAGGCGATGCCCGCGACTTCTCACTTGGGCCCCGCAACGCGCCCGTCACCATCGTGGAGTTCTTCGACTACCGCTGCCCCTATTGCCACGCGGCGATGGATTGGGTGTTCGAGGCGATCCGTCGCAACCCGCAGGGCATACGGGTGATCTTCAAGGAATTCCCGGTGCTGGGCGATCCCTCCGTGGAGGCCTCGCGCGCCGCGGTGGCGTCCATCCGTCAGGGCAAGTACCAGGTGATGCATCGGGCGCTCATGGCGTTCCGGGGCGACCTGAACTCCGCGCAGGTGGATGCGATTGCGCGCCGTGCGGGCGTCGACGTGGCGCGCATGCGCCGCGACATGGGCGAGATGACGGTGTTCAACCACCTGCGCGCCAACCATGAGGTCGCCGCCGAAGCGGGGATCGAAGGCACGCCCGCCTTCCTCATCAACGGCAAGTGGGTGCGCGGCTGGGACCAGGCCGAAGCGGACCGTGTACTGGCGGAAGCCCTGCGCAGCAGCCGCAAACGCTAGATCAGGCCCGCCAGCGGGCTCGACGGATCGGCGTAGCGCTTCTTGCCCATGCGCCCGGCAAGGTACGCCTCACGCCCCGCAATCACAGCATGCTTCATGGCCCGGGCCATGCGGACGGGATCGCGGGCCTCGGCGATCGCTGTGTTCATCAGTACGCCGTCACAGCCAAGCTCCATGGCGATGGCCGCATCGGACGCCGTGCCCACGCCCGCATCCACGATCACCGGCACCCGCGCCTGCTCCACGATCAGGCGGATGTTCACCGGGTTCTGGATCCCAAGCCCCGATCCGATCAACGACCCCAGCGGCATGATGGCGACGCACCCCGCATCCTCCAGCTTGCGCGCATAGACCGGATCGTCCGAGCAATAGACCATCACCTGAAAGCCTTCGGCGATCAGCGTCTTCGCGGCCGCCAGCGTTTCTTCCATCTCGGGGTAAAGCGTTTTCTGGTCCGCCAGCACTTCAAGCTTCACCAGCGTCCATCCCCCCGCCTCCCGCGCAAGGCGCAGCGTGCGAACGGCGTCATCGGCGGTGAAGCAGCCGGCGGTGTTGGGCAGGTAGGTAAACTTCTGCGGATCGATGAAGTCGACGAGGCGGGGCTGTGATGGATCGGAAAGGTTCACCCGTCGCAGCGCCACCGTGACCATGTCCGCGCCGCTGGCTTCAAGCGCCGCGGCGTTCTCCGCATACGTCTTGTACTTGCCGGTCCCGATGATGAGCCGCGACGCGAAGGTTCGACCCGCCACCACAAGCGGTGGGTCAGCGGTCACAGCCGCACTCTCCATCATCCGCCGCCAACGAACTGGACGATTTCCAGTGCGTCCTCGTCGACCAGCGCCACGCGGTCATAAGCGCTCTTCGGGACAATCTCCCGGTTGCGCTCGACCGCCACCTTGCGCGAATCGATCCCCAACGAGGCGAGCAGGGTCGTCACGGTCGCGTCCGGAGCGGTTTCGCGCACTTCACCGTTGACCGTGACCCGCAAAAGCGCCTCCTATCGCGCCGACATAGGGGGGGCCGGGCGGCGACGCAACGGTCCCCTCCGCATTCGAAAGCCCTGGACTGCCCATGCCCGCCGGCGCCCCGCCCAAGCCCGTCTTCGTCCTCAATGGGCCGAACCTGAACCTCCTCGGGACCCGGGAGCCGGATATCTACGGCAGCGCCACGCTCGACGACATCCGTGCAGCCTGCGAGGCCCACGCCGCCGCCGCCGGCCTCGCCCTCGATTTCCGCCAGACCAACATCGAGGGTGTGCTGGTGGACTGGCTGCAGGAAGCGCGTGACAAGGCCCGCGCAGTGGTGCTCAACGCAGCAGCCTACACCCATACCTCGGTCGCCCTGCACGACGCGATCAAGGCCCTGCCCATCCCGGTCATCGAAGTGCACCTGAGCAACCCCGCCGCTCGCGAGCCTTTCCGGCACGTCTCGCTGATCGCCCCCGTTGTAAAGGGATCGATCTCGGGGTTTGGACAGACCAGCTATATCCTTGCCATTGAAGCGGCCAGACGCCTGACGGGCGCCGGCTGATGCGGAGACCGAAATCCATGAGTGAGAAGAAGTCGCCTGGCGGCGTCGATACGGACCTCGTCCGCGATCTCGCCAAGGTGCTTGCCGAACAGGGCCTGACGGAAATCGAAGTGGAGCACGGGGACCTGCGCCTGCGCCTGGCGCGCACCGTGCAGGCCGCCCCGGCCGCCGTGGCCTACGCGCCGGCGCCCGCCCCCGCCCCTGCAGCGCCCACAGCGGCGGCGCCCGCCGCCCCCGTCGTGAAGGACCACCGCGCCGACCCCCGCGCCGTGGTCTCGCCCATGGTGGGCACGGCCTACCTGTCGCCTGAGCCGGGTTCGGCGGTGTTCATCAAGGTGGGCGACACCGTCGCCGAAGGGCAGACGCTGCTGATCGTGGAGGCGATGAAGACGTTCAACCCGATCGCTGCGCCGCGGTCCGGCAAGGTCGTGCAGATCATCGTCGCCGACGCGCAACCCGTCGAGTACGGCGAACCGCTCCTGCTGCTCGAATAGCGCCATGTTCGAAAAAATCCTCATCGCCAACCGGGGCGAGATCGCGCTGCGCATCCACCGCGCGTGCAAGGAAATGGGCATCTCCACGGTGGCCGTGCACAGCCAGGCCGACGCCAACGCCATGCACGTGCGCCTCGCCGACGAGAGCGTGTGCATCGGCCCGCCGCCCTCCGCGAAAAGCTACCTGCACATCCCTTCCATCATCTCGGCCGCCGAAATCACGCGCGCGCAGGCGATCCATCCGGGCTACGGCTTTCTCTCGGAGAACGCCAAGTTCGCCGAGATCGTTGGGCGCACGAAGGTGGACGGCCGCCACCTCGTGTTCATCGGCCCCAAGCCCGAACACATCCGCCTGATGGGCGACAAGATCGCCGCCAAGAAAGCCGCCATTGAGGTGGGCATCCCCGTGGTGCCGGGCTCCGACGGCGGGGTGACCAGCGATGACGAGGCCAAGCGTGTCGCCAAGAAGATCGGCTATCCCGTGCTCATCAAGGCGGCCGCCGGCGGCGGCGGGCGCGGCATGAAGGTGGCGCGCAGCGCCGATCAACTGTCGGAAGCCCTCTCCACCGCACGCTCCGAAGCGCGCAACGCCTTCGGCGACGACAGCGTCTACATCGAGAAGTACCTCGAACGGCCGCGCCACATCGAAATGCAAGTGGTGGCGGATTCGCACGGCAACGTGGTGCACCTGGGCGAACGTGACTGCTCCCTGCAACGGCGCCACCAAAAGGTATTGGAAGAGGCGCCCTCGCCTGCCCTCAACCCGGAGGAACGCGCCCGCATCGGCGAGATCACGTCCACCGCTATCAAGAAACTGGGTTATCTCGGCGTCGGCACGGTGGAGTACCTGTATGAGGACGGGGAGTTCTACTTCATCGAAATGAACACGCGCCTGCAGGTGGAGCATCCGGTTACCGAGATGATCACCGGGATCGACCTTGTACGTGAACAGATCCGCATCGCCGACGGGCTGCCGCTGTCGTTCACGCAGAAGGACGTGAAGTTCAACGGCCACGCCATCGAGTGCCGCATCAACGCGGAAAACCCCAACACCTTCACACCGTCCCCCGGCACCATCGAGGACTACCACGCACCGGGCGGCCTTGGCGTGCGCATGGATTCCGCGATCTACGCCGGCTATCGGATACCGCCCTACTACGACTCGCTGATCGGCAAGCTCATCGTGCACGGGCGCGACCG
>JAIYAO010000193.1 GCA_027488965.1 Alphaproteobacteria bacterium
CAGGCGGCGGACCGCAGTGGCCACCTCCTCGGGCGACACATCGAAGTCGTAGGCCTGCATGGCGAGTTCGCCCAGGGCCTCGAGCACGATCTGCCGCTTCGTCCAGCTCATGGGCTGCTCAGGTCTTCTCGGCCAGCTTCGCCGCAATGGCCTCGCCGAGCTTGCGGTCGCTCATGCGGGGCGAGAAGGCGATGCCCAGCTCGGTGGCCTTCTGCTCCAGCTCCTGCCGCGTGGCCGGGCCGCTCTCGCCGGCGGGCGGGGGCTCGGATGCCACCCCGACCAGCACCTCAGCCTTCTCGGCCTCGTGCGCCGCGATAGCGCCCTCCATGGTCTCGTGCCAGCCCTCGGCGTCGGCGGCCAGCGCCTCGTCCTCGGTGGCCACGATGCGCGTGGCGAAGAGGCCGGTGTGCACGCGCTCCGTGCCCGGCTGGCGATAGAGCATCTTCGGGTAGTCGTCCATGGGGGCTCCGTCGGTACAACAGGGGCCGCGCGTGGCGGCCCCTTGGGTCTGTTCAGTGGCCGATTACGGCTGGCTGAACAGTTCGATGCCGCTCATCTGCGGCTGCAGGTTCACCACGCCGTACAGCACGTCGAAGCGATACCGGGTCGAGAGGTCGCCGATCGCGCCCTGGCGGGTCATGAGCACCGGGATGCCGTGGTCCGTGGTGCCGGTCATCACGTCCATCCCGGCGTTCTCCTGCGGACGCAGGCGGCCGGGCATGATCTCGAACGCCGACCGGTGCCAGAACGGGTTCACCGAGGCCGCCGCGGTGTTGAGGAACGTCAGCGCGGCACCGTTGGCCGGCGTGGCGGTCACGTTGCGGTACTGCAGTTCCGGGTCGGTCGGCGACGAGTCCGCGGCGATCAGCGGCGGGTTGATGCTGATGACGTTCGCACCGGCCGTGCCACCACCGGACACGATGGCCTGGATGCGGAAGGTCTTCAGGACACCGGTGTCGGCCTTGGTGATGTGGTGCACCTCGTTGACGCCCGCGATCGTGAAGCAGTCGCCCACCTTCAGCGCGCCGCCGGCACCGACCGTGACGGCCAGGTTCTGGAAGCGGTTGTCGACGTTCGAGACTTCACCCGTGCCGGCCGTGCTGGTCGCACGCGGCACGAAGCGCTGGTTGGCGCCGTTGATGACCACCGACGCGCCCGGGACCGCCGCGGTGAGGCGGAAGGCGTAGTCGAGCTTCATCACGTCGATGCCGGCGACCATGCCGATCTGCGCGCGCTCGTAGGCGGTCGTCACCTTGCCCTGCACTGTGCCGCGGCCGGCGAGGTTCGATGCGAGGTTGTTGTAGTCGCCCGAGCTGTAGGCCACGACCCGGTTGTCCATCTGGATGCCCAGGCGGTTCATGGTCGTGTCGATGATCGCCACGTCGTCGAAGCCCGCGGCGGCGGTGGTGCGGCGGATCACGATGCTGCCGGTCAGGGCCGCGAGATCCGAGCAGGACACGTTGATGTCGCTCGCCAGACGCTGCATGGCCGCCACGGTCAGGCGCTCGCGCTGCTGCGGGTCGCGCAGTTCACGGGCGGTCAGCACCATGGGCACCGCACGCTGGAAGCCGAGGGTCGTCGGGACCGACAGTTGCGTGTGGTTGCGGTTGAAGTTCGACGACTGGTCGTTGCCGGCGTAGGACTGGATGATGTACGGCTGCGGGCGCCAGATGATGTCGCTGGCGCGCTCGGAGGTGACGTCGTCGACCTCGAACTTGCCGAACTCGCGGGAGATGACGAGGGCGTCCTGGAACCCTTCCAGGGCACGCTCGAACATCACGATCTCGTTCTTGTTGAAACTGGCCATTTCGGGCTCCTATGCTGATGAGTGGGGTTTCGCGGCACTGCGCCGCTCTGCTCTACTCATCCGCTCAGGGCCGGATGGGGGCCGCACCTCTCTACCCGTTGCGGTGGGCGAGTCCGAGGCGCCGCACGTGGCGCCCAGGCCGAGCAGCGTCAGGCGGCGCGCTGCTTCGCCTTCTGCTGCTGGCGGTAGGCCATCAGCCTGCTCATGTCGCCGGTCTTGGCCGCCTCGTCCCTCAGCTTCTCGAGCTGGTTGTCCACGGCAGCCGCACCAGCGACGGATGACTTGACGACCCGCTCCGGCGTCGGCGCGGTCTTCTTGGCAGGGGCAGTGCGCAATTGCGTCTCCAGCTTGGCGACCGCGAACGCGAACCGCACCGGGTCCGTGATCGCGGCCAGTTCCTTGGCCTTGCTGGGGTGCTTGCCCAGCGCGTACACCAGGCGGGCCGGGTTCTCGGCGCCGCTCAGAATCACGCCTTGCTGCACGACGCTGAGCACGTCCATGGCCGAGGCCTCGGCGTCCTCGTAGTCGCGCACCTTCAGCTTGGCCTTCGCGGAGCCGTAGGCGTCCAACTTGGCCTGCCACGCGGCCCGCTCGGACTCCTCGGCCCGGCGCTTCTCGTCGGCCGCACGCTCGGCCTTGGCCTTGCGGTCGTACCAGGACTCCAGCTCGGCGGCCAGCTTCTCGCCGTCGAAGTCGCAGGACTCGAGCGTCGGCTTCGCGCCCACCGGATCGGCCTGGACGGCGGCCGGCTGCGCGGTCTGCACCCGGGCCTCCAGCTCGCGGATGCGGCGGTCCTTCTCGCGGTTCGCCTTGCGAAGCTCGCGCACCCAGTCGGGGGCTCGCTTCTCCTCCTCCTCGGGCGGGGCCTCGTCACCGATGGTGATTACGACCTCGTCGGACTCGGACTCCTCGGCGGCAACAGCCTCGGGCGCATCGTCTGCGCCCTGCTCGCCCGGCTCATCGGCAGACGCTTCGGCCTCGAGGTTCTCGTCGAGATCCTCGGCTTCCAGAACGTCGCCTTCAGCTTGGGTGTCAGGTGGCATAGGCGCGATTGGAGCCGCTATCGCAGGCTGTACGCAAACGCCATCAGCCGCACAAATGCTCCGTCAATAAGCCCCGTCAATAAGCGGGCGGCATCGGGGGCGGCGCGGAGGGCTGCAGCATCTCGCGCAGCACCTTGATCGACGCGATCTGCTGGTCCTGCTCGGACCCCATGGCCTCGGCCAGGGTCTTGGCCGTCTGCGCCTTCTTGAGGTCCGCGTCCGCGATGCGCTGCACGGTGGTGGCCCGGGCCTGCGCAGCCTCGGCCTCGGCCTGCTGGGCGGCGGCCAGCATGTACTGCGACTGCGGGTCGGGCTGCGCGCCCGCGGCCTCTTCGGCGAGCTTCGCGCGCTCCTCCTCGCTCGGCTTCACCACGCCCATGCGCAGCATCTTCCGGCGGAAGAACTCGCGCACCTCCGAGATGCCCTCGCCTTCCATGTTCATCATCGCCAGGCCGTTGAGCACCGCCAGCGTCTCGGGGTCTTGCGTGAGCTGCATCATCCCGGTGAGCGCCCGCACGGTCGCCGCGCGCCGGCTGGTGCTGCTCGGGCCGACGTCGACGTCCACCTCGAAGTCCGCGTCGGCCAGGCTGTTCTTGACGTACTCCTTCTCCTCCTCCGGGTCATAGGCCGGCTCGTTCATCACCACCGACGCCGCATTGCCCTGCGGGTCGATGACCTTCATCTTGCGGCCCTCTTCGACCACGATGTCGCGCATCATCGACAGCCACACCTCGCCGCAGCGCTTCATGGCCTTGGCCAGGTTCGACATGTAGATGAAGACCTGCATGTCCAGCCGGTTCTGCACCAGCTCTACGGCCTTGCCGCTCATGTTCGGCTGCAGCTGCTCGCCCGCCTGCTGGTTGCCCAGCAGATCCTGCAGCGCCTGCTCGGCGATCTGCGCGAGCGCCGCCATGGCCG
>JAIYAO010000137.1 GCA_027488965.1 Alphaproteobacteria bacterium
GCCGCTTCGATGCTTGCAGGCTCCCAGATGATGAGCGGATTGTTGCCGCCCATCTCCAGCGCGAGGACGATGTCGGGCCGGCCTGCGAACTGGCGGTGGATATGCGTGCCGGCCTGCACCGAGCCGGTGAACAGCACGCCGTTGATCCCGTCGTTCGCCAGCAGCGCTGCGCCCACGTCGCGGCCGCCCTGCACGCAATTTAGAACGCCGTCCGGCAGGCCCGCCGCTTGCCAGCAGTCGAGCATCAATGCGGCCACGCCCGGCGTGAGTTCGCTGGGCTTCAGCACCGCGGTGTTGCCCGCCAGCAGCGCCGGCACGATGTGGCCGTTGGGCAGGTGGGCCGGAAAGTTGAACGGCCCGAACACCGCCATCACGCCGTGCGGGCGATGATCGAGCGCCAGCGCGCCGAAGGGCGCAGACTCTTGCCGTAACCCCGCCCGTTCGGCCTGTGCGCGGATCGAAAGCTCGATCTTGCCGACGACGCCGGCCACTTCGCCCTTCGCGTCCCAGTGCGCCTTGCCGGTCTCGCGGGCGATCAGCGCCGCAAACGGGGCCGCCCGTTCCTCCGCCGCCTTGGCGAAGGCGCGCGCGATGGAGATGCGGTCGGCGAGCGGCGTCTGCGCCCAGGCGGGAAACGCCCGCCGCGCCGCGGCGCAGGCGTCGTTCACATCGTCAGGCGACGCCGCAGCTCCGGACCACACAGTCTCACCCGTGGCGGGATCGGACGAGGTGAACGCTGCACCCGCGCCCGGCCGCCACTGGCCATCTATGAACAGGTCACTTCGCATCGCCGCCATTCCAGATGAGCGCCGCATCCCCGGGCGCGAGCCCCACCGCATCGAGCGTGGCCGGCGTGACATAGGCGATCGCGTCGCGGACAGCCACATGGCCGCTGGTGCAGGCGAAGCGTGCAAAGTCCGGGTTGGCCACCAGCGCCGGCGGCGTGTCCACCGGCGGCTCGCCGGCGCGCACTTCCATGCGGCGGCTCTCGCGGAAGGTGCGGATGGAGTCGCGCGGGGCGGTGACGAGGGGGCCCGCATCGAAGATGTCGACCACGCGCTGGTAGGTGAAGCCCTCCCACTTCAGCAGGCTGAACGCGCCGCGTCCGTGCGGATGACACTGGCCGATCACCTCGCGCGCGGCCTTGGGCAGCAGGTCCACGTAGATCGGATACTTGGGCATGAGATCGAGGATGAACTGGTTGTCGGTGGCCGCGCTCAGCCGGTCGGCCTCCTCGAAGTCCATGCGGAAGAAATGGCGCCCGAGATGCTCCCAGAAGGGGGAGGCGCCGTGTTCATCCACCACGCCGCGCAATTCGCTCACCACCTCGTCGGCGAAGCGATGGGGGGCGGCGCGCATCAGGAGGTAACGCGCCTGCGCGAGCATGCGCCCTGCCCCCGCCGCGCGATGATCCGGCAGCACGAACAGCGAGCCCACCTCGCTGCAGCCGGTGAACTCGTTGACCAGGATCAGCACTTCCATGTCGTAGCGCCGCTGGGCGGCGGCGGACGCCTGCGAGATCCTGAGGACGCGGAAGTTGAAGTACGGCGGAGCCTCCCCGACGCAGGCCTTCACGCCCGCGACGCCGGCCAGCACGCCCGTCTCCAGGTGTTCGAGCGCGAGCATGTAGCGCTGGTCGGCGCCCGGCGCCGAAAGATCGGCCTGCTGCACCGCTTCGGCGGCGGCGACGCGCGCCTCCAGCTTCGCATCGTCCACGGCGAGACTTGTGAAGCCGGGCCCTGCGAGATCGCGTAGCGCCCGCAGGCCCGCCATGTCGCTCAAGCGCATGGGACGCACAACGTAGGTCATGACCCGCGCAATCCCCGCACGTCGAACACACCGGCGCCGAAGGCGTGCAGCAGCGTGAGCGACAGCTTGGCGCGCTCCGTGAAGCTCGACATCAGCGCGTACTCCTGGTCGCTGTGCAGATTGCCGCCGCGCACGCCGAGCGTATCGACGTTGGGACATCCTGCAGCAAACAGGTTGTTGCCTTCACACACCCCGCCGGTGGACGACCACGCCAGATCGAGCCCGAGGCTTTCGCCCGCCTGCTTCACCCAGCCGAACAGCGTGGCCTGCGTGGGCGTCATGGGCTTGGGCGCGCGGGTGACGCCGCCGTGCAGGCGGGCGCCGATGCCGTCGCGTGCACAGGCGCACGCGGCGACCTTCGCCACCTCCCCCTCGATCCATTGCCGCGCGCCCTCGTCGGGAATGCGTACGTTGAAGCGCACCACCGCGCCGGCGGGCACCATGTTCACCGGCGCGCCGCCATCGATGGCGCCGATGTTGACGGTCACGCCGTCGCGCCGGCCGTTCAGATCGTTGAGCCGCATCACCGCGTCCGCGGCCGCCACGATGGCGCTGCGGCCGTCGTCGAAGGCGCGGCCCACGTGCGCGGCGCGGCCGGTGAGGATCAGGCTGTAGTTGCCGCTGCCCTTGCGCGCGCCGGCCAGCGATCCGTCCGGCAGCGCAGGCTCAAAGGTCATGCCCACATGGGACCGCGCGCCGAGGGCCGCGAGCAATGGGGCGCTGGCAGGCGAGCCGATCTCCTCGTCCGGGCTCATGAGAACTTCGTAGCCCACGTGGGCGGCGACATCGGTGCGCTCCAGCGCCTGCAGCGCCGCCAGCATCACGTTGAGCCCGCCCTTCATGTCCGCGACGCCGGGACCGCGCAGCACATCGCCCGCGAGACGCGCGGGCGTCTGGAACGGGTGGCTGGCGGCGAAGACGGTGTCGTAGTGGCCGGTGAGCGCCACCTGCACGGGGGCCTCAGGGCGGACGCGGACAGAGATGGCGTCGCCGTGGGCGCGCGCCTCGATCACGCCGTCGGCGCGGACCCGCTCGCTGGGCGCCAGCGGCACGCGCGCCACCTCTCCGGGGAGCACGGCGAACGCTTCGGCCAGCAGGCTGGCCATGGCAGCAAGCCCACTCGTCTCCAGACTGCCCGAGTTCACCCGTGACCAGGCTTCCGTGCGCGCAAGGAGCGCGTCGCCCCGCGCATCGATCCAGGCGCGGGCCTCGCCGGTCCGGGAAGCAGCGGCAGTGAGCGTGGCGGTCATCGGGCACCTGGCGACGGGGCGCCGGCGCGCCCGTCCGGCAAGACCTGATCCAACCGCGACGGGAGTTCAAGCGGCATGACGCGGGGGTGCTGCGCGGACGCCCGGCCCAAAACGGAAACGGGCCCGGCTTTGCAGCCGGGCCCGCCCCTTCAAGTCTTTCCGGCCGGTTACGGGCGGAAGGAGATCGTCACTGCCGTGCGGCGGTTCAGAGGCTCACGGACACCGTCGCGCGTGGCTTGCGCGAGTTCCGTTTCACCCTTGCCGTCCGTCACGATCGCGCCGGCGTCGATGCCGCGGGCGACGAGCGCGTCACGGACAACCGAGGCCCGACGTTGCGACAGGCCGACGTTGTAGGCCGGGCGGCCCGACGTGTCGGTGTAGCCGACGACCATGACGCCGGAGACGTTGCACGCCTTGGCCTGGTTGACGGCGGCGTCGACGGTCTCGAGCGAGGCCTGATCGAGGTTGGAGCGGTCCCACGCGAAGTACACGACGAACTGCGACGTCGGGCAGGCCACGGCAGCCGGCGGGGGCGCCACTTCCGGAGGCGGAGGCGGCGGGGGCGGCGGCGGGGGCGGCGGCGGGGGAGCCGGCGGCGGCGGCGGGGCCGCAAACTGCCAGCGCAGACCGACGGTGGCCGCGTGGTGCTCGTAGTCGGCTTCAAAGGTGCGGGCGCCGACGGTCGTTCCCGGAGGCGTCGCACCGCGACCAGCGAACTCGAGGTTCGGGATCGAGAGATAGCGGTAGCCCACGTCGAAAGTCAGACGTTCTGTCGCCTTGAACCCAATGCCGATGAGGCCTTGGTAGGCGGCGCTGGTGTCGCTGTCGTCAAAGAATTGCGACACGACGCGGCTGTTGGCGGGGCCGTCAGCAGCGTTGGCGTCCACGCGACCGGCGCCGATGCCGACGCCGACGTACGGCTGGATGGTGCCGCCGCGGTTGAAGTCCACGATGCCGTTCAGCAAGGCGGTGTAGGCGTGGGCGTTGCCGCCGTCCTGGAAGGAGGCGTCGCCTTCGATGTCGTTGTAGCGGCCGGCGAACTCACCCTCGAGGCGGAAGCCGTTCGAGAAGGCGTAGCCCATGCCGAAATCGGCCATCCAGTCGCTGTCGAGGCCGGCTTCACCGCCGAACACCGTCGGCGCCGTGACGCGGTCGGTTTCAAGCGTGCCGTCAAAGCCGTAGCCGGCATCGACCTTGCCGTACCAGCCTTCGGTGGCGAAAGCGGGGCCGGCGACCATGATCGCGGCCAGAGCTGTCGCGCCCTGCAAAACTTTCTTCATCTACGTTCCCCTCAGTTAAAGTCCGCAATGCGAACCGTGAATTCCGTTCGGTCCGGGACTCGCGGAACGCGGACGAGCCGCATTCACCACGTCCCTATATCGTTTCCGGCGCCAAGGCGACAGGGTTTATCTGTTTGCCCTCATTCGCCGGAGTAGTGACGCGCCAGAGCCACAATCAGTTCCGTTCTCCGGCGATTTCAATTGACGATTACTTAATCCGGCACAGATGCGCCACAGTTTACACCCGGATGGGGCGCAACAAAAGGTTGCGCCCGCCGGATCCCTAGCCTACTACCACTTGTATCCGACCCGGGCGTGGACATACCGCCCGCTGAACCCGAACGGCGAGAAGCTGGAGAAGGCCGCCGGGCCGTTGAGATTGACGTTCACGCCGTTGAAGGCCACCGGCTGCATGGACGGATACTCGTCCAGCAGGTCATTGACGCCGAGGCCGAAATTGAACTTGCCCACGTCCAGACGCCCTTCCAGATCGAAGATCACCGCGGACGCGATGTCGTAGGTGCCGGCGATGTTGCTTTGCGGCACCAGAACGCTGCCGTAGTGGGTGGCGCGGAACGTGGCGCCCACGGGCCCCGTCTCCCAGTCGACGCCCAGCGAGTACTTCTGCGAGGGCGTGCCCCGCTCGAACTCGAGCACCCGGTTCTTCGGGAACAGTTGCGGAGGCACAGCCAGGGCGGACAGCACCGCCGTGGTCGGCGTGCGGGTGACCTCAGTGTCGTTCAGGTTGCCCGACGCCGTGATGTCGAATGACCCGACCGAGGTCTCCGGGAAGGAGTAGCGCGCCACGAGGTCGACGCCTTCCGTGGTGGTGTCGACGCCGTTGATGAAGAAGCGCGCGCCATCGACGCCGAGGCGAACGGTGGCGATGAGGGCGTCGACGCCTGCGTCCGCCGCGTTGCTCTGCTCGCCGAGGTTGTCGGAGAGCACAATCCGGTCGGTGATCTCGATCTGGTAGGCGTCCACCGTCAGCTGCAAGCGCCCCGTCCGGAATACGGTCCCGATCGAGTAGTTGACCGACTGCTCGGCCTCAAGCGGGCGGGCGCCGAGGGCCACGGACACCGGATCGGCAGCCGGCAGCGTCAGGATCTCCCGGGGCAGACCGCCGACGAAGTTGGTGGCCTGCGAGGTGAACGCCGACTGCTGCAGGCTGGGGGCGCGGAATCCTGAGGACGCAGCGCCACGCACCGCGAAGGCCGGTGTGAAGTCATACCGCGCCGACACCTTGCCGTTCAGCGTGTTGCCGAAGTCCGAGTAGTCCTCAAAGCGCGCCGCAGCGGTCATGATGAACTTCTCGGTGAGGTTCGCCTCCACTTCGCCGTAGAGCGAGTATGCGTCGCGATCGTCGGTGCCGGCGTCCGTGGGTCGGAGGCCAGGGAAGCCTTGAGCCCCGCCGTTCACCACGCTGCCGCCCACCAGCACGACGTTGCCGGCGGCGTCGACGCGGATCGGCTGGCCGTCCGTGCCGAGACCGAATTCATACGAAGCGGGCTCGCCCGCGCCGATGGTGTACTCCTCGGTGCGATACTCCGCGCCGAAGGCCAGCGTCACCGGCGTGACGGTGTCCGCCCCGAAGGTGCGCGTGAAGCCGAGGTTGGCGACCGTCTGGTTGTACTCCAGCGTCCCCGCATCGAACTTGCGCTGCAGCGGCTGGCCGAAGCGGGCGTTGCCCGGCGTAATCTGCGCGCGCGCGATGGAGGCGTTGAGCGAGTTCTCCACCGTGTAGTTGATCTCGTTGTTCCCGTAGACGATCCCCGCATCCACGTCGAAGCCGAACGCAGGCCCCTTCACACCAAACCCGACCGTGAGATCGTTGATCTCCGGTGCGATGAGCGGCAGGAAGCCGACGGGTGTGTCAGGCACGGTCTGGGCGTTGTTGGGGACCGGCGCGTTGGGGTTCGGGAACGGCGTTGTGGCGTTGGCCGAACGCGGCGCGCGCAGACGCGGATTGGCGGCGGAGTTGGCGTCGCGCGCCTGGTAGCCGGCCCAGCCATAGGCTTCCCAACCGGCCGTGCCGAACGGCAGGCCGGCGTTGGCGTAGAAGGTGCCCTGCTCGATGTCGGGATCGCCGTAGCGGCTGGTGATGAGCGAGCCCGTGGGCGATTCGGCGCCCGAATTGATGCGCGGATCACGATCGCCGCGGCTGGTGGGCTCGCGGTCCAGATACTCTCCTGACAGCGTCAGGAACCCGTCGTTCGTGAGCGGCAGGCCGACCCAGCCCGACACGGTCGTGGTGCCGCCGTCCTCCTCGCTGCGCGTCTGACGGGTAGTTTTCACGTCGGTGTAGTACTGCCCGTAGGTGACCGTGGCCTCGCCGCCTTCACGCGCTTCACGCAGACGCAGGTTGATGACTCCGGCGATGGCGTCCGAGCCATATTGCGCAGCGGCGCCGTCGCGCAGCACTTCCACCGCGCTGATGGCGGCGGTGGGGATGGCGTTGAGATCGACGGCCGCCGAACCGCGCCCGATGGATCCGTTGATGTTGACCAGCGCCGACGCGTGCCGGCGGCGGGAATTGACGAGCACCAGCGTCTGGTCGGGCGCGAGGCCGCGCAGGGTTGCGGGGCGCAGGGAGTCCGTGCCGTCCGTGATGGCCGGGCGCGGGAAGGTGAAGGACGGCAGCGCTACGGTCAGCGCCTGGCTGAGTTCCGTGGACCCCGCATTGGAGAGCGCCTCGGAGCTAATCACGTCCACCGGCGCCACCGTGTCGAGGCGCGTACGCCCCACCACACGCGTGCCCGTCACCACGATTTCATCGTCGGAGGTCACGGCGGGCGCCTCCTGGGCGAGCGCCTGCGGCAACGGACCCGCCCAGACGGTCAACGCGCCCAGACCCAGCAGCAGCGCACGGTTCGAAATCGTCATGTGGTCCATCTCCAGTTGGCCCGCCTGCCGGGCCGAGGTTTTAGCAAGCGTCGCAAAGGATCATCGCCGAATCGGCGCGTTCCTATTGCACCGCACAATCACCACAAACGAACCACAACTGGTTAATGTCGCCGCAACCACAGCTGAAGGCGCAACAGTGTGGCAGGAGCGCCACCTGCAGCGGCGCCCCTTGGCGCCCTTCGGCGCCGCTTGACGCTGCGGCCCTGCTTGCGTGCGACGGCTGCGGCGACGACAACGGAGAAAACCGGGAGAAACGTCCATGACCGACACCGCGCCCACCGCCCAGGAGACGTTCTCCGGCACCAAGGCCGTGGACGCCCGCCACGCGTTCGACGCGGGCGCGCTGGAGGCCTGGATGCGCGAGCACGTGGAGGGCTTCGCCGGGCCGCTTGAGGTGCGCCAGTTCAAGGGCGGCCAGTCTAACCCCACCTACCAACTCGTCACGCCGGGCAAGAAGTACGTCCTGCGCCGCAAACCGCCCGGCAAGCTGCTGCCCTCCGCCCACGCCGTGGACCGCGAGTTCAAGGTGATCTCCGGCCTCTACCCCACCGGGTTCCCGGTGGCGCGCCCGTTTGGGCTGTGCACCGACGACGCGGTCATCGGCACGTGGTTCTATGTCATGGACATGGTGGAGGGGCGCATCCTGTGGGACGGCTCGATGCCGGATTCCACCCCCGCCGAGCGCAGCGCCGTCTATGCCGCCAAGATCGCCACCATGGCGCAACTCCACAACACCGATGTGGCCAACGCCGGCCTCTCCGACTTCGGCAAGCCGGGCAATTACTTCGGTCGTCAGGTGGACCGCTGGACCAAGCAGTACCTTGCGTCCGTGACGCAGGACATTCCGGCCATGAACCAGCTGATCGACTGGTTGCCGCGCACGCTCCCCCGCGACGACCAGACCTCCATCGTCCACGGCGACTACCGCCTCGACAACATGATCCTTCACCCCACCGAGCCGCGGGTGATCGCCGTTCTCGACTGGGAGCTTTCCACGCTGGGCAATCCGCTGGCGGACTTCAGCTATCTTCTGATGAACTGGGTGACGCCGCAGGAGGGCGGGCGCGCCGGGCTGGGCGGGCTCGACCTCAAGGCGCTGGGCATCCCGACCCTGGAGGAGGCCGTGGCGCAGTACTGCGCGCTGACCGGCCGCGACGGGCTGCCCGAACTCGACTGGTACTTCGCCTACAACGCGTTTCGCCTGGCGGCCATCTGCCAGGGCATCGCCGGGCGGGTGCGTGACGGCACCGCAGCCTCCCCGCAGGCCGTGATGATGGGCGAGCGGGTGCCGCTGCTCGCCGCCGCCGCCGAAGCTTTTGCGAGGAAGGCCGGGATGGCCTGAAGCCCTTTGTTCCACGGGGGATGACCGCGCGCACCCCGGGCGCTAAGGGTCAGGAAGGGTTGCGGGAGCGGCGGCGTGAGCGAAGTGTCGAAGAGGCGGATGCGGCGGGTCGCCGCCGGCGTGGGCGTCGCCGCGGGCGTCTGCGGCGCATTGCTTGCGCTGGCGCTGATGAGCGTCGCCGGCATGGGCGGCGCGCCGGCCGCGAAGGGCTGGGTCAAGGACGTGACAGCGGGCCTGGCCGAGCGCGGCTATGACTGGATCCAGATCGACATCGCCGACTCCATCGCCACCGTCTCCGGCGCGGCGCCGGACGTGGACTCCCTCAAGTACGGCTTCGAGGCCGCAGAGACCGAACTGCAGCGCGGCCCCCATGCCGGAGAAATCAGCCTCGTGGTGGACGCCACGCACCTGGAGGGCGGACCTCTCGGCGTCGGTGCGGCCCTGGCGGCGCTGGGTGCGGCGCCCGAGCCCGCCGCCTGCCAGGACGCCTTCCGCGCCACGCTGGACGGCCGCTCCATAAATTTCGCCCCCGGCAGCGCCGACCTGACAGACGACAACCGCCGCCTCCTCGATGCGCTCTCCGCCGTCACCCTCCGCTGCAAGGCCTACCGGGTGGAGATCGGCGGCCACACGGACGCCTCGGGATTCGCGGCGGCGAACATGGCCCTTTCGGAAGCCCGCGCCGGCGCCGTGCGGAGTTATCTCGTGGCCCGCGGCGTCGCCGTGGAGGCGCTGGAGGTGCGCGGCTATGGCGCCGGCGTCCCCATCGACGCGCGCCGCGGCCCCGCCGCCGACGCCCGCAACCGCCGGATCGAATTCACGGTTTCGGCGAGCTGACTTGTCCCGCCGGGCCGAACCCGGCTTCCTCTTGCGCACCGCCGGCCGCCGCCGGCCCCACAGGAATTATCATGACCGCACGCACCCTCGCCGCCGCCGCGCTCGCGCTCACCCTCGCCGCCTCCGCCGGCGCGCAGGCGCCGGCGCCCGCCCCGGCGCCGGAAACCTTCCTCCACGCCGGCCGCGTGCTGGCCGATCCCGCCACAGGCCGCGTCGACGCCGAGCGCACCATCGTGGTGGCCGCCGGCAAGATCGTGCGCATCGAGGCCGGCTACATAGCCGCGCCC
>JAIYAO010000149.1 GCA_027488965.1 Alphaproteobacteria bacterium
ACAGCGCTGTTCACGCTCAACCGCATCGCCCCCGCGCCGTTGAACACCGTGCACGACTGCCCTCCCTGCGGAGGCGATGGAAGCAATCTAACACAAGTTGAGTGGTGTGGGATAAGCACAGCCCCTTTTTCCCGGGCGCGACGCCGTCGCGCGCCCGGAACCCATATACGCGGTGATGCAGGAAAGGCTGAAGCGACGGCGCTTTTCAATCGTTCCGCGGCGCGTATGGGCTCCGGGTTCGTCGCGTGCCGCGACGCCCCGGAGGGAGGTGGAGATACCCGCGCTCCTGAGCGCGCAAGAGCGGCGTTTGGTTGGACAAGCCCCTGTCGGCCTACGAAAGCCACCCTGAAGCAAAACGCCCCGGCTTGCGCCGGGGCGTTGCACGTTACGGGATGATGGCGATCACGCGCCGATGTGGGCCAGCGCAGCGAGCATCAGCAGCGCCACGATGTTGGTGATCTTGATCATCGGGTTCACGGCAGGGCCGGCGGTGTCCTTGTAGGGATCGCCCACGGTGTCGCCCGTGACGGCGGCCTTGTGGGCTTCCGAGCCCTTGCCGCCGTGGTTGCCCTCTTCGATGTACTTCTTGGCGTTGTCCCATGCGCCGCCGCCCGAGGTCATCGAGATCGCCACGAAGAGACCGGTGACGATCACGCCCACAAGCATCGCGCCGAGCGCGGCCAACGCGTTGGCCTTGCCGCCGTCCGGGATCGCCCAGATCACGCAGAACAGCACGACAGGCGACAGCACCGGCAGCAACGACGGGACGACCATCTCCTTGATCGCGGCCTTGGTGAGGATGTCGACGGCGCGGCCGTAATCGGGCTTCGCCGTGCGTTCCATGATGCCGGGAATTTCACGGAACTGGCGGCGGACTTCCTCCACCACCGCACCCGCGGCGCGGCCCACCGCCGTCATGCTCATGCCGCCGAACAGGAACGGCAGCAGGCCGCCGAACAGCAGGCCGACGATGATGTAGGGGTTGTTGAGCGCGAAGTCCGGCGTCACGCCCTGGAAGAACGCGTACTCGCTGTTGCCGGCGTAGTACTTGAGATCCTCGAAATAGGCCGCAAACAGCACGAGCGCGCCGAGACCGGCAGAGCCGATGGCGTAGCCCTTGGTGACCGCCTTCGTGGTGTTGCCCACCGCATCGAGCGCATCGGTGGTGACGCGCACTTCCTTCGGCAGGTCCGCCATTTCCGCGATGCCGCCGGCGTTGTCGGTGACGGGGCCGAAGGCGTCGAGCGCCACGATGATGCCCGCCACGGAAAGCATCGTCGTCACCGCGATGGCGATGCCGAACAGGCCCGCCATGGCGTTGGTCATGATGATGCCGCCGATGATCACCAGCGCCGGCAGCGCCGTCGATTCCATCGAGACCGCGAGGCCCTGGATCACGTTGGTGCCGTGGCCGGACTTGGAGGCTTCCGCGATCGAGCGGACCGGACGGAACTCCGTGCCCGTGTAGTACTCGGTGATCCAGACGATCAGGCCCGTGACGCCGAGACCGACGATGCCGCAGTAGAACAGCTCCGTGCCGGTGATGTCGTTGCCGGGGGTGATGCCGGACAACATGCCCGTGGAGGTGAGCCCCTGCGCGATGGGGCCCCAGCCCGTGGTGAGCTGGATCGCCACCGCCAGCGTGCCCGCGGAGAGAACGCCCGCTGCAATGAGGCCCTTGTAGAGCGCGCCCATGATGTTCTTGTCCTCCGGGCCGCCGAGGCGGACGAAGAACGTGGCGATGATCGACGCCACGATGGCGCCCGCGCCGATCAGCAGCGGCAGCAGCATGAGGCTGGCCAGTTCGGCGGCGTCGCGGAACAGGATCGAAGCCAGCACCATGGTGGCGACCATGGTCACCGCGTAGGTCTCAAACAGGTCCGCGGCCATGCCGGCGCAGTCGCCCACGTTGTCGCCCACGTTGTCGGCGATCGTGGCGGGGTTGCGCGGATCGTCTTCCGGGATGCCGGCTTCCACCTTGCCCACAAGGTCGCCGCCCACGTCGGCGCCCTTGGTGAAGATGCCGCCGCCGAGACGCGCGAAGATCGAGATGAGCGAAGCGCCGAAGCCCAGCGCCACCAGCGCGTCGACCACTTCACGGTCGCTCTCGCCGAAGCCGAGCAGGCGGGTGAGAAAGAGGTAGTAGACGCCCACGCCCAGCAGCGCGAAGCCCGCCACCAGCATGCCCGTCACCGCGCCCGCGTTGAACGCCATCGACAGGCCCGCGCCCAGCGAATGGCGCGAGGCCTCCGCGGTGCGCACGTTGGCCTGCACCGACACGTTCATGCCGATGAAGCCCGCAAGGCCAGACAGCACGGCCCCGATGACGAAGCCCACCGCCACCTGCCAGGCCGGCCAGAACACGATGGCGAGCAGCACCGTGAGGCCCACGCCCACGTAGGCGATGGTGGTATACTGGCGGTTCAGATAGGCCTTCGCGCCCTCCTGGATCGCCTGCGCGATCTCCTGCATGCGCTCGTTGCCGGGGCTGGCGCGTCGGATCGCGCCCACCTGAAGCCAGCCATACAAGGCGGCGATCACGCCCGCGATCACGGGCAGCGCCAACAGAAGGTCCTGATTCATTGCGAAGGTCCTGGATGCCAAACGGGGATGCGGGGGAGAAACGGGCTTGCCGCGCCCGACGCCGGAGCGCGCGCGAACCGGCCCGGCCCCGCCTTTGAGCGGCGGGGTATGCCAAACGCCGGGCGCGGGCGCAATGCGGACGCGTCCGGCGGGGTCAGGATCGCGCCGGCCTTCCCTGCCGGAGGGAAGACACGCTGAGGATTTCCACGGAGCGGACCGCATTCGCCCCCAGCGTCTGGCGGGCGACCGCGGAGATGAGGGCCTGGGTGGCGGCCGTGTCGATAGCGTCGTCGCGGTCGGCGGCGGCGAGGGAGCGCTTGTGCACCGCCTTGATCAGCGCATCGCGCAGGAAGTGCCCCTTCTCCCGGGTGCCCCACAGGTCGACGCCGGGACCGAGCTGGATGCGGGCATTGAGGAAGAGGTAGTTCACCAGCCGGCCTTCCCGAACGACAGGGACCACTAGGTTGAGGACGTCCATGGCGCGGGCGCTTTCGCCCTCCTCGGCCTTCTTCGCCTCCGCGAGGGCGGCAGGCGCAGGCGCGGCCAGGGTCAGCAGGAGGGCAAGCGCCAGGGCGCGGAACATGGGCGTCTCCGAATCGGATGCGTGATCGTGCGGGCGGCGGCCTTGCCGATTGGTTACCTGCCGATCCGGTGGGCGTGGCCCCACACCGCAAGCCCCCCAGCCGTGACGCCTGCGCCCGTCGCCACATGCCCGATGCGCGTGAGACGCAGCCCGATGTCGGCGGCGGCGGCGAGGAGCGCCGCGCGCGCGGCGGGCGGCGCGGTGAACACGATCTCGTAGTCGTCGCCGCCATTGGCGAGCCGGTCCATGGCGGCGGCGCGGTCGGCCTGTGCGGCAAACCATGCGGCGGCGGCGTCCGACAACGGCAGCGCCGCAGGATCCAGCACCAGGTGCACCTGCGATGCGGCGGCGATTTTCGCGGCGTCGCCGAGCAGCCCGTCGGACACGTCCATGGCCGCATGTGCGTGGCGCGCGATCGCGGCGGCGAAGGCGGTGCGCGGCGCAGGCGTCCGGTAGTGGGCCGCGAGGGCGGCCGCATGGGCGGGCGACAGATCGCCCGCCACGCCCTGCCGCACCGCAAGGCCAAGCATGCCGTCCCCGACCGTCCCAGTCAGCCACACATCGTCGCCATCCATTGCATCCGCACGCGCCGGCGTGCGCGGACCAAGCGGGCGCCCAAACGCGGTGATCGTCACCGCGAGCGGCCCCGGCGTCGCCACGGTGTCGCCGCCGAGCAGCGTGCAGCCGAAGGCGGCCTGGTCGCGCGCAAGGCCCGCCGCGAAATCTGCGATCTGCGCCGCCGGCCGCGTATGCGGCCAGTGCAGCACGAGCAGGTAATGCAGGGGCGCCGCCCCCTTGGCGGCGAGGTCCGAGAGGTTCACCCGCAGCGCCTTCTGCGCGACGGTGTCGATGGGGTCGTCCGGCAGGAAGTGCACGCCCTCGACGATCGCGTCAGTGGTGACCACCAGCGCGCCGGCGTCGATGAGGGCAGCGTCGTCGAGAAGGCCACGGGCGCCCGGCGCGACGGCGAGCGGCGCAAAGTGCTGCGCGATGAGGGCGAATTCGTCGCCCGCGGTGCTCATGCGCCGGCGCTGGCCCGCACGGCGGGCACGCAGGCGTCGAGCGTGGCGTTGACGAAGCCGGGCTCCGGCCCGTCGAAGAAGGACTTGGCGATCTCCACGTACTCGTCGATGACCACCGCGGTGGGCACGTCCGGGCGCCGCCAGAGTTCGATCACGCCCGCGCGGAGGATCGCACGCGCCACGGCGTCGAGCCGCTCCAGCTTCCAGCCGCGCGCGAGATGGGCGGCGAGCAGCGTGTCGAGTTCGCCCTGCTTCTCGACGGTGGTCTCCACGATCTGGCGGAAGAGGTCGGCGTCCACTTCCGTATCGATGGCGCCTTCATCGTCGGCGGGCAGGTGGCCGTTGAGCACGTCCTTCACGGCGGTGGCGGCCGAGGAACCCGCGAACTCCATCTGGTAGAGCGCCTGCACAGCCGCGAGCCGTGCTGCGCGGCGCGACGCGACGACTTCAGGATCGAGGCGGGCCGAGGCTGCGCTCATGATTCAGGATCGAAGCGGTTGCGCAGCGCGAGCATCGCGAGGCACGCGCGCGCGGCCTCGCCACCCTTGTCGCGCGTGGCGGGGTCGGCGCGCGCCACCGCCTGCGCGGCGTTCTCCACGGTGAGGATGCCGTAGCCGATGGGCAGCCCGTCCTGGATGGCCAGATCCATCAGCCCGCGCGCGGATTCCCCGCAGACGTAGTCATAGTGGCTGGTCTCGCCGCGGATCACGCAGCCCAGCGCCACGTAGCCGTCGAAGTCCCCCGATTGCGCCGCGAACGCGATGGCGGCCGGCGCCTCGAAGGCGCCGGGGATCTCGATGAGTTCGCTTTCGGCGCCCGCTTCCTCGATGGCGCGTCTTGCGCCCAAGATGAGCGCGTCGACCACATCCGCGTAGTAGCGGGCGGCGACGATGAGGATACGTGCGCCCTCGGCGCGCACGGGTTCGAAGCGGGCGGCGGTTTCCATGCCCGGTCAGCCCTTCTTCTTGAACGTGCGCCAGCCGGCGATGGTGAGGCCGTAGCCTTCGAGCCCGATGAGCCGCTGGCGCGCATTGGACAGCACCACCATCTGGCGCACGCCCAGTTCGCGCAGGATCTGCGCGCCCACGCCGTACTCGCGCAACGCACCCACTTCAGGAGGATGCTCCGGCGCTTCAAGGCCGAAACGCTTGGACAGGTTGAGCGGGTCGAGATTGCGCAGCAGCACCAGCACGCCGCCATCGGGCTCTGCGGCGATCTCCGCCAGCGCACGGTCGATCAGCCCCGCGCGCGTGCCCTTCTCGCCGACGATGTCGCCGAGGAAATCCACCCGGTGCATGCGCACCAGCGTCGGGCGGCCCGGCGCCGGCGCGCCGCGCACGAGCGCCACGTGCTCCTGACCGTCGAGCCGGTTCGCGAACAGCACCAGTTTGAATTCGCCGTGGCGGGTCTCGAACGTGGTTTCGAGACGCCTCTCCACGAGGTGGTCGTTGATCCGCCGGTAGGCGATGAGATCAGAAATGGTGCCGATCTTCAGTCCGTGCAGCTGCGCAAATCCCACGAGGTCCGGCAGGCGCGCCATGGTGCCGTCGTCGTTCATGATCTCGCAGATCACCGCCGCGGGAATGAGACCCGCGAGCCGCGCGATGTCCACCGAAGCCTCGGTGTGCCCCGCCCGCACGAGCACGCCGCCTTCGCGCGCCGAGAGCGGAAAGACGTGGCCGGGGCTGACGATGTCGTCGCCGCCCTTCGTGGGATCGATCGCCACAGCGATGGTGTGCGCACGGTCGTGTGCGGAAATGCCTGTCGTGATGCCCTCCTTCGCCTCGATGGAGACGGTGAAGGCCGTGGAGTGCCGCGTCTGGTTGCGCGCCGCCATGGGCGGCAGGCCGAGATCGCGCGTGCGCGCATCGGTGAGTGCAAGGCAGATCAGGCCGCGCCCGTAGCGCGCCATGAAGTTCACCTGCTCGGGCGTGGCGAACTGCGCGGGAATGATGAGATCGCCCTCGTTCTCGCGGTCTTCCGCATCCACGAGGATGTACATGCGCCCGTTGCGCGCTTCCTCGATGATCTCGTCCGAGGGCGAGATGGCGCGCTTGATGTCATCGAACGGAGAAGGGTGAAGCTGGGCCATGGGGCGCCTCATCGCGCGTCGCGGCGCGCCGAAAGGAGGCGTGAGACGTACCGCGCCAGCATGTCGGCTTCAAGGTTGACGCGGGCGCCCGCCTTGAGGCGCGACAGCGTGGTGTGGGTCCAGGTGTGGGGAATGATCAGCACGCCGAACGCCGCGCCGCCCTCGCCCGTGTCCGCCACCTCGTTGACCGTAAGGGAAACCCCGTCGACCGTGATCGAGCCCTTCGGCGCGATCAGCGGCGCCAGATCGTCCGGCGCGCGAATGACGATGCGCCAGCCTGCCCCGTCGGCGGCGACGCTCTGCACCTCGCCCAGCCCGTCCACGTGCCCGCCCACGATATGGCCGCCGAGTTCATCGCCTGCACGCAGCGAGCGTTCGAGATTGACCGCATCCCCCACGCCCCACTGGCCAAGCGTGGTAAGCGCAAGGCTCTCCTGTGCCACCTCCACCACATGCGCCATGCCGCCGGGCGCGGGGCGCGCCTCCACCACCGTGAGGCAGCAGCCGGCGTGGCTGATCGAGGCGCCAAGGGCCACCGTGGCGGCGTCCCAGGGCGACTCCACCGTGAGGCGCACGAGACCCTCGCCCCGCTCCACCGCCGCGATCCGCCCGACCGCCGACACCAGCCCCGTGAACATCTCAGCCTTCCCGCTCGTAGCTTTCCCACAGATCGGGGCCGACCTCGCGCACCGCAACCCGCGTGAAGCGCGGCGCATCGGCAAGGGCCGCCATGGCGATGGCGCTGATCGCCGGCCGGCCCTCGCCGCCAAGGAGGATCGGCGCCCGGAACCACTCGATACGGTCCACCAGCCGCGCCTTCACGAAGGAGGCGGCGATCCTGCCGCCGCCCTCTACCATCAGCGCATCGACGCCATGGGCGGTGTGCATCACGTCCAGCGCCGCCTCCACGTCCAGTCCATCGAGCCCGCGGGGCACATGCGCCACCCGCGCGCCCGCGGCCTCCAGCCGGGCCGCCAGCGTCCGGTCCGCGTCGCGCGCGCCGATTACCAGCAGCGGCGCCAGCGCCAGCGAGCGCATCAGGCGGCTGGTGGGCGACAGCCGCAGCCGGGAATCCAGCACCACGCGCAGCGGTTGCCGGGCAGTCGCGGCCTCGGTGCGCACGGTGAGTTCGGGATCGTCGATCACCGCGGTTTCGGCGCCGATCAGCACCCCGTCATGGGCCGCGCGCAGGGCGTGCACCGCCGCGCGGGCCTCTGGGCCCGTGATCCAGCGGCTCTCGCCGGCGGCGGTGGCGATGCGTCCGTCGAGACTGGTGGCGATCTTGAGGGTGATCCGCGGGCGGTTCATGACCGGGCGGGCTTCGGGGCCTCCGCGGGCAGGTCCTCGAGGAATTCACGGAAATCGCCGGCGGCGCGGAAATCCCGGTACACGGAGGCGTAGCGCACGTAGGCCACCTGATCGACCTTGGCGAGCGCTTCCATCACCAGTTCGCCCAGCACGGCGGACGCGATCTCCGTTTCGCCCCGCGCCTCCAGCTGGCGCACGATGCCGGAAATCAGCAGCTCCACCTTGTCGGCGTCCACCGGGCGCTTGCGCAGGGCGATCATCACCGAACGGGTCAGCTTCTCGCGGTCGAACGGCACGCGCCGGTCGGAGCGCTTGATGATCATGAGCTCCCGGATCTGGACCCGCTCGAAGGTGGTGAAGCGCGCGTCGCAGGCGCTGCACTGCCGGCGGCGGCGGATCGAGGCGCCGTCCTCGGTGGGGCGGCTGTCCTTCACCTGGGTGTCTTCGTTCTGGCAGAATGGGCAGCGCATCGCGGCTCCGGGCCCCCGCCGGATCGGGCCGGGGCGCTAGATATTGATTCCGATGCGGGCCACCATACAAGCAGACGTGGTCTGTGGACACCTGCCGCGTGCGCAATCCTAGGCGAGGCGTCCCCGGCGCGGCGCGGCGGGCTTCGCTGCGGGGGCCAGCAGCCGCTCCAGCTTGCGCAGGGCCAGCGCCTCAAGGTCGCTGCGGGCGGCATGGGCGGGGCCTGTGACCACCGCCTCCACCCCGGTTTCCGCATCCACCGCCGCCATCCGCGCGACGCCGCCCAGCGCCGTCATCTCGAAGTAGACGGTGCGCCCGCTCATGCAGCGCGTTCGAGGTTGAGCTGCGCCCAGACGGCCACCAGCGCGTCGAGCAGCTTTTCCATCAGCGCATCGTCGTGGAAGGGCGAGGGCGTGAACCGCAGCCGCTCGGTGCCGCGCGGCACCGTGGGATAGTTGATCGGCTGCACGTAGATGCCGTGATCGAACAGCAGGGTGTCGGAGATCTGCTTGCAGAGCGCGGCATCGCCCACCAGCAGCGGCACGATGTGCGTGGTGGACGGCATCACCGGCAGGCCCGCGTCCGCGAACATCTGCTTGAGCCGTTCGGCGCGCTCGGCGAGGCGCGTGCGCATGTGCGGACAGGCGCGGACGAGCCGCACGCTCTCCAGCGCCGCCGCCGCCAGCGAGGGGGCCAGCGAGGTGGTGAAGATGAAGCCGGGCGCGAAGGAGCGGATCGCGTCGATGGCCGCCGACGGGCCGGTGACGTAGCCGCCCATGACGCCGAACGCCTTCGCCAGCGTGCCTTCGATGAAGTCCACGCGGTGCATCTGGCCGTCGCGTTCGGCGATGCCGCCGCCGCCTTCGCCGTAGAGGCCCACGCCGTGCACCTCGTCGAGATACGTCATCGCGCCATAGGCTTCGGCGATGTCGCAGATGGCGCCGATGGGCGCCACATCGGCATCCATCGAGTACACGGATTCAAAGGCGATGAGCTTGGGCGCGCCCGGGGGCGCTTCATTGAGCAGCGATTCCAGATGCTGCAGGTCGTTGTGGCGGAACACGCGCACCGTCGCCTTCGCGCGGCGGATGCCCTCGATCATCGAGGCGTGGTTGAGTTCGTCGGAGAAGATCCACAGGTCGGGGAAGAGCTTGCCGAACGTCGACAGCGTGGCGTCGTTCGAGACGTAGCCGGACGTGAACAGCAGCGCGCTTTCCTTGCCGTGCAGCTGCGCCAGCTCCGCTTCCAGGTCCACGTGGTAGCTGGTGGTGCCGGAGATGTTGCGCGTGCCGCCCGAGCCCGCGCCCACCTTGCAGGCGGCGGCGTGCATGGCGCTGATCACCTCGGGGCTCTGGCCCTGGCCGAGATAATCGTTGGAGCACCACACCACGATGTCGCGCCGCGAGCCGTCGGCCATCCGCAGCTTGGCGTGCGGAAACCGGCCCTGCTCGCGCTGGATGTCGGCGAACACGCGGTAGCGGCCCTCGCCTTTGACGGCGGCGATGGCGCGGGAAAAGACCTCGGCGTCTTCTGCTCTCATGGTCGACCGGGCTTGCGCCCACCCCTCAAGACGTTGCGGCGCTCGCCACGCCAATACCTTGTATAGACCAATGCGCCGCCAGTATGAACTGGGACGTTACCACGCAGAGACCGCACGCCATGACCCACTCCGCCGCCTTTCCCGCCGCGCGGCCGCGCCGGCTGCGCCAGGCGGACTGGGTCCGTCGCCTCGTGCGCGAAACCACGCTAACGCGAAACAATCTCATCTGGGCGCTGGTGGTGCACGACGGGCCCGAGGCGCGCATTCCCGTCGCAGCCATGCCGGGCGCGGACCGGCTGTCCGTCGCCGCGGCGGCGGAGGCGGCGGTGGAGGCGCGCCGGCTGGGCATTCCAGCCATCGCGGTGTTTCCCTACATCGACCCGAAGCTGAAAGATGCGAACGGCTCGCAAGCAGCGAACCCCGACGGCCTCGTCTGCCGCGCCGTGAAGGCGATGAAGGACGCTGCCCCAGAGGTGGGGATCATGGTCGATGTCGCGCTCGACCCCTTCACCGACCACGGCCACGACGGCCTCGTGCGCGACGGGCGCATCCTCAACGACGAGAGCGTCGCCCGTCTCGTGGACCAGGCGGTGGTGCAGGCCGAGGCCGGCGCCGACATCGTGGCCCCCTCCGACATGATGGACGGGCGCGTGGGCGCGATCCGCGCAGCGCTGGAGCAGGCGGGCCTCACCGACACGCTGATCATGTCCTACGCCGCGAAGTACGCGTCCGCCTTCTACAGCCCCTACCGCGAGGCGATCGGCTCGGCCTCCGTGCTCACCGGCGACAAGAAGACCTACCAGATGGACTTCGCCAACACCGACGAGGCGCTGCGCGAAGTGGCGCTCGACGTGGCCGAAGGCGCCGACATGCTGCTGGTGAAACCCGGCCTGCCCTATCTCGACATCGTCCGCCGCGTGAAGGACGCCTTCGCGCTGCCGACCTACGCGTTTCAAGTGAGCGGCGAGTACGCGATGATCAAGGCCGCGTGCGCCAACGGCTGGCTCGACGAGGACCGTGCGATCCTGGAGACGCTGCACGCCTTCAGGCGCGCCGGCTGCGATGGCGTGGTGACGTACTTCGCGCCGAGGGCGGCGACGTTGCTGGGGTGAGGCGCCGTCAACTTAAGACGGCCGCTTTTGTACACGATCACCCGCCGCGGCCCGATTTGAACAGGTGCGCCGGGGAATTTGTACATCGCGCTACGCGATGTACAAATTTCAGGCGGCCTCCGCCTCCAGCTTCGGCTTTTTGACGTCCTTCAGCACCACGTTGATGAGGAATTTGCGCAGCGGCGCAAACGCGTGGTCGAAGCTTTTCTGGTTGCCCGCGTGATCGGCGAACTGGCGCACCAGGGCCTTGCACTGGGTGGCGAGCGCGGCCTCGTCGATGGCGCGGTCCCGGCGCGCGGCGCGCAGGAAATCGGCGAGCGCCACCGCGGGACGTTCGACCGCTGCGAGGGGCGCCGGGCCGCGCCGCGCGTTCTCGAACAGGGCCTCCATCGCAGCGATCATGGCGGCGAGCGCCTCAGGCGCGCCGTAGTCTTCCAGCCGCCGGCCGCCCTCTTCCGACACAAGTCCGCGCCGCCGGCATGGCCCCACATAGGTGGCCGATCGAACGAAGGCGCGCTTCTGCGTGTCGAGCAGGTTCAGCATGCCGCCAAGCTGCGTACGTGACAGGGGAAACGACAGGATCGCGTCGGCGCCGGCGTTGAGGGCCGACAGAATGTCGCTGCGGTCGACGCCGGAAAACGTGAGCACCGTCGAAGTTTCGTTGCTGCGCATGCCATGCGCGCGACGGAAGCGGCGCGTGAACTCGAAGCCGTCCACCGGCGCCATGCGGGCGGCGCACAGCACGATGCGGGGCGCGCGGAACTCGAGGTGCGCCATGGCGGCTTCAGGGTCGCGCACGGCGAAAATCTCCGTGCAGCCGAGGTCGCGCAGGAGGTCCGTCAGCAGCTGCGTGCGCGCGCGGTCGGGTTCGACCAGCAGCGCGCTCCAGCGCCCGGGGGAGGTGCTTTGCGTCACGGGGCGCACCATGGCGCCAAACATTCACGATCCCGTTAAGTCTCCCCGCCCCAGCCGCGCGATGAGGCTGGAGGTGTCCCAGCGTGCGCCGCCCATGACCTGCACGTCGGCGTAGAAGCGGTCCACCAGCGCCGCCACAGGAAGATCGGCGCCGTTGGCGCGGGCCTCGTCGAGCACGAGCCCCAGGTCCTTGCGCATCCAGTCCACCGCGAAGCCGAAGTCGAACTTGCCTTCCGTCATCGTGCGCCAGCGGTTCTCCATCTGCCAGGACTGCGCCGCGCCCTTCGAGATCGCTGCAATCACCTTCTCCGGGTCGAGCCCGGCCTGCGCCGCGAAGTGAAGCCCTTCCGCCAGCCCCTGCACCACGCCAGCAATGCAGATCTGGTTCACCATCTTGGCGAGTTGGCCTGCGCCGGCGGGCCCGATGTGGGTGATGTTGGCGGCGTAGGCGCCCATGACGGGCGCGGTGCGCGCGAAGGGCTCGGCGTCACCGCCGGCCATCACCGTGAGCCTGCCGTTCTGCGCGCCCGCCTGCCCGCCCGACACGGGCGCGTCCAGGAAGTGGCGTCCCGCCGCCGTCGCCGTCTCATGCAGCCGCCGCGCGAGCGCCGCCGACGCGGTGGTATGGTCCACGAACACGGCGTTCTCCGGCATCACCGCAAGCGCCGGAGCGAACACCTCCTCGACGTCCTTGTCGGCGCCCACGCAGGCGAACACGACCTCCGCGCCTGCCGCCGCAGCAGCGGGCGTGGCCGCGACCCGTCCGGCATGCGCGGCCGCCCAGGCGTCCGCCCGCGCCGGGGTGCGGTTGAACACCACGACCTCGTGCCCCGCCGTCGCCAGATAGCCGGCCATGGGAAAGCCCATTACGCCCAGTCCGAGAAACGCTACGCGCGCCATGGTCAGCCCTCCTCGCCGGCGCGGCCGTAGCGGCCACGGAAGTAGGTGAGAGCGTCTGCCGATGCTGTGGCGAACGCCTCCACGGCGCCGACGATGACGAGGTGATCGCCCATCGCCCGCCGCTCAACGGTGCGGCAGGCCAGCTGCGTCACCGCGCCGCGCAGCACGGGCGCCGCGGCCAGAGTGTCCATGGGCAGATCGGACACGTCGAAGGCGCCCGGACGCGCCACACGGGCGGAAATGGCCTGCTGGTCCCGGGCCAGCACGTTGGCGCCCCACGTTTCGGCTTCCGCGAAGCTGGCGTAGCGGTCCGACGCGTCGCCAAGGCACCACAGCACCAAGCGCGGCCGCAGCGACACCGAGGTGAACGAGTTCACCACAATGCCCGAAATCCCCGCCCCGCGGGCGATCGTCACCAGCACCACGCCCGTCGCGAACCCGCCCAGCGCATGGCGAAACGCACGCTCATCGTCCACTTCACTCATCGGATATCCGCACACTCGTTCTTAACGCGACGCAGCGCACGGTCCCTCCGTCGCCGATCACCGACCTAAAGCCATGGCCGCCGCCAACAAAGCCCCCATCATCGTCAAGAAGATCAAGAAGGCCGCCCATGGTCACCATGGCGGGGCCTGGAAGGTGGCGTACGCGGACTTCGTGACGGCGATGATGGCCTTCTTCCTGCTGATGTGGCTGATCAATACCACGAGCCCCGAGCAGAAGCGCGGCATCGCCGACTTCTTCGCCCCCGCGAGCGTCTCGGAGACCACCAGCGGCGCCGGCGGCCTGCTGGCCGGTCAGGCGCTGGCCGAATCGGGCGCCCGGCAGGCCCAGGAGACCCAGTTCAAGGAGGGCCGCGCCAACGGCGGCGATCTCCAGGGCGCGCCGGACCCCAACGACGGCACTGCCGAGGCGAGCGAGGCATCCCTCGCCGCCGCCCGCGCCGCGCGGGAGAACGCCGAGTTCGAGCGCGCCGAGCAATCCATCCGCCAGGCCATCCAGGACATGCCGGACCTCGCCGAGCTCTCAAAGCACGTGCTGATGGAGGTGACGCCGGAGGGCCTGCGCATCCAGCTGGTGGACCAGGAGGGCCGGTCGATGTTCGAGGCCGGCGGCGCGCAGCTCAACAGCCGGGCGCGCAAGCTGCTGGCGGCGGTGGCCGATGTGGCCGCCGATCTGCCCAACCGGCTTTCCATCGCCGGCCACACCGATGGCTCCCCCCCATCGGCCCGCGGGGCCACCAACTGGGAACTCTCGGCCGACCGCGCCAATGCGGCCCGGCGCGTGATCCAGGCGGCGGGCGTGCCGCAGGACCGCATCTACCAAGTGGCCGGCAAGGCCGATTCCGAACCGCTCTTCCCCGACGATCCCACCCTGCCCGGCAACCGGCGGATCTCGGTGACGCTGCTGCGCGAGGCGCCCGTCCTGCCCGCAGGGGCGGCTCCTTGACCGCGATCGCCGCTTGACGGGCCGCCGCCCGCCCCGGACGATCTTTCCATGACGGGACTCATCGCCCCCACCGCCGCGCCGTGACGCGCCCCTTCGCCACCCGGAACCTGCGGTTCTATCTGACGGCGCCGTCGCCCTGTCCCTACCTGCCCGACCGCCGGGAGCGGAAGGTCTTCACCGGCCTGGAAGGCCCGGACGCGGCCTCCGTGAACGACAGTCTGACCCACGCCGGCTTTCGCCGCTCCCAGAACATCGCCTACCGGCCGGCCTGCGACGCGTGCGAGGCCTGCGTCTCCGCCCGCGTGATCGTCGGGCAGTTCTCGCCGCACAAGCGGTGGCGGCGCATCCTCCAGCGCAACGGCGACCTGACCCGCCACCTCCGCCCCGGCGAGGCGACCGAGGAACAGTTCTGGCTGCTGCGCCGCTACCTGCTCTCGCGCCACGGCGAAGGCGGCATGGCCGACATGACGCTCCTCGACTACGCCGCGATGATCGAGGAAACCGCCGTGCGCACGCACATTGTGGAGTACCGCTTCGCGGAAGGGCAAGAGCGGGGCGAACTGGCGGCGTGCGCGCTGGTCGATGTGCTGCGCGACGGGCTTTCGATGGTCTACAGCTTCTTCGACACGCGCGACGCGCGGCGCAGCCTCGGCAGCTACATCATCCTGGATCACATCGTGCAGGCGAGGTCCGCGGGCTTCCCGCACCTCTATCTCGGCTACTGGGTGCGCGGCAGCGAGAAGATGGCCTACAAGGCGCAGTTCCAGCCGATCGAGTTGCTGCGCGGCGGCGCCTGGCGGCCGTTCACAGACACCGAGATGGGCGAGAACATCGCCGAAGACTGATCAGCCCCACGGCCCTTTCGCGGGCGTGGCGACATCACGGCCGCCTGCGTAGGTCACGAGCGCGGCGATGCGCTTCTCGATGGGCGGATGCGTGGCGAAGATCTCGCCGATGCCCGCGTGGGCGTTCTCGATGAACATCTCGCGCACTTCGGCGGGCGCGCCGGGCACGGCGCCATGCCCGGAAATCTTGCGCAGCGCGGAGATCATCGCGTCCGGATTCTTGGTCAGCTCCACCGCGCCCGCATCCGCCAGGTACTCGCGCCGCCGCGACAGGGCAAAGCGGATGACGATGGCCAGCGCATAGGCGATGGCCATGATCGCAAGCGCGGCGAGGATCGCCACGAGCGCGCCGCCGCCGGAGCTGCGGGAGTCCGACGACGAGGAACGGTTCGACCCGCCGCCGCCGCCGCCGCTCCAGCGCATGTGCGTCATGCCGCGAAACATCATCTCGCCGACGAACGAGAAGATGCCCACGAAGATGACCGCGATCACCAGCAGGCGCACGTCGCGGTTGCGGATGTGCGTGAGTTCGTGGGCGAGCACGGCCTCAAGTTCCCGGTCGTCGAGGGATTCCAGCAGGCCGCGCGTGACCGTGACGCTGTACTGCTTTGCGTGCAGCCCGCTGGCGAAGGCGTTCAGCGCCGGCGTCTCCATCACCCGCAAGGCGGGCACGGGGATGCCGCGAGAGATGCAGAGGTTTTCCAAGAGGTTGTAGGTCCGCGGGTCCGTGCGCCGGTCCAGCGGGCGGGCGCCGGTGGACAGATCGATCAGCGCCTGGTGGGAGAAATAGGCCACCACGAACCAGACGGCCGCGCCGGCGATGGCGAAGGGCCAGGCATGGGCGAGCGCGTCCGCCGCCCACACGAAAGGTTGCGCCAGCTCCGGCGCCGCCACCCCGCCGCCCTCGCCTGTCACGCCCGCATAAAGCAGGAAGAAGGCGTACATCAGCAGCAGGAGCAGGACGGGAAAGCCTGCCAGCAACAGCATCGACTTCAGGTTGTTGCTCGAGATGTGCGTGCCGAGGCCGAAGGCGCCCATGTTGTTCCCGTGTCGCCGGCTGCCGCCGGCAAAGCGCCGGCCGACGGAGGCCGGCGGCGCGAACGCCCGCCTAGAACTTCACGCTCGGCGCCTGCTCCAGCGCGCCGCGCTGCTCGCCGAGATCGAAGCTGGTGCGCGACGTAAACCCGAGGGACGTGGCGAACAGCACTGCAGGAAACTGCTGGATGCCGGTGTTGTACTCGTTGACCGCGTTGTTGAAGAAGCGGCGCGCAGCGGCGATCTTGTTCTCGATGTCGGAAAGCTCAGCCGCCAGCTGCTGGAAGTTCGTGTTGGCTTTCAGGTCCGGGTAGGCCTCGCTGAGTGCGATCAACCGGCCCAGCGCGGCGCCGAGCACGCCCTCCGCCTGTGCCTGCGCCGCCGTGCCGCCGCCCGCCGCCATGGCCGCATTGCGCGCCTGGATGACCGCCTCCAGCGTACCCTTCTCGTGGGTGGCGTAGCCCTTCACAGTCTCCACGAGGTTGGGGATCAGGTCGTGGCGCTGCTTCAGCTGCACGTCGATGTCGGCGAAGGATTGCGTCACCCGGTTCCGGAGCGACACCAGCTGGTTGTAAATGCCGATGCCCATCACGACGAGGACACCGACGACGATCAGGGTGATCAGGAGCATGGAGGCGACACCTTCTTCGGACCGAAATCCTCTCTAACGTGGGGGCCGCCCCGTGACCAGAGAAGGGGCCGCGCTCAATCCCCCTGGAAACGCCCGCTGCGGGAAAAGCCGCGCGGCGCGGTGCGCCCTGAGGTGGCGCGCTTGGCCAGATGCTCGCGCCACTCGGCGACGGCGCGGGTGCGCCCGGAGGCGTCGATCCAGGTCAAGCCTTCGTCGGCGGCGAACACCACCGCATCGGACAGGCCGCCATCCTTGTAGCTTTGCAGTTTCACGCCCTTGCCGCGCCCCATCTCGGGCAGCTCTTCGAGGGGGAACACCAGCAACTTGCGGTTCTCGCCCACCACCGCCACGTGATCGCCCTGCACGGCAGTGCACACCTGCGCGAACGCCATGCTGGAAACCGACAGCACCTGCTTGCCCGCACGCTTGGCGCCGATCATCTCGTCCTCGGCGACGACGAAGCCGTAGCCGTCCGAGCTCGCCACCAGCATCCGCGCGCCCGGCGTGAAGGCGAACAGCGCAATGAGGTCCTGGTCCTCGCCCAGCTCGATCATCAGCCGGATCGGCTCGCCCATGCCGCGGCCGCCGGGCAGCTTGTCGGCGCCGAGCGTGAACGCGCGCCCGTCGGTGGCCATCAGGATGAGCTTGTCGGTGGTCTCGCACTTGAGGACGAACGCCTCGCGATCCCCCTCCTTGTATTTGAGCCCGCTCAGGTCATCCACGTGCCCCTTGAGCGCGCGCACCCAGCCCTTTTCCGACAGCACCACCGTGATCGGCTCGCGCACGATGAAGGCGTCGACGGAGATGTCGGCGGCGGCGGACGCATCGCCGAACGTGGCGCGGCGCTTGCCCCACGGCGTGGTCTCGCCAAAGACGGCGCGGGTCTTTTTCAGCTGCTGGCCGATCCTCGTCCACTGGCGGGCCTCGCTGGCCACGAGCGCCGTCAGCTCCGCATGCTCCTCGCGCAG
>JAIYAO010000071.1 GCA_027488965.1 Alphaproteobacteria bacterium
AACACCGTGCACGACTGCCCTCCCTGCGGAGGCGATGGAAGCAATCTAACACAAGTTGAGTGGTGTGGGATAAGCTCGCCCCCTTTTTCCGGGGCGTTACGCCGTCGCGAACCCGGAACTCCTACGCGCGGTGATGCGGGACAAGGCGTCGACGGTGGCGATCTTCAATCGTTCCACCGCGCGTATGGGCCCCGGGCTCATCGCGTGCCGCGACGCCCCGGAGGCAGGTGGAGAGGGGCGCGGGCGTAAACGTGGACAAGCGCCGTACCGCGCGGCGCAACTAAAGGCCGAGCGCCTTCGCGGCGGCCTTGGCGGCGTCGGCGATGGCGGTGCGGCTCACGCTCGACACCGCCGGCATGTTGAAGAAGCCGTGGATCTGGCTCTCGTAGTTCACATACTTCGTGGCCACGCCCGCCTGCGTCAGCTTGTCGGCGTAGTCCTTGCCTTCGTCGCGCAGGGGATCGAAGCCGGCGGTGACGATGTAAGCGGGCGCAAGGCCCGCCGGCACGTCGAAACGCAGCGGGGAGAGGCGGTCGTCGAGGTGGTCGACGCCGTCGGTGTAGTGCGCGTCGAACCAGGCCATCCGCGCCTTGGTGAGAAAGTAGCCTTCGGCGAAGAGATCGCGCGAGCCGCCGCTGCGTTGCATCTGCGTCACGGGATAGATCAGCACCTGCAGCGCGATCTTCAGGTCGCCGGCCTTCGCGGCGTCGCGGGCGACGACGGCGGCGAGGTTGCCGCCGGCGCTGTCGCCGCCCACGGCGATGCGCGCGGGATCGATGCCGTACACGTCCCCCGCAGCGGCGATGGCGCGGGTGGCGGCGATGCAGTCGAGGGCGGCGGCGGGAAACTTCGCCTCGGGCGCCAGGCGATAGTCCACCGCGATCACGCGGAAGCCGCCGTCGAGCGCCAGCATGCGGCACAGCGTGTCGTGGCTTTCGAGGTCGCCGATCACGAAGCCGCCGCCGTGGAAGAACACGAACACGGGGCGCGCGGGCGCATCGACGGTGTCGTAGATGCGCGCCTTCAGCGGGCCTTCCGCGCCGGCCACCGTCACGTCGCGCACCACGCCCAGTTCGGGCGGCGGCCCCGACACCGCATCGCGCATGGCCACGTACATCATGCGGCCGGCGGCGGGCGTGTCCTCTTCCGGGGTGGGCACGGGCATCATCGCCATCTGGTCGAGCAGGGCGCGCAGGCCGGGATCAAGCGTCATGGGGTCGGTCTCCGTCGGGATCAGTCTTGGGTGGCGCCGATGTTGACGCGCGACACCGCCGCGGGCCGCGGCGGCGGGCGTACGGTGATGGCGACGTCGGGCGTGTAGCCGCCGGACTGCAGCCACGCGCGCGCCTTGTAGCGGCCGGGCGCCAGCAGCAGCGGAATATCCTCGCCGGGATCGATGAGGATGCGGTCCACGGGGATCGCATCGACGGGGTCGGCCACGTCGCGCACTTCCACCACGATGCGCTCGCCGGCGCGCTTCAGGCGGCGCGGCACCTCGGTGACGCGTGCGCCGGTCTCGCTGCGCCAGGTGGGACGGTTGCGGTCGAACGCCAGCGCCGGGTGGCCGATGTAGATGTCGCGCCCCGGCGGCAGGGGGGCGGCGCCGGAGAGGCACACGCCCGGCCGCTCGGCGGCGAACATGGTCTGGTCGATGGTCAGCGGATCGACGCCGAGGATGTCCTTCAGCCGTCGCGCCATCCAGCGCACCTCGCGCGGGCGCAGGAAGCTGCCGGGAAAGCGGGCGATCTCCTCGTCGTTGTGGGCATAGCCCACGTGGATCAGCACCTTCGCGTCACGCCGGTCGAGGAAGATGCGGTTGATGAGGTTGGAGGCCTGCGCCGCCTCGCGCCGGTTGATGTCGTCGACGAAGTCGGCGCCGGTCTCGGCGGGCAGGCCATCCTCGTAGGCCGCCAGGGTGTAGCCTTCGCGCTGCACCGCGCGCAGCAGGGCGCCGAAGACGGGCTCCTGGGCGTACCAGCCGTCGCGCAGGCGCGGGGCGTCTTCAGGTTTGCGCGGCGCCACGGGATGGGTGAGCGTTTCGGCGGCGTAGGTGTCGAACCCGAGGCCCGCCAGGCGCACCGCCACATCGGCGATGAACGCGCGGTCGCGCGGGCTGTCGTGCGCCTCGTTGATGATGACGATCTGCGCGTCGGCGGCGGCGGCGGCGATCGCCTCCAGCGGGTCGAGATCGGCGATGGCGCAGGCGGGCTTCGCTTCGGCGACGATGCGGTCCTCGCGGCCGACGATGGCCCACAGCTGTTCCTCGCCCACGCGCGCGCGGCCCTCGGGCGGGGGCGCAGCACCCGGCGCGGGCAGGCCAGACAGCCAGCGCGGCGGGATCGGCACGGTCACGGGCTGCGCGAACGCCACGGCGCCGCCCATCACGGCGGCGAGGAGGCAGGCGGCGGCGCGCAGGCGCATCAGGATCTCACCGGACGTCGATCACGCCGGGCGCAAGCGGCGTGGCGTAGAGCGCATCCACCTGCGCCTTGCGGCGGTCGAGCGCGAGGCGCTGGTTGACGTAGCCCTTGTCGGTGATCTCGCCCGCGTCGATGGACGGCGGCTCCAGCAGGATCGTGAAGCGGCCGATGCGGCGCGAGGAGCCGGTCTGCGCGGCGTTGTGTTCGGCGAGGCCCGCCGCGATCCGCTGCGCAAGGCGCCCTAGCGGCGGAACGTCGGACTGTTCGGCGGCCAGCAGCTGCAGCGCCGAGGGCGCCGGCCACACCAGCGCGCCGATGAAGTTCTTGTCCTGCCCGGTGATGATGGCGTCGAACACCCACGGGCTGCACGCGGCCACCACGTCCGGCCGCAGCGTGCCGACGGACACCCACGTGCCCGACGAAAGCTTGAAGTCCTCCGTCACGCGGCCGTCGAAGATGAGGCCCTGGCCGGGATCGTTCTCGTCCACGAAGCGGCACGCATCGCCCAGCTTGTAGAAGCCTTCCTCGTCGAAGGCCGCGGCGGTGCGTTCGGGATCGTTGTGGTAGCCGGTGGAGACGGTGGGCCCTTTCACGCGCACTTCCAGCTTGTCGCCCGAGGGCACGAGCTTCAGCGTCATGCCCGGCAGCGGCAGGCCGATCAGGCCCACGCGCTCGGCTTCCCAGTGCACCACGGTGATGCCCTGCGTTTCGGTGGCGCCGTACATGGTGGTCAGCGGGATCCGGTGGCCGGTCTCGGCGATGGCGAGCGCCTGCAGGCGGTCGTAGAGATCATCGGACAGCGTGGCGCCGCCGTAGCCCATGTATACGAGGTTTTTGAAGAACGACGCGCGCAGCTTCGGGTCGCGCTCCATGGCGTCGGCCAGCATGCCGAAGGCCACGGGCGCAGAGCCGAACACCTCCGGGCTCACCTCGTAGAGGTTCTGGATCGTGGTCTCGAACATGCCGGGCAGCGGCTTGCCGTCGTCGATGTGGAACGTCGCGCCCGCGAAGATCGCGCCGTTGAACGAGACGTTGGCGCCGGAGATGTGGTTCCACGGCATCCAGTCGAGCGTCACCGGCGGGGTGGCGGCGTCGCGTGCGCCGTCGCGCAGGCCGTCGGAGCCGGCGATCTGGGCGGTCAGCATGCGCTGGTACTGCGGCACGCCCTTGGGCATGCCGGTGGAGCCGGAGGTGAACAGGAACTTGGCGACGGTGTCGTCGCCGATCTGCTCCATCGCCGCGGCGACTGCGGGCGTCACCGGCGTGTGCGCAAGCTGCGCATAGCTGAGGACACCTTCGGGCGGCGTCTCGTCGGCGGAGATGACGAGGAGTGCGCCGCCGGCTTCCTCCTGCAGCGCCGCGATGGCCTTCGCAAAGAGCGCGTGGCTCTGCACGAACACCGCCTTGGGCCGCAGCAGGCGGTACGCATGGCGGATCTTGCCGTGGTCGGTGCTCATCAGCGAGTAGGGCACGCTCATGGGCGCGATGGGCGCGCGCGCCTTCATGGCGGCGTGCGTGAGCATGGCGTGCTCGATGGAGTTGCCCGACAGCACCATCAGCGGCGCATCGGGGCCGAGGCCGAGATCGATCAGCGCCTGCGCCAGCGCATCGGACGTGGCCTTCGCCGCGCCGTAGGAGATTTCGCGCCAGCGGCCCAGCGGCTCGCCCGGCTTCGTCGGCACGCGCTGGCGCATGTAGGCGCGCTCGGGGTGCTCGCCGGCGCGCTGGTCCAGCAGGTGGGGTATCGAGCGCGGGCGTTCGCCCGGCGCGGTGTTGCTCCAGAGATAGACGGTGCCGTCCGGCCGCCGATCCACCGCCACGTCGGGCGCCTTCATGGGCAGCTTCTTGAACGGCGGCGCAGCGACGCCCGCGCCGTAACCCTGGCCTTCGGCCATCGGTCTCTCCCTTGGTGTGCTCTTTGTGGCTTTGTTGAAACCACTTTACGCGCACGGCAGGCGGCAAGCCAAGCGGGAGTTGCGGGTGACGTTGGGGGAGCTACCCCACCATGCGTCCGCGCCCTTCCCAGTAGGGCTTGCGCAGTTCGCGGCGCAGCACCTTGCCGGTGGGATTGCGGGGGATGGCGTCGACGAAGTCGATGGACTTGGGCACCTTGTACGCGGCCACCCGCTCGCGCGCCCAGGCGATGATGGAGGCCTCGTCGGCGGCAGCGCCGGGCTTCAGCACCACCACGGCCTTCACGGCCTCGCCCCAGCGCTCGTCGGGCACGCCGATCACGGCGGCGTCCGCCACGGCGGGATGGCCGAACACCGCGTTCTCCACTTCCGCCGGATAGACGTTCTCGCCGCCGGTGACGATCATGTCCTTCACACGGTCGTAGATGAAGAAGTAGCCGTCGGCGTCCTTGTAGGCGGCGTCGCCCGTGTGCATCCAGCCGAGGCGCACGGAGTCCGCCGTGGCCTCGGGCTTGTTCCAGTAGCCCTTCATGACGATGGGCGCCTTGATCACGATCTCGCCCACCTCGCCCACCGGCACTTCGGCGCCGTTGGCGTCCACGACCTTCACCTCCACGCCGGGCCACGGGATGCCGCAGGAGCGCAGCTTGCCCTTGGCGGGATCGTGCGCGTCGGGCGGCAGGAAGGTGCCGGCGCCCACGGTTTCGGTCATGCCGTAGAACTGCAGGAAGTTGCAGCCGAAGCGCTGCTGCGCCCGCACCAGCACGTCCTCGGAGATAGGCGAGGCGCCGTAGGAGACGGTGCGCATGCTGGAGAGATCGGCCGTCGCCATCTCCGGCGCGTTCAGCAGCATGAGGATGACGGCGGGCACGAGGAACGCGTGGTTGAGCTTCTCGCGCGCGATGAGCTCGAGCAGCAGGGCGGGCACGATGTCCCTGACGATCAGCACCTGCGCGCCGCTGGCGAAGGCCGCAAGGCCGGGGTTTGTGCCGCCCACATGGAACAGCGGCATGGCGTTCAGCACCGTTTCGTCGTCGCGGTAGTCGAACCCGGTGACGTTGCCCGCCATGCGCAGGAACGCCACGTAGTTGGAGTTGGTCAGCTGCACGCCCTTGGGGTGGCCCGTGGTGCCGCTGGTGTAGAGCTGGATGATGTCGTCGTCGGCGGGCATGTCGAGGCGCGGATCGATCGCCTCGGCGCGGTCGCGCCACGTCGCATAGTCGATCCAGTCGCCGCGCGGCCCGTCGAGCGAGATCACCAGCGGCTTCTCCTCGAGGTCGGCCAGCGCCTTCTCCGCGAGGTCGTAGTAGTCGGCGCCGACGAACAGGATCTTCGCGCCGGAGTCCTTCAGGATGTAGGCGATCTCGGGCGCGGCCAGGCGCGTGTTCACCGGCGCGAGGCAGACGCGCGCCTTCATGGCGCCGAACCACAGCTCGTAGAAGACGTCGCTGTTCTTGGCGAGCATGGCGACCCGCTCCTGCGGGGCGATCCATTCCTGCCGCAGGCGCTGCGCAAGCCGGTTCGACATCCGGTCGACCTGCGCGAAGGACACGCGCCGGTCCTCGAAGATGAAGGCGGTGCGGTCCCCGTAGACCTTCGCCTGCACCCGCGCCACGTCCGCCAGGCCACGCACCTGCGAAAAGTCGAGCATCCCTGTTTCTCCCCGGAGTTGACCTAGCGGCTTCTTGCGGCCGCGCTTCGACCAGCTATAGCGTCCCTCGCCCGCCAGCGGGAGAGGGACGGAGAAACGCCATGGCCGACGATCCGAAGACGCTCCCAAAGACGCTCCTGGTGTGGGAACACCCGCTCAGCCCGTACGCGCAGAAGGTGAAAATCGCCCTGCGGGAAAAGGGGATTCCGTTCGAGGTGCGCCTGCCCGTGGGCATCGGCGCCGGCAGTACGGACGACGCCTTCGCCGCCGCCAGCCCCCGCCGGGAGGTTCCCGCGCTCGAACACGGCCCCGTGACCATCTTCGACAGCCGCATCATCGTCGACTACATCGAGGACGTCTGGCCCACGCCCTCGCTGCTGCCCGCCGATCCCGTCCTGCGCGCCCGCGGGCGGATGGTGGAGGAGGCGGTCGACACCCAGCTGGAGGCCATCGGCTGGGGGCTGATGGAACTGCGCGTGTTCAAGCGCGGCGACGACGCAACGCGCGCGTCCATCGAGGCGCACGCCGCCCGCCAGATCGCCCAGTTCCACGCGTTCCTCACCCGCACGCTGGGCGATGCGCCGTTCTTCGGCGGGGCGGCGTTCCTGCGCGCCGACATGGCCGTGATCTCCCACCTCATGGGCGCGGCGCGGCCGGCGCCGGAGACGCCGCTCGGCGCTTGGGTGGCGCGGTGCCTTGCACGCGAGAGCGTGGCGATCACCGCAAAGGAAGCCGCGGACTCTGTCGCCGGCATGGCGAACGTGGATGCGGCGGTGAAGGCGGGCCTGTTCAAGCGCCAGTACCGCGATCACCGTCTGGAATGGATGCTGCGCTGCGGCGGCATGGAGATCGTCCGCGACGGCATCGCCACCGACACCATTCGCTTCTCGACGGAGATCGCATGAGCCCTGCACTGCAAACCGGCCTGATCCTCCACCAGTATCCCACATCGCCCTACGCGGAGATGGTGCGTCTCGCCCTCGGCCTCAAAGGGCTTGCGTGGGCGCGCGTGGAGCAGTCCGTCATCATGCCGCGCCCGTTCCTCACGCCGCTCACCGGCGGCTACCGGCGCATTCCCGTGCTGCAGGTGGGCGCCGACATCTACTGCGACACCGGCCTCATCCTGCGCGAGATCGAGCGGCGCCATCCGGAGGTTCCGCTCACGCCGCCGGGCCAGGAGGGCATCGCGTGGGCGCTGCGCAGCTGGGCGGAGCGCGCGTGGTTCGGCGTCACGGTGGGCGTGGTGTTCGGCGCGCGCGGCGATGCGGTGCCCGCGGAGTTCATGAAGGACCGCGAGGCGCTCACCGGGCGGCCGTTCGACGTGGCCGGCATGAAGACGGCGGCGCCGATGCTGAAGGACCAGTGGCGCGCCAACGCGTGGTTCGTGGAGGAGCGGCTGGCCGCGGGCGGCCCGTTCCTGTTCGGCGCGCAGGCGGGGATGGCCGATCTCGCGGCCTATCTCAACGTCTGGTTCCTGCGCTCCGGCGCGCCGGAGGCGCATGCGGCGTTCATGGAAACGCTGCCGCACGTGCGGGCCTGGGCCGCGCGCATGGATGCGTTCGGTCACGGGGCGCCCGCCGACATGGCCCCGCAGGACGCCTTCGCCATCGCCGCCGCCGCCAGCCCCGAACGGGCCCGCCCGTCCATCGCGGCGGAGCCGCAGGGGCTCGCGCCCGGCATGCGCGTGGCGGTGATGGCCGACGACTACGGCCGCGATCCCGTGGCGGGCGAGATCGTGTTCGCAGGTCCCCAGGAAATCGCCATCCGCCGCGAGGCCGAAGGCGCCGGCGAAGTGGTGGTGCACTTCCCGCGCGCGGGCTTCTGGGTGGCGAAGGTGGGGTGAGGGGGGCGAACCAACGCAGGAGGTTGCTTCTGGCCCATTTCAGAATGTCGCAGAAAGCGCTATTGAGCCGTTTCAAAACTCGTCGGGCATAGCCCGAAAGCACAATGCAATTGCTTAGACGAATTGATGTTTGGCGCGCGCGCTCACCATCGCGCGCCATTTGCTACAAAAGCGTCGAGAACCCAAAGACCGGTCGCTTCCGCGTTTGCACGGCAGATCTTGTTGAACCCGACGCGATTCGTGATGCGAACCAAGAGCGCTGTTTTGTCGAGCAAATCGTGGATTTGTCGCCAGACGATCCAGAGCAGCCGGAGTGGTTTGAGTCGTTGGAGGCGGCCATTGCAGCGCATGACGCCGTTCTCGAAAACTAACGCGAATGTCGGTGTTCGGCGAAGTCCCGCCTGGCGCTGATGATGTCCCTGAATGACAGGACCGAGGCAACCCTGCCGGAGGGCGAAACCGATTATCGGAGCTCACCTCGCCCGGTGTGGCCATCGTTGCGATCTCAGTGAACCGCTTGAGGTGCCCTACCATAGTCGCTCGTTGTTGGTTGCCCGGGGTGGCCGCTGTCGAACTTGTACAATTGTCCAACTTACCAGGCCATAAAACACAGCGCCTACGGGCCCCTTGAAGAACATCAGAAGCAAGGCGATCGCCGCAATGGAGCGCGGTATCCGTTTAGCTTCTCTATCCTGGGTGATCAGTCCACCGACGAGCAGAGAGAAGGCAAGCGCTTCGAAGTAGAGAAGGAACAATACGTCGATATCGGAAAACCGCGTTTCGATCCCAGCAAGGGAGAAAAGGTCGCCAGTAGTGGGCTTGTTGTGCAGCACCAGATCCCAAACAGGCAACGTCGCCAAGACGGCTGGGATGACCATCCCGCCGACCAAGTATAGCAGACGGCCGACTCTTGTTTCTTTGCGGAGAAAGAGAGTGGCGAGGATGCAAAGCCAGCCGAGAAGTACAGCATTGCCGAGACTTGAGAAGAGAAGATCATTGGCCATTGCGTGTGCGACCTGCCTTTGCCTGCAATTGATCAATGACCAGATGTGCTTCTCCGGTCGATATTCTCGCGTTGGATACTCCGTTCTGACAAACAGTGCCGCGGACCCGCTTGCTCACTGCGGAAAACGAGCTGAAGCGAACAACGTCAATCGGCGTGTCAAACTCAATCTCAACCCGAGTCTCTTCAGGTGAAATCATATGCAGGCCTAACAGATTGCCTTTGAATTCGTGGCCGAGATATCGACCCGAAACCCGCTGGCCGAGAAAGAGTCTAGAATTATTTTTGGCCAACGCGGCAGATGCCGTGTTCCAGTCGTGAAACCCATAGAGCTTTGCGACGTGTTCAAGGGCTGCGCTATGAGATATCGCAACGCCGCTTCGTTGGATTTTTCGACGATACTGCTTCGCTTCAGACTTCAATAAGAGAACTGAAATGCTTCGTTGAGCCGCCACCATCAGGGGCCTCCTTGGAGTGCTTGCTGAGTTTTCGGTAGAGTCTGCGTTGCTACCGTTCAGCGTCACAAGGGGCTGGGGCAGTGTTCTTCGAAAGCTTCACCTCGCCTTTCGGCGCGGACGGCGGGGGCTTTCTCCCACCTCGTAAATCTATCCGCCGATCGGATTTGTCAAGTAGACTGCTCTCGGCCCATTTGGGCCGTCCGGCGATGGGAGTCGACGGGCGGAGTCCGGTGAAAAGCAGACGCGCCTTTCCGCGCACTCCACGCCGAAAACATCCGTCATTCCGGACGCGCCGGCGGCGTGATCCGGAACCCAGGGGACTGGGCGCGATGTCACGTTTGCACCCCTGGGTTCCGGGTTCGGCCTGCGGCCGCCGCGGAATGACGGCGCGGTGTTGGACCCTGCGCCTTTTGCGCAAGGGCCCTGGAAGCACCCATCTGCGCTTGCCGCGTGCCGACCCGGGGGTATCATCCCGTCACCTCAAGGGAGGGAAGCCATGAGCTATGCTGTCGGCCACGACGATTTGGTCTTGTGCGTCAACGCCGCCCCGAACCACGTCACCGGAGAGCCCGTGCCCCTCGTCGCCGGCGAGACCTATCGCGTCTGGGCGGTGCTGGAGTTTGCATGCCCGTGCGGGCGCTCCGACGCGCTTCTGGATATCGGCATCGACTTCGCCTGGTGCCAGAGCCGCTTCCGGCTCCTGCCGAAGCCCAAGTTCGAAGCCCGGGCGCGCGACGTCTCGGCGCCGAAGGAAAAGGAAACCGTGTGACGCCTTCCGGCGCCGCCCGGCCCTGATCGTCCCGCGCCCCTAGAGCTTGAACGCGCCCGCGTTGATCTGCGCGCAGAGCTCCGGCGTCACGCGCACGTAGCGTTTCTCCACCGGGTGGTCGAACCAGAGGGGCTCGTCGGTCTGGGCGGGATCGAAGCCTTCGCGAGCGAGGTCGAGCTTGCGGTACTTGAACGTGCCGGTGGTCTCGATCTCGGGCTGGATGCGCAGGAACAGCGGGCGCGCGTAGGCGGGCAGCGCGTTGACCACATAGGCGAAGAGCGCATCGAGATCGGCGCCGGGCGCGAGGATCAGCGCGGCCATGCCGGCGCGCCCGTCCAGATCGCCCACCTTCACGCCGTAGACGTTGGCCTCCTTCACCGCCTCCGACTGCGAGAGCACGTCGGCCACCTCGTTGGTGGAGACGTTCTCGCCCTTCCAGCGGAAGGTGTCGCCGATGCGGTCGACGAAGTAGAAATAGCCGTCCCTGTCGCGGCGCATGAGATCGCCGGTGCGGAACCAGAGGTCGCCCTTGGCGAACACGTCGCGCATCACCTTGCGCTCGGTCTGCTTCTGGTCGCCGCTGTAGCCTTCGAAGCGGTAGCGCGCGTCGTCGGTGCGCACTTCGCCCAGCGCCTCGCCCACCTCGTCGTCGCCGGCCACGATGCACAGGCCGTCGGCCCCGCGCACCGGCTGCTCGGCCTCCACGTCGAACTTCACCACGCGCACGTTCATGCGCTTCTGCAGCCAGCCGGGGATGCGGCCCACCGCGCCCACCTTGCCGTCGAAGTTGAGCAGGCTCACGTTGCCTTCGGTGGAGCCGTAGAACTCCAGCATCTTCGCCACGCCGAAGCGCTCCTGGAAGCGCGCCCACACCTCCGGCCGCAGGCCGTTGCCGACGCCGAGGCGCAGGCCGTGCGCGCGGTCCGCCGGCGAGGGCGGCATGTTCACGAGGTAGCGGCACAGCTCCCCGATGTAGAAGAACACGGTGGCGCGTTCGCTGGCGGCTTCCGTCCAGAAGTGCGTGGCGGAGAACTTGCGCCGGATGATGAGGCAGCCGCCGGTGGTGAGCGCAAAGCCCACGCCGCACAGCCCGCCGGTGCCGTGGTAGAGCGGCAGCGTCACGTACACGCGATCGTTCTGCGTGGCGCGGCCGCCGCCGATGAACGCCCGCATCATGCCCAGCACGCGCCGGTTGAGCATGCGTGCGGCCTTCGGCGCGCCCGTGGTGCCGGAGGTGTAGACGTAGAGGGCGAGATCCTCGAGCGTCACCGCCGCGCGCAACGCCGCGTCCGGGCGCGCCGCGGGCAGCGCCGCCAGCGCCGCCCCAAGGTCCGCCGCCCCCTCCGCCGCGCCGTCGAGCGCCCACACCTTCGGCGTGTTCGCCAGCGTCGCCGCCACCGCCACGGCGGGCGCCGCGAGGTCCCCGGACACAAGGATGTGATCGGCCGCCGCGATGGTGACGGCATGCGCCAGCGTGGCGCCGGTGAGGTTGGTGTTGATGAGGCCCGACACCACGCCGATCTTGGCGAGCCCGATCCAGGCGCACACGTAGTCGGGCCGGTTGCTCATGTAGAGCGCGACCGCATCGCCCTTCTTCAGGCCCTGCGCGATGGCCCAGTGGGCGTAGGCGTTCGCACGCGCATCGAACTGCCGGTACGTCAGTTCCGCGCCTTCGAAGCGGATGGCGGGCCGGTCCGGATGGAGATCGACGACGCGCTCGATGTCCTTGCCGATGCTCAGCGTCGGGTCGTCCTCGGCGGGCTTGTAGGCTTTCAGCGTGCGGTTGAGACCGTCGACGAGCGCGAGGTCGGCGCGGAGGCGGGCGAGCAGATTCATGGGCGCATGATTAGCGATATCGGGGGCGAGCGAAACCCTCCCGCGCGCGCTTCTCCTGTCTCCGGGGCGTTGCGGAACGCAACGCGCCCGGAGCCCAGACGCCTGGTGCGTGGGCCGTCGGGGCAGGCCGTCGCGGTGTCTTTCAGGCAGCGGTGTTTGTGGGCTCCTGGCGCGCGACTGCGTCGCGCCCCGGAGACAGGACGCGCGGCGAGGGCCCGACGGCCGCCGGGCGCCTACCGCCGCTTCTTCATGTTGCCGAAGATCCCGCGCACCAGTTATCGGCCGATGGTGGAGAGCAGTAGCCAGCTACCCTCCCGGAGCACGCGACTCTAGTCGTCCGCCAGTGCTGCAATGGCGGGGCGCGCATTGCAGAGAGCCAGCCACCTGGCGACGCCCGCATGTTGCGCCAGGTCGACGCCCATCAATTCGATCCACCCCACCAGCACCGACGCGTGGGCGTCTGCGAGGCTATAGCTGTCGAGCAGGAAGGATTTTCCGCTGAGGGCGTCGTCAAGGAGTGCGAGGCTGGCCACGACGTCAGCGCGCGCACGCGACAGTTCTTCGTCGCTCCGGCGACGAGGTTCGACAAAATCCACAGACCCAGTCTGCACGGCGCCATCGGCGCCCGGCTGCAGGGTTGCCGAGAGACGCCCAGCCGCCGCTGCCAGAACTGTATTGCTCCAGACGATCCACTTCATCGCCTCGCCTCTCCGAGGCCCCGGGGCGGGGTATAGATCGGCGTCCGCGCCGAAGGTTTCGCCAAGGTACATCGTGATCGCTGCAGACTCCCAGATCGCCACCCCATTGTGCACGATGGTGGGCACGCGACCATTCGGATTGATTTTCAGGAAGTCTGGGCGGCGTGTGTCGCCTGCGTCGATATCCAGCATCACCGTTTCGTGCGGAACACGGAGTTCGGCCAGCACGGCCTGTGTAATGCTCGCCGTGGACATCGGGGCAAAGTAGAATGTGAGGCTCATGAGGTTTTCCTTCGGTGCGGCCCGGGCGCCTACCGCCGCTTCTTCATGTTGCCGAAGATCCCGCGCACCAGTTCGCGGCCGATGGTGGAGAGCACGTTGCCGCCGACGCGTTCGGCGGTGCGGGTGACGGCGCTGGTGGTGCGGCGCGTGGTGCGCACGCGGACGGCGCGGTCCTGCTCGCGCTGGCGTTCACGGATCGCCTCTTCCTTGAGGCGGAGCTTCTCGGCGGCGACCTGCTCCTTCTCCAGCGCCGCCATGCGCTTGGCCTCCTCCTTGGCCTTCGTGGCGGCGGCCTTCTCCTCCTGAAGGCGTTTGGCTTCGGCGGCCTTCTCTTCCGCCGTCTTCAGCTTCTCGGCTTCCGCTGCGGCGACGCTTTCTGCGGCGCGGCCGGTGAGGATTTCGTAGGCGCTCTCGCGGTCGACGGGTTGGGTGTACTTCAGCGCCATCTCGCTGGCCGCGAGAATCTTCGCGCGTTCGTCCGGCGTGATCGGGCCCACGCGTGAGGCGGGCGGGCGGATCATGGTGCGCGCCACCGGCGTCGGCGCACCCTTCTCGTCGAGGGTGGAGACCAGCGCCTCGCCGATGTTGAGTTCCTGGATTTCCTTGGCCACGTCGACGCCGGGCGCGGCGCGGAAGCTCTGCGCGGCCGCGCGCACGGCCTTCTGGTCCGACGGCGTGTAGGCGCGCAGCGCGTGCTGCACGCGGTTGCCCAGCTGCGCCAGCACGTTGTCGGGGATGTCGGTGGGCGACTGCGTGATGAAGTAGATGCCCACGCCCTTGGAGCGGATGAGCCGCGCCACCTGCTCGATGCGGTCCAGCAGCGCCTTCGGCGCGTCATTGAACAAGAGGTGCGCCTCGTCGAAGAAGAACACCATCTTGGGCTTGTCGAGGTCGCCGGCCTCGGGGAGTTCCTCCCAGAGTTCGCTCATCAGCCACAGCAGGAACGTGGCGTAGAGGCGGGGGCTCTGGAT
>JAIYAO010000054.1 GCA_027488965.1 Alphaproteobacteria bacterium
ACACCTTCGATGCGCTGGTGGCCAGCGCGGCGCCCGACGATCCGCACTTCGAGGGCACGCTCGCGGGCTATTTCCCGCCGCAGCTTGCAGCCTTCCGCGAGGCGATGCTGAAGCACCGCCTGCGCCGCGAGATCATCGCCACCTGCCTTGCCGACGACCTCGTCAACATGGGTGGGCCGACGTTCGTGGACCGGGTGCGCGAGACGGTGCGCGCCTCCACGCCGGAGATCGCCGTGGCCTTCGAGATCGCGCGCTGCGTGTTCGACTTCGACGCGCACGCCGCCCGCATCGACGCGCTCGATGTGATCGCGCCCGCCGCCACGCAGACGATGCTGCACCAGGAGATGGGCCGCGCGCTGATCCGCGCGGTGTACTATCTCGTGCGCCGAGGACGCGCCCGGGGAGATGTGGCCGCCGCCATCGCCGCCTACCGGCCCGCCGTGGAGGCGCAGCGCGCCGAGATCTGGCTCACGCTCACCGACCAGGAGCGCGCCCGCGCCGAAGCCCGCGCAGAACGCTACGTGGCAGACGGAGCGCCCGCAGACCTCGCGCGCGACACGGCGATGCTCTCGCCGTTCATGGCCGCGCTCGATGTGGCCGATCTCGCCCAGCGGTCGGGATGGCCCGTGGGACCGGCGGCGCGGGTGTTCCGGGCGGTGGCGGCGCGCTTCGGGCTGGACAGGCTGCGCGGCGCGGCGATGGCGTTCACGCTGGACAGCCACTGGGACAGGCTGGCGCTGCGGCGCACGCTGGAGGAACTCTACGAGGACCAGCGCCTCATCGCCGAGGCGGTGACACGCCAGGCCGGGGCGGCGCCCGCTACCGCGGACGCTGGCTTCGCCCTGCAGGCGGTGGACGCGTGGATCGCCGCCAACGCCGAGCGCGCGGCGATGCTAAGCGGCGCGATGGCCGATCTGGAAGCCACCGGCGCCTGGACGTTCGCCAAGACGATCCTCGCCGCTGCCGAGGTGCGTGGCCTCTCCACCGCGGGCGCCTGATCCGTCGGGGTGAAAGCCTGGGCGGAAGTAGGCGAGTGTCGGCCAGGCAATGCTGCGGAAGAGGCCCACCGGACCGAGCACGAACCACGCGACGCCCGCCACGGTGCGCCAGCGCGATTGTTCGGTGACGTCGCCCGCAAGGCGCCAGACGTTCCACCAGTAGAGCGTGAGCAGCAGCAGCAGCGCCGTCACCATCGCCCGCGTGCGCGACAACCACGCGCCGCGCGGAAACAGCGCCGCGTGCACATCGAACGCCACGGCTTTGTGCTCGATCTCCTCGCGCGCGTGCCACAGCCAAAGGTCGCGGTAATGCGGCTCGGCGCCGGCGAGGACGCGCTCGTCTTCCAGCATGCGTTTGGCGATGAGGGCGGTGAAGTGTTCGAGGCCGGCGCTGGCGGCGACCCGGCGGCGCGTGCCGATGTGTTTGTCGAACGCCGCGATCGTCTCGCCGTTGCGGGCTTCCTGGCCCAGCGCATCGAAGCCGCGGCCTTCCATGGCGTGGTTGTAGGCGCTGTGCAGGCGCGCGTGGGCGGTTTCCTGGCGCACGAAGCCGGCGATGGCGCGGCGCAGGGCGGGGTCCTCGATGCGTTCGTGGGCGGTGCGCGCGCCGCGGATCATAAATGCTTCCGCCGCGGGAAACATCAGCGAGAAGGCGTCGAGCGCCACGGTGCGCGCAATGTGGCCGCCGTGCCAGAAGCGGCTCTGCGGGCCGGTGAAGTCTGTGTCGCGCGGCGTGGTCATGACGGGGCCCCAGTGGTGTAGAGGCAGTTTGCCGGGCGGGGGTGAACGAACCATGAGTGTGCGCCGGCGTACGAAAAAACCTGCCTGCCCAACGGCTTGCGCCCGGCCTTTCAGTCCGGCGAGGCGCCCGTTCATCAAAAATTGAGGAACCTCGCGTGCGCCCGGCCGTTTCTTGGGGGTGAACGGAACGGCAAAGCGGCGCAGCTGCAGGAGACGATCATGTTTCATAAGGTCATGGCCACGTCCCTCGCCATCGGGGCTCTCGGAGGAGCCTCCATCGCAGTGGCGCAGAATGTTCTGGCGCAGCCGGCGCCGCCGGCCCGCGCGGCGGCCGGGGAAGGCGATGCGTGTGCGCCTGTGGCGTTCCGCGTGTATTTCGCTCCCAGCGTCTCGCGCCTCGACGGCGACGCGCGCGACGTGATCGCCGCCGCCGCCCGTGATGTCGCCGGCTGCGACGCCGTGGAGTTCAACCTCTCCGCCGATCCGGGCCAGGTGGCGCAGGCGCAGACGCGCCGCACGGTGTCCGAGCGCAGCGTGGCGATCCTCGGCGCCCTGCGCGACGAAGGCGTGGAAGGCCCGGTGTACGTGGCGTCCCTCGGTGCCGTCGTGACCGTGGCGGAGAAGAACGCCGGCCCGGATTTCATCCAGGTGGCGATGAACCCCACCGAGGCGCCGCAGCGCATCGCCGAGAACCAGTCCCGCGCCGCGCGCGGCATGTAGCGGCTGTCGCCGACCCCCAACCCACCAACCCTCATCCCTACGTCCCCCCAAAGTCCGACTTGAGCCCCGCCGGCGACGGCGGGGCTTTTTCGTTTCCCGACTCTGCGCGCCGTGAGAGAAGGCGCCCGACAGCGGGAGGAGCGAACCATGCGGGCAGCGATCATGATGGCGGCGGCGGGGATGTGGCTTGCGGCGTGCGGGCCGAAGGCCGAGGCGCCTGCGCCGGAGGCAGCGCCCGCCGCGGCGGAGGAGGCAGCGCCTGCGCGCCCCGCGCCGCTGTCGCTGGAGCGCACGGCGGCCTGTGCTGCGGCCCTCGACACCTTCAAGGGCTTCGGCAAGGGCGCCCCGCCCGCGGGCATGAGCATCGAGGATTTCGGCGCCGCCGCCCTCATCACCCTGCGCGCCGTGGAGGTGCAGACCACCGACGCGCCAGCCTACCAGGCCGCCTACGCCAGCGCGAAGACGCTGTGGGCCGACCAGACGCCCGGCGACATCGAGGCGGCCCTTGCCGCGTGCATCGCGGAGGTGAAGGGCTAGCGCTCACGGCGGCGCGTCGCAGCCGGCCCAGTGCGCGGCGCGGATGGCGCGCCACGCGCCGGCGCCGTCGGGCGTGACGCGCTGCAGCACGAGACGGAAGTCGGCGTACTCTTCGTGATTGGGTTCGGCGAACCGCGCCTCGATCACATGGCCTTCGCGGGCGTCGAGCCAGAGCAAGCCGTTGACGCCGCCGGTCACCGCAAAGCGCAGCGCCGCGCGGCCGAGGTGCGTTTCGCCGCCCGCGAAGCGCGCGTGCGCCCAGCCGAGATCGCGCAGCACGCCGTCTGGGCCGCCCGGCGGCCAGATGAGGTTCACGGCGAAGCGGAAGTCCGCCCGCGGCGCTGCGGCGCCGGCGAAGCGCGCGTTGAGATCGGCCAGGTCGAAATCGTAGAGGATGAAGGGCTCGCCTGCGATGGGCGCGCGCGCATCGATCCCCGCCGGCGGCACGCGCGCATGCAGCGTGCGCGTGGCGGCGTCGTAGTCGAGCCACGCGAACGGATCCTGGCCGAGATCGCGCTTCAGGCGCCCGCCCACGAAGGCCGCGCCCTGTCCGCGCGCGGGATCGAACGTGGCGGTGACGAACGCGGCGTTGGTGCAGCGCTCCACCTCCTTGCCGACCTCGAGCGCCGTCGCGCTCGCGCGGTACTGGTAGATCTGCTCGGGCGCCGTGCCGTCCTGGTTGGACCGCACATAGTGGTAGAAGGCGCCGATGGCGGGCGGCGCCGGCGCCGGCGGCGGCGCGGGTCCGCCCGCGCAGGCGGCGAGAAGGAGGGCGGCGAGGAGGGCGGCGAGAAGGGCTGGGCGCTGTGTCATGGCAGCGTGATGCCGCCGGGCTCACGGACGGATGCGCCGGCGCGCCTTACGCGCCGCCTGTTTCCGCGCGCCGCCGCGCCCAGGCGCGCGCGTTTTCCCGCTGCACCACGCGCTCGGCCACGCGCCTGTCGTGCTGGCGGTAGCTATGCGTATTGGCGCGGGTGTGCCGTTCCGCCAGCTTCATCCAGCGTTCGGCCGTGACGAGATCGCCGGCGCGGATGGCGCGGCGCGCGGCGCGGAGCGCCTCCATGTGCGCACGCTCGGCGGCGGTGAGAAGGGGAGTGTGCGGCATCGTTGGGTCTCCTGTCGGGCTGCGGTTGAGGGGCGGGAATGCGCTGCGTGCGCGGACGCCCAGTGCTGGGTCCGCGTGCGCCCGCGCAAAGAGCGGAGGGCGAGGGACGCGAGGCCAGCCTCGCGAAGGTGGCGTCCTGGCGGACGCCCGAAAGCGAGATTGGCCTCGCGTCCCTGCGGCTGTTGTGCGCCGGCTCCAGCGTTCGGGAATTTGCTCCCGAGGGTCTGGTCCCCGACGGCGTGCGGGGCGGTGGCGTTCAAACACCGCTCCCCGGTCCCGCTGCGTTCGTCCCACCCTTGTGGGTCTGCACAGCGCTGTTCACGCTCAACCGCATCGCCTCCGCGCCGTTGAACACCGTGCACGACTGCCCTCCCTGCGGAGGCGATGCGTGCAATCTAACACAGGATCGGTGCTGTAGGATTGGACGCGCGCATTTATGCGGAAGTCGCGGCGCGCGGACCTGCGGCCCGCATCGAGTTTCCGTTGACGGACAAGGCAAAGATTGCGGGCCGGAGGCCCGCGCGCCTCCCCGCGGCGAAGCGGCGTTTGTGTGGACAGGCGCAGCGGCACGCCCTGAGGCGCGGAACAAAATGCACGCGGGCCTGAAGCCGCGCAGTCCTGCCCGCGGGCGGTGCCCCCCGCCCCTGCGGCCTTGCGCGGGAGCCCCCGCCCCGCTAGGCACACGCGATCCACAGACATGGATCGATTCCGGGGCCGCCGAAGGCGGAAATGAGCGCGCGCATGCCGAAACGCACCGACCTGCACACCGTCCTGATCATCGGCGCCGGGCCCATCGTGATCGGCCAGGCGTGCGAGTTCGACTATTCCGGCGTGCAGGCGGTGAAGGCGCTGAAGAGCGAGGGCTACCGCGTGGTCCTCGTGAACTCCAACCCCGCCACCATCATGACCGATCCGGGCCTCGCCGACGCCACCTACATCGAGCCGATCACCCCGGAGATGGTGGAGAAGATCATCGCCCGCGAGCGGCCGCTGTGCCCCGGCGGCTTCGCCGTGCTGCCCACCATGGGCGGCCAGACGGCGCTCAACACCGCGCTGTCGCTGGCGCATGCGGGCGTGTTTGCGAAGTACGACGTGGAGATGATCGGCGCGCGCGCCGACGTGATCGAAAAGGCCGAGGACCGCCAGAAGTTCCGCGACGCCATGGACAAGATCGGGCTGGAGAGCCCGCGGTCACGCGTGGCGAAATCCCTCGAGGAGGCGGTGGGCGCGCTCGACTATGTGGGCCTGCCATCGATCATCCGCCCGTCGTTCACGCTGGGCGGCCTCGGCGGCGGCGTCGCCTACAACATCGAGGAGTTCCGCGAGATCGTGGAGCGCGGCATCGCCATGAGCCCGGTGGGCGAAGTGCTGGTGGAGGAAAGCGTCATCGGCTGGAAGGAGTACGAGATGGAGGTGGTCCGCGACCGGGCGGACAACTGCATCATCATCTGCTCCATCGAGAACATTGACCCGATGGGCGTGCATACGGGCGATTCAATCACCGTGGCGCCGGCGCTGACGCTGACCGACAAGGAATACCAGATCATGCGCGACGCCTCGATCGCGTGCCTGCGCGAGATCGGCGTCGATACCGGCGGGTCGAACGTGCAGTTCGGCATCAACCC
>JAIYAO010000146.1 GCA_027488965.1 Alphaproteobacteria bacterium
ATCGTGGAATCCAAGGTCGAGGCGGAGCTGGACCGGATCTCCCGGCTGGCGCGCTAGTTTCCGCGCCGGCCCGCCAAGGGGGTCGCGCTGCGGCGCAGCGAACGCTATCACTGCGCCATGCTCGACACGACATTCGATCCCAAGGCCGCCGAAGAGCGCATCGCCGTCCTTTGGGAACGCGCCAATGCGTTCGCCCCCGTCGCCACCCCCGGCGCCGAACCCTATTGCATCGTCATCCCGCCGCCGAACGTCACCGGCACGCTGCACATCGGCCACGCGCTCAACAACACCCTGCAGGACGTCCTCATCCGGTTTGAGCGGATGCGCGGCAAGGCGGTGCTGTGGCAGCCCGGTCTCGACCACGCCGGCATCGCCACGCAGATGGTGGTGGAGCGCCAGCTCGCACAGGACGGCAACGCAGACCGGCGCACGCTCGGGCGCGAGGAGTTCGTGCAGCGCGTCTGGCAATGGAAGGACCAGTCCGGCGGGCAGATCCTCAAGCAGCTGAAGCGCCTCGGCTGTTCGGCGGACTGGAGCCGCGAACGCTTCACCATGGACGAGGGGCTGTCGGCCGCCGTCCGCAAGGTGTTCGTGCAGCTGCACAAGGAAGGGCTGATCTATCGCGACAAGCGGCTGGTGAACTGGGATCCGCAGTTCGAGACCGCGATCTCCGATCTCGAAGTGGTCAACACCGACGTCAACGGCCATTTCTGGCACTTCCGCTATCCGCTGGCGGACGGTGAGACCTACCAGTTCCCCATCGAACACGACGCCAATGGCGCCGCCACCGCCTGGGAAACGCGCGACTACATATCCATCGCCACCACGCGGCCGGAGACCATGCTGGGCGACGGCGCCGTGGCGGTGCACCCGTCCGACAAACGTTACGCCTCCATCGTCGGCAAGATGGTGAAGCTGCCGTTGGCGGACCGCTTCATCCCGATCATCACCGACGAGTATCCCGATCCCGATTTCGGATCGGGCGCGGTGAAGATCACCGGCGCCCATGACTTCAACGACTATCACGTGGCCCGCCGCCACAACCTGCCGCTCTATGCGCTGATGGACACCCGCGGCCGCATGGTCGATGCGGACTTCGTGCCCGAAAAGTACCGCGGCCTCGACCGGTTCGAGGCGCGCCGGCTGATCGTCGCCGACATCGAGGCGCTGGGCCTGCTCGATCGCGTCGAGGACAAGAAGATCACCCAGCCGATGGGCGACCGCTCCGGCGTCGTCATCGAGCCGATGCTGACCGACCAGTGGTACGTGGACGCGCCGAAGATGGCGATCCCGGCGATCAAGGCGGTGGAGGACGGCAAGACGGTCTTCACGCCGAAGCAGTGGGAGAAAACCTACTACGAGTGGATGCGCAACATCGAGCCGTGGTGCGTGTCGCGCCAGCTGTGGTGGGGCCACCGCATTCCTGCGTGGTATGGGCCGGACGGCGTGATCTTCGTGGAAGAGACCGAGGCGGCGGCGAACGCGGCGGCGAAAAAGCACTACGGCAGGGCGCAGACGCTGCGCCAGGACGAGGACGTCCTCGACACGTGGTTCTCTTCGGGCCTGTGGCCGTTCTCCACGCTGGGCTGGCCCGCCGAAACGGCCGAGCTGAATAAGTTCTACCCCACTGCCACGCTCGTCACGGCGTTCGACATCATCTTCTTCTGGGTCGCGCGGATGATGATGCTCGGCCTGCACTTCATGAAGGATGTGCCGTTCAGGGACGTCTACATCCATGCCTTGGTGCGCGACGCATCGGGCGCCAAGATGTCGAAGTCCAAGGGCAACGTGCTCGATCCGCTTACGCTGGTGGACAAGTTCGGCGCCGATGCGCTGCGCTTCACGCTGGCGGCGATGGCCGCGCAGGGCCGCGACATCAAGCTCGCCGAGCCGCGCATCGAGGGCTACCGCAACTTCGGCACCAAGCTGTGGAACGCCGCGCGCTTCTGCCAGATGAACGAGTGCGCGTGGTGGGAGCCGTTCGATCCCGCCACGCCCAAGGAAACGGTGAACCGCTGGATCGTCGGCGAGACCGCGCGCACCGCCGAGATCGTCACCCGCGAGATCGCCGCCTTCCGCTTCAACGAAGCGGCCAACGCGCTCTACCGCTTCGTCTGGAACGTGTTCTGCGACTGGTACCTCGAACTCGTGAAGCCGTTGCTGAACGGGGAGGAGGACGCGCCGAAGATCGAGACGCGGCGCACTGCGGCATGGGTGCTTGATCGCATCCTCATGCTGCTGCATCCGTTCATGCCGTTCATGACGGAGGAGCTGTGGGAGCGGCTGTCGGAGACGGGGCCGCGGCGCGCGTCGCTGCTCGTCTCGCACCCGTGGCCGGAGCTGCCGGCCACGCTCATCGACGCGCACGCCGACGCCGAGATCGACTGGATCATCCGGCTCGTTTCGGAGACGCGCGCGCTGCGTTCGGAGATGAACGTGCCGCCCGCAGTGCGCATCCCGTTGCTGCTGGTGGGTGCAGAACCCGCCACCGCCGCACGGCTGGAACGCTACCAGGACCTGATCGACCGCCTCGCGCGGCTCGAATACTCCACCAGCGCCGAAGCGCCGCCCATGGGCTCGGTGACGTTCGTGCTCGACGAAGCCACCGTGGCGCTGCCGCTCGAAGGCGTCGTCGACTTCGACGCCGAGATCGTGCGGCTGGGCAAGGAGATCGCGCGGTTGAACGGCGAAGCAGAAAAGACCCGCGCCAAGCTCGCCAACCCGCAGTTCATCGAACGCGCGCCCGACGAGGTGGTGGAGGAGCAACGCGAGCGCCTCGCCGAAACCGAAGCCGCCGCCCTCAAGCTCGCCGCCGCCCTGGCGCGGCTGAAGGCGGCGACGTGATCCAAACGAAGGCAGACACGCCATGACCAGACGCTGGGACAAGTCGAAACTGCCCTCCCGCCACACCACCGTGGGGCCGGAGCGGGCGCCGCACCGGTCCTATCTCTATGCCATGGGGCTGGGCACGAAGGAGATCGAGCAGCCGTTCGTGGGCGTCGCCTCCTGCTGGAACGAGGCGGCCCCCTGCAACACCGCGCTGATGCGCCAAGCGCACGCGGTGTCGGCCGGGGTGAAAGCCGCCGGCGCCACGCCGCGCGAGTTCTGCACCATCACCGTCACCGACGGCATCGCGATGGGCCACGAGGGCATGCGCTCCTCGCTCGCTTCGCGCGAGGTGATCGCGGACTCTGTCGAACTCTCCATCCGCGGCCATGCGTACGATGGGCTGGTCGGCCTCGCCGGCTGCGACAAGTCGCTGCCGGGCATGATGATGGCGATGCTGCGGCTCAACGTGCCGAGCGTGTTTCTCTACGGCGGCTCCATCCTGCCCGGCGTGTGGCGCGGGAAGGAAGTGAACGTGCGCGACCTCTTCGAGGGCGTGGGCGCGCACGCGGCCGGCAAGATGTCGCTGGAGGACCTCTGCGATCTCGAACAGCACGCGTGCCCCGGCGATGGCGCGTGCGGGGGCCAGTACACCGCCAACACGATGGCGTGCGTGGCCGAGGCGATCGGATTGGCGCTGCCGCTGTCGGGCGCGCTGCCCGCGGTCTACGAAAGCCGCGATGCCTACGCCGAGGCGAGCGGGCGCGCGGTGGTCGATCTCATCGAGAAGAACATCCGCCCGCGCGACATCTGCACGCGCGAGGCGTTCGAGAACGCGGCCATCGTGGTGGCGGCCACGGGCGGCTCCACCAACGGCGGCCTGCACCTGCCGGCGATGGCGCACGAGGCGGGCGTGTCGTTTACGCTGAAGGACATGGCGGAGGTGTTCAGGCGCACGCCGTGGCTTGTGGATCTGCAGCCCGGCGGCAAGTACGTGGCCAAGCACATGGGCGAGGCGGGCGGCGTGCCCGCGCTGCTGCGCGTGCTGCTCGACGCAGGCCTTCTGCACGGCGACGTGATGACGGTGACGGGAAAGACCCTGCGCGAGAACCTGGAAGGCGTCGCCCTGCGCGCCGACCAGGACGTGATCCGCTCCATGAGCAATCCGCTCACCGCGGACGGCGGCGTCGTGGGCCTCTGGGGCACGCTCGCGCCGGACGGCGCCATCGTGAAGATCGCGGGCCTGCCCTCCGTGTCGTTCCGCGGTCCTGCGCGCGTGTTCGACGGCGAGGACGCGTGTTTCGCGGCGGTGTCGAACCGGGACTACAAGGAAGGCGAGGTGCTGGTCATCCGCTACGAGGGCCCGCGCGGCGGCCCCGGCATGCGCGAAATGCTGTCCACCACCGCCGCGCTCTACGGGCAGGGCATGGGCGACAAGGTGGCGCTGATCACCGACGGCCGCTTCTCCGGGGCCACGCGCGGTTTCTGCATCGGTCACGTGGGCCCAGAGGCGGCGATGGGCGGCCCCATCGCGCTGGTGCGCAACGGCGACATGATCGCCATCGACGCAGGCGCGGGCCGCATTGATCTGGAGGTCAGCGACGCGGAGCTGGCGGACCGCAAAAAAGCCTGGAAACCCCGACAGACCAACTACAATTCCGGCGCGCTCTGGAAGTACGCGCAGCAGGTGGGCCCCGCGCACCTCGGCGCTGTGACACATCCGGGCGCGCAGGCGGAAACGCACATGTATGCGGATATCTGAGGGGGCGCCGATGCGTCGGATCACGCGACGGACGCTGGCAGCGGGCCTCGCTGCGCTCCCGACACTTGCCCACGCAAAGGCGCCCGGCCCGCGGGTGCAGATGTGGGCGACCGCCAGCGGCGGCGAAACGCTCGATGGACCGAACGGCTCGGGCAATCCCTTCGCTACGGCGCTGATCGAGACGATGGGCGACGCCTCGCTCGATTTCTACAATGCCTGCGCGCAGATCCGCGAGCGCACCTATACCCTCAGCAACGGCTTCCAGGCGGTGGAGACGCTGAACGTCGAACGGGCGCCGGAATGGCGATTTGCGCCGCAGGCGCGCGAGCGCCGCGTCGCGCTGGTGCTGATCTTCTCCGACTATTCGGCCTCCGATGCGGCGGCGTCGCTGCCGGGCGCGGCCACGGACGGTGCGCGGATCGAACGCGCGTTCGCCGGCGCACAGTTCGAAACGCGGCTGGTCGCCAACGCGTCGCGGGCCTTGCTCGCCATCGAACTCGCGGACTTTTCGCGCCGCTCCGCCCGCGCCGATGTGGCCGCAATCTACGCCACCGGCCACGGCGTGGAAGTGGGCGGCGTCCAGTACGTACTCTTCGGCGATCACGTGGTGGCCGATGGCGACGCGGGCCTCGCGCGCGCTGCACGGTGGGCCGACATCGCGCCCGCCGCGCGCGCCCGCAAGCTCAACCTCACGATCTGGGCCGGCTGCCGCAACAACCCGTTCGCCTAGGCGCCGCCGCGTTGCGCCGCCCATGATCCCGCACGATCTCTGGCCCGTCGACCCGGACGCGCTCGTCCCTTTCCTGCTCGCCGTCACGTTTGTGGAGCTCACGCCCGGGCCGAACATGGCCTATCTCGCCGCGCTCACTGCATCGCACGGGCGCAGCGCGGGCATGGGCGCGGTGGCCGGCGTCACCGCAGGCCTCATGGTCTACATGCTGGCCTCTGTCGCCGGCGTCGCCAGCATGGTGGCGGCGATGCCGGGCGTGTACGGCGCCCTGCGCATCGCGGGCGTTCTCTATCTCGCGTGGCTCGGGATCGAGGCGTGGCGCGGCGCCGGCGGCGATCCCGCACCTGTCGGGGTCGCCACACCCTTCTGGCGCGGCCTCTCGGTCAACCTGCTCAACCCGAAGGCGGCGGTATTCTACGTCACCCTCCTGCCGGGGTTTATCAAGCCGGAGCATGGATCGTTCGAGCGACAGGCGCTGCTCCTCGGCAGCGCGCACATCCTCGTCAGCATCGCAGTGCACACCGCGGTGGTGCTGGCGGCGGCGCGATTCACGCAGTACGCGGCGTCTGCGGGGGGCGTGCGCGTGCGCCGCGGTCTCGCCATCGGCATCTGCGTGACCGCCGTCTGGCTGCTCTGGGAGACGCGCGCTTGAGCCTGGAAGCCCTCGACCTCGCGCACATGGACGACGCGCAGTTCGATACGCTCTACACGCACCATATCGCGCCGCTGTTTGCGGCGGGGGAGGCCGATCGCCTGAAGGGCGTGGCGACGTTCCGCAGGCGGCTGTCCATCGGCGCGCCGCTGGCGCTGGCGCTGGGGCTTGGCGTGGGGTTCGGCTTCGCAGAAACTGCGGCGGGCCTCATCGCGGGCGGGATGGGGCTCATCGTCGCTTACACGCTGGCGTACATGCCGCTGCAGGCGGTGGGCGCGCGGATGAAGGCCGCCGCGCTCGACGCCATCAGCGCCGCCGTCGGCGTCACCTACGCGCACGGCGGGCCTGCGCCCGCATCGATGCCGCGCTTCCGCAAGCTGGACCTGCTGCCGTCCTTCGACCGGTCGCGCTTCGAGGATTTCTTCCACGGCGAGCGCCAGGGCTGCGCCTTCGACCTGTGCGAAGCCGTGCTGGAGGACCAGCGGCGCGACAAGGACGGCAAGACCACCTACGTCACCGTGTTCCGCGGCCAGATGATCCGCATCGCGTTTCCGAAGGATTTTCTCGGCGTCACCATCGTGCGCCGTGACGCCGGCGTCTTCAACGCGCTGCGCGGCATGGGCGATCTCAAGCGCGTCGGCCTCGGAGACTCCACGTTCGAGCGCGCGTTCGAGGTGTACTCCAACGACCAGGTGGAGGCGCGCTATCTCGTGCATCCGGTGTTCATGGAGCGCCTCATTGCGCTGGAGACGGCGTATCGGGGCAAGAACCTGCGCTGTGCGTTCACGGAGGGCGATCTGCTCATTGCACTGGAGAGCCCGGACCGCTTCGAGATCGGGGACATGTTCAAGCCGCTGGCCGATCCCGCCCGCGCGCGCCGCATCGTCGATGACCTTGCAGGCGTGCTGCGCCTGATGGATGCGGTGCTGACGGCGGAAATCGCGCCGCTTGTCGGGCGCCAGCGCCCGGGCGTGTGAGCGCAAGGCCGCCGTGGTCAGATGCCGGCGCTCAGATGATCGTGTGCTCCACGCCCCAGAACAGCGGCGAGCGGGAGAGATCGATGAACCGTTTCTCGTCTTCCAGCAGCGTGCGGCCGGCTGCGATCGCATCGGGATCGCTGGCGATGTGGGCAAGGTCCTCCGGGCCGTCCCACCAGAGTTCGGCGACGCCGTCGTAACCGCCGGGACCGCCCCGCGCGCGGCGCAGGTCGCCCTCCATTTCCTCCGGCATCGCGTGCAGCTGGACGTAGCGGCGCACGCGCAGGTGCTGTTCGACCGATTTCACCAGCGGCGCGTGCGTTTCGCGCCAGTAGGTCTGGAACTCGAGGCGCGACAGGTGGGACAGCCGGTGGAGGCAGAAGGTGAGCTTGATCATCCGGGCATCCTGAAGCTGGCGATGATGGGGACGTGGTCGCTGGGCTTCTCCATGCCGCGCGCATCGCGGTGGATGGTCACGCGCTCCAGCCGGTCGGCGGCCTGCGGGCTGCACATGAGGTGGTCGATGCGGATGCCGTTGTTCTTGTTCCAGGCGCCGGCCTGATAGTCCCAGAAGGTGTACTGGTGGGGGGCGCCGTCCATCTGCATGTAGGCGTCGGCGTAGCCGAGGTTGGCGAGTGCGCGGTACTTCGCGCGGCTTTCGGGAAGGATCAGCGCATCGCCCGCCCACGCGCGGGGATCCTGGCAGTCCACGTCGCGGGGAATGATGTTGTAGTCGCCGGCGATCACGTAGGGCTCCTCCAGCGCCAGGCGCGCCTGCGCGTGCGCGGTCAGCGCATCCATGAAGCGGTGTTTGTAGACGGTCTTTTCGGTGCCCGGCGGATTGCCGTTGGGCGCATACAGCGAGGCCACGCGCATGACGCCCCCCGGCGCGGCGATCACCGCCTCGATCCAGCGGGCCTGCTCATCGCCTTCCATGCCCGGCAGGCCTCGCGCGACGTCCTCGATGCGGTGCTTCGAGAGGATGGCCACGCCGTTGTAGGTCTTCTGTCCGTGCGTGGCGACGTTGTAGCCCGCGTCCTCGATCTCGGCGGTGGGGAAGCGGGCGTCCTCGCACTTCAGTTCCTGGAGGCACACCACGTCGGCGTCGACCGCCTTCAGGACGGCAAGCGCCGTGGGCAGGCGGGCGTTGATGGAGTTGACGTTCCAGGCGGCGATGGAGAGGGGCATCTCAGAATCCCACCATCACCTTGCACTGCGTGCTCGGCTTGCGCAGCGCCTCGAACGCCGCCGGCAGCGCATCGAGCGCGATGCGGTCGGTGATCATGGGCAGGGGATCGATGCGGTCCTTGGCGATCATCTCGATGACGAAGTCGAAGTCCGCCGGGGTGTAGCCCAGCACGAACTGCACGTTCAGTTCCTTCATGATCCCCACCAGCGGCATGATCGCGTCCATGCCCTGGCAGACGCCGGCCACGACGATGCGCGCGCGCCGCGGCGCCGCCAGCATCGCCTCGTTCAGCATGCCCGGGTTGCCAACGCATTCGAAGATCACGTCCGGGCCCTTGCCTGCGATTTTCTCCACCTGCGAAGCCAACGGCTGGTCGGGGTCGATCACGTCGGTGGCGCCGAAGGTGGCGGCCATGGCGATGCGCGCGGGCGCGCGCTCGGAGACGATGATGTGGCGCGCGCCGGAGAACCGCGCCCACAGCGCCACCGCGAGACCTACGGGCCCCGCGCCGATCACAAGCACGGTGTCGCCGCGCGTCACACGGCCCATGTCCACCGCGTGCAGGCCCACCGCCAGCGGCTCCACCATGGCGCCTTCCTCAAAGGAAACGACATCAGGCAGGCGATAGGCGCCGTTGGCGCTGATGCGCACGAATTCCGCATAGGCCCCGTGGCTCTGGCCGAGGCCGATGGTCAGCCCCTTGCTGCAGGAGCCGCCGAGGCCCGTGTTGACGCAGGGAGAAGCATCGCCGCAGCAGAGATACGGAAAGCCCGCGACGCGGTCGCCTTCCTTCCAGAGACCGGCAAGGCCCGTGCCGAAACCCACCACTTCGCCGGCGAATTCATGCCCCATCACGCTGCCGGACGGCAAAGGCATCATCGAGCTGCTTTCCGTCATGTGAAGGTCGGAACCGCAGATGCCGCACGCGCGCACCTTGAGGATGAGATCGCGGGGCCCCGGTGTCGGCGCATCGAGCGTCTCCACCACAAGCGGGCGGCCCATCTCCCTGAACACCGCAGCGCGCATGGCATCCTCCTCTTTGCGTTTTGGAAAGACCCTGCCAAGGTTGCGGCAAAAGAACAACGGGAGGCGGCGTGAGCGTCAATCTGGGCGACGTGCTGGACATGGTGGCGGCCACGGTCGCCCCCGACGATCCGGCGATCATCTGCGACGGCGAGATCACGGGCTGGGGCGCCCTAGACCGGCGCGCCAATGCGTTCGCGCGGGCGCTGCGGGCCGCAGGGCTGCAAAGCGGCGACAAGGTCGCGCTCTACATGCGCAATTGTCCCGAGTACGTCGAAGCGCTCGTCGCCACGTTCAAGGGCCGCCTCGCGCATGTGAACGTGAACTACCGCTACGGCGGCGAAGAGCTTCTCTACATCTTCGACAACTCCGACGCCGCGTGCGTGGTCTTCGGGGGTGAGTTCGCCGAACAGGCCGCAGCGCTCATGCCGCGCGCCCCCGGCGTGAAGGTCTGGGTGCAGACCGGCGGCGGCGCCATTGCGGGCGCGCACGCGTTCGATGATCTCGTCGCCGGCGACGGCGCGCCCCTCGGCATCGCTCGCGACCCCGACGACATCTTCCTGCTCTACACCGGCGGCACCACGGGACTGCCGAAGGGCGTGATGTGGCCGTCGCACGCCTTCTGGGGCGCCAACGCCGCAGGCCGTGCGCCGGCGTTCGGTCTGGAGCCCCCCGCGGATCTCGATGCGCTGATGGCGCAGATCAGGGCCGGTATCGGGCGGCATCCGGTGTTCGTGGCGCCGCCCCTGATGCACGGCACGGGCCTGTTCAGCGCGGTGACGACGCTGACGCGCGGCGGCGCGGTGATGGTGACGCGCGCAGCGTCGTTCGATCCGGAAGCCGTGATCGCCGCGATCGCGCAACACAAGGCCGGCGGCGTCATCATCGTGGGCGACGCGTTTGCGCGTCCGCTGCTCGACGTGCTGCGCGCCACCCGCGGCAGGTACGACGTCACCAGCGTGATCTCGATGCTGTCCAGCGGCATGATGTGGAGCCCGGACGTGAAGGCGGGCCTGCTTGAGTTCATGCCGGACGCCATCCTGGCCGACAGTTTCGGCGCCTCGGAAGGCACCGGCCTCGGCATCTCCATCGTGACGCGCGACCTGCCGCCTGCGGAGGCGCGTTTCGACGTGGTCTCCACGAAGGTGCTGCGCGACGACATGACGGAAGTGACGCCGGGCAGTGGCGAGGTGGGGCGCGTGGCGAAGTTCGGCAACCTCCCGCTCGGCTACTACAAGGACCCCGAGCGTACGGCGAAAGTCTACGTGATGATCGACGGCGAGCGCCACATCATCAGCGGCGATCATGCGACGGTGGCGGCGGACGGATCGATCCGCCTTCTGGGTCGCGGCAGCCACTGCATCAACTCCGCCGGCGAGAAGATTTATCCCGAGGAGGTGGAGGAGGCGATGAAGACGCACCCCGCCGTCCATGACGCGCTTGTCTTCGGCGTGGCCGATCCGCGCTTCGGGCAGACGGTGGCGGCGGTCGCCAGTCTCGTCGACGGCGCCAGCGCGAGCGAGGCCGACATCATCGCGCACGTGCGCGACAGGCTTGCGCACTACAAGGCGCCGAAGCGGCTGGTCCTGTCGGCGGTCACACCGCGCGCGCCGAACGGCAAGGCCGACTACGCAGCCGCGAAGGCGATCTTTGCGGAGGCGATGGCTTGAGCGCCGTACCGCCGGCTGCCAGCCGGCATACTTCTTCCTCCACACGAACGGGCCGGCCAAAGCCGGCGTAACGGAGATCCCATGAGCATGCGCCTGAAGGACGGCATCTTCCTCGCGCCGTTTCATCCCATCGACGAAGATCCCACGCTGTGCCTCCAGCGCGATCTTGAACTGATCGAACACCTCGATCGCCTGGGTTACGAGGAAGCGTGGGTGGGCGAGCACCACTCCGCCGGCTTCGAGATCATCGCGAGCCCCGAATTGTTCATCGCCGCCGCCGCCGAACGCACGAAGACGATCCGTCTCGGCACCGGCGTGGTGTCGCTGCCGTATCACCACCCGCTCACCGCTGCGAACCGCATCCTGCAACTCGATCACCAGACGCGCGGGCGCGTGATGTTCGGCGTGGGCCCGGGCCTCTTGCCATCGGACGCGTTCCAGATGGGCATCGACCCCGCCACGCAGCGCGATCGCATGGTGGAGGCGGTGGAGGTGATCGTGCGCCTGTTCAAGGGCGAGCGCGTGACGATGAAGACCGACTGGTTCACGCTCAACGACGCCACCTGTCAGCTCAAGCCCTACACGTGGCCGCATCCGGAGATCGCGGTGGCCTCGTCGGTGACGCCGTCCGGCGGCAAGCTCGCGGGCAAGCATGGTTTCGGCATGTTGTGCGTGGCGGCCACACAGGCGGGCGGCTACGACGCGCTGGGCATCAACTGGAAGATCGCCAACGAGACCGCCGCCGCCCACGGCAAGACCATGGATCCATCGCGCCTGCGTCTCGTCGGTCCCGTGCACATCGCGCCGACGCGCGAGGAGGCTTTCGCCAACGTGCAGCACGGCATCCACGCCTGGCGCGATTACTTTGCGCGCATCAGCCCCGCCGGCCAGGCGGTGCAGCGCGACGGCGATCCGGTGCACAACATGGTGGAGGATGGCATCGCCGTGATCGGCACGCCGGACGACGCCATCGCCCAGATCAGGCGCCTGCGGGCCAAGCAGGGCGACTTCGGCGTGTTCCTACAGCTCGCCCATAACTGGGCGAGCTTCGACAAAACCAAGCAGAGCTACGAGCTCTGGCGCCGCCACGTGACGCCGGCGATCAACGGCATGAACGACCAGCGCCGGCAGAGCTTCGACTGGGCCACGGGCCACGCCGAGGAATACATGAAGGCCGCGGTCGGCGCGGCGATGGCGACGATCGCCAAGCACAACGCGGGGCAGTCCTGAGCGGGGTGAGGGAACCCCCGCGCGCTCCCGGGCATTGACTGGCCGTTGCAGGAGTGACGGCCATGAAACATGTCGATGACCACGTCGAACTGACGCCCGTGGAAGCGCGGGGCGGCCGCCCGGGCTGGCACGTCCTGGTGATCCTGCTGGTGTCCACCGCGGCCGCCGCCATCGTCATGGGCGCGTTCTGGACTCTGTCTTCGTCCGGCCAGGGCTGACCCGCTGACGAACAGTCTGCGCGCCGTCAGGCGCGCACCGGTCTGAACCTGGGTTGAAAAAGAGACGGGCCACAAGGCCCGCGGTCGTGTCCGCGAAGCGCGGCGCAGCGCCTACTTGATCTTGCCTTCGACGAACTCCACGTGCTTGCGCACGACCGGATCGTACTTCTTGAACTTCAGCTTCTCGGTCTTCGTGCGCGGGTTCTTTTTCGCCACGTAGAAGAAGCCCGTCCCGGCGGACGAGTTCAGGCGGATCTTGATGGTGGTCGGCTTGGCCATGGCGGAAAGGACCTTGAAAAGGAAGGCGCGGACCATACTGGCGGCCCGGCGGGTGTCAACCCGCGGCGGCTAGAGCAGGTGGCGGCGCAGGCGGTCGAGGGCGATCGGCGCGAGCCCGAACACCACGCCCGCCCCGTCCGCGAAGAAATCGGCCCAGGAGGCGTCGCGCGCCACGAACGGCAGCTTCTGCAGCGCCTCGATGCCGAATCCGAACGCCAGCAGTCCGGCGGCGATCCAGCGCAACTGCAGCGTCGGGTACGCCACCGCGCCCATGACCGCCAGCGCGTAGAACGCCGTAAAGTGCAGGCCCTTGTCCCACAGCCCCTCCTGGAGGCCCGCGGTATCGGCCAGCGTGGACCAGAGCACCACGGCGCAGGCAAACCAGAACCCGCCGCGCGCCACCGCCGCCGCCCGGGCCACGAGGCCGGCCGGGATGAGCCCGTCGGGGAAGCGGTTGTCGGACATCTGTGCCTTTCAGAGCCGGTCCATCCGGTGCCCGGCCCGGGTCCAGCGCAGGAACGGTGGACCTTCAAGTGTTGCGCCAGACAGCCGGGCCGCCACCTCGCCCAGCACAAAGCGGGTGACGTTGGGCAGATCGAGGGCCAGCGCCTCGTCCATGGTGAACCAGCGCGTGTGCATCAGTTCGCCGCCCGCGAAATGGGCGCGGTCGTCCAGCAGGACGGCGTCGGCCTCGGCGAAGAAGAACCGGGCGTCGAACCGGCGGGGGCGGTAGGGCGGGGTGATGGCGCGGCAGACGAAATCGAGCTTGTCCAGTTCCGGCGCGGCGTCGCAGGCGGCGAACGTGGCCCAGCCGGGCGCCGGCTTGCCCGCCGGGGCGCCCGGACGGCCCACCACCAGCCCGGTTTCCTCAAAGGTCTCGCGGACGGCGGCCAGCGCATAGGCGCGGGGCGGGCGGCGGCTGTTCTCCAGCAGGAGTTTGTCGGCCACCTCGGGCCGCAGTTCGGTGGCGGCCGACGCGATGGCGTCGGACCGGTCCACGGCGCCCCCGGGAAACACCCACTTGTCGGGCATGAACACGTGGCCGCGGGCGCGCTGGCCCATGAGGATGGTGTCTTCCCCACGGGTCTTGCGCACGAGGATCAGGGTGGCGGCGTCGCGCGGCCTCGGTGCGCGGGCCGGGCGGGTGGGATCGGCCGCATCGAAGGGCGCGTCGTCAGGATCGGGTGCGCTCATGGGTGTCCCGCAGGGAGGCGCTACAGCCGGGTGAGCACCCGGACGTAGAACCCGTCCATGCCGCCCTCGTCGGGGCGGCTTGCGGGGGTGGTGTGCAGCACCGCGTTCGTCGGCGCAATCGCGCCGGGATGACGGGCGAGGGCGGCGTCGACGGCGCCGGGGCCCTCTTCGGGCTCCAGGGAGCAGACCACATAGAGAATGCGGCCGCCGGGACGGGTGAGCGCCACCGCGCGGTCCAGCAACGCCGCCTGGGTGCCCGTCAGGGCGGCGATATCGGTGGGCCGGCGCAGCCACGCCACGTCTGGGTGGCGTCGCAGCGTGCCGGTAGCGGAACAAGGCGCGTCCACCAGCACCACGTCGAAAGGCGTTTCCGGCGCCCAGTCGAGGGCGTCGGCCTCGACCAGGTCCGCGTGCAGCGCCGTGCGCGCCAGGTTCTCCCGCACCCGCACCAGCCGCGCGCCGGAGATGTCGACGGCGGTGACGTGGGCGCCCGCGTTGGCCAGTTGCAGCGTCTTGCCGCCCGGGGCGGCGCAGAGGTCGGCCACCGTGAGGCCGCTCACGTCGCCCAGCAGGCCCACGGGCGCGGAGGCCGCGGCATCCTGCACCCACCAGGCGCCTTCCGCGAAGCCGGGCAGCGCGGCAACATCGCCGCCGCTGTCCAGCCGCACGGTGCGCCCGTCGATCACCCTGCCGCCCAGACGCGCGGCCCAGCCATCGGGGTTGGACTTGGGCGTAATGTCGAGCGGCGGTTCGGCGCGGAGCGCCCGCGCGATGGCGGCGGCGTCCGCATCGCCGTAGGCGGCGCGCCAGCGGGCGTAGAGCCAGTCTGGCAGGTCCGCGCCCGGCGCCAGCGCGGTGAAGATATCGCGGCCCTCGCGGTCCACCCGGCGCAGCACGGCGTTGATAAGCCCGGCATAGGGCGCGGCGTTGCGGGCCGCGTGGGCCACCGCCACCGCCTCGGAGACCACCGCGTGCGGCGGGGAGCCCATGGCCAGCAGCTGCGCCGCACCCGTGCGCAGTATGGCGCGCGCCAGCGCAGCTGAGTCCGGCAGGGGCCGCTGCAGGAAGCGCTGCAGCACGGCGTCCACCCCGCCCAGGCGCCGCAGCGTGGTGCTGGCGATGGCGCGCGCGAAGGCGCGGTCACGGCCTTCCAGCGCGGTGAAACTCTTGGCGCCGGCGAGCGCATCGTCGAGCGTGCGCCCGTGGTCGAGCACTTCGGCGACAAGGACCGCGGCGGCGCGGCGGGCGCCGGTGATGCCGGGATTGCTCACCCCCACGGCCCTCGCGGCCGTTCACCCCAAGGGCCCCGCACCTCGGGCGAACCGGGCGTCATGGCCAGCGGCGCGCGGGCCTCGGCGTCCGGGATGCCGCCGGCCATCTCGTAAAGCTTGGCGATGCGATTGCGCGTGGCCGGGTGGGTGGAGAACAGGTTGTCGGCGCCGCGGCCTGACAGCGGATTGATGATGAACAGGTGCGCTGTGGCGGGGTTGCGCTCGGCGCCCACGTTCATGCGGCCATGGGCGAATTGCTCGATCTTCTCGAGCGCGCGGGCCAGCGCCCGGGGATCGCCGGCGATGGCGGCGCCGACGCGGTCGGCCTCGTACTCGCGCGACCGGCTGATGGCCATCTGCACCACCGACGCCGCCAGCGGCGCCAGCAGCATGATGAGGATGCCGGCGATGGGGTTGGACTGGCCGTTCTGGTCCCGCGGGGACAGGAAGAAGGCGAAGTTCGCCAGCATGGCCACCGCGCCCGCGATGGTGGCGGTGACGGTCATGGTGAGAGTATCGCGGTTCTGCACGTGCGCCAGTTCATGCGCCATGACGCCGCGGATCTCGTCGCGGTCGAGCATGCGCAGGAGGCCGGTGGTGGCGCACACCGCGGCGTGCGCAGGGTCGCGGCCGGTGGCGAAGGCGTTGGGCTGGTCGCTCTCGATGATCAGGATGCGCGGGGGCGGCATGCCGGCGCGGTCGGCCAGCGCGAGCGTGTCCGCCACGTAGGTGCGCACCAGCGGCGAAGGGTGGTTCTCATCCACCGGCTGGGCGCCGTATTGCGCCAGCACGATCTTGTCGGCGTTCCAGTAAGCGAACGCGTTCATGGCGACCGCGACGCCGAGCGCGATGGCCATGCCTGTCGCGCCGCCGACGAGATAGCCGACGCCGACGAACAGCGCCGTCAGCGCCGCGAGAAGAACGAAGGTTTTCGCGTGGTTCATGCGCTTCGATAAACTCCTTTGGCCACATATATAGGGGGCCAGACGGGGTTCCAGATGGCTGACAAGGTGTTGAACGAACGGGAGGGCCAGGTGGATGCGCCCAACGCCGCGCCCGGCAAGGCGCTGACGCCCGCCGCGCGGCGGGCGCTGGAGGAAGCGCAGGCGCGCCGCGCCGCGGCGGAGGCGGCCCCGCAGCAGGCCGCGGAGGTGGGCGGGCCGGCCGGCGCAGAGCCGACGCGGTTCGGGGACTGGGAGCGCCGCGGCATCGCCTCCGACTTCTGATCCCGCCCCGCGCCGCCGGGCGGCGCGCCGCACGCATTGCGGCCCGCCGCGAAAGGGAGTAACCGCGCCGTTCACCGTCGGCCCAGGACCATCGGCCGGGCAGTGGCCGGTCAAGAGGATGGTTCTTTCATGGCGCAAAGGGAAACCGAGGCGACGTCGCCTGGGTCTGACGCCCATTCCGCCGGCGGCGGTGCGGGGGGCGGAGAATCCCACGGCCGGACGGGCCATGGCACCTTTCTGTCGCTCGTGATCGGCTCGATCGGCGTCGTCTACGGCGACATCGGCACGAGCCCGCTCTACGCCTTCCGCGAATCCATGGCCCACATCGCCCAGGACGGCGCCGTCCGCAGCGAGGTCATGGGCCTCGTGTCCCTGATCTTCTGGGCGCTGATGATCGTGGTGACGCTGAAGTACGTCATCATCATCATGCAGATGGACAACAAGGGCGAGGGCGGCACGCTTTCGCTGATGGCGCTGTCGCAGCGCGCGCTCGGACGTCGCACCCCGTGGCTGTTCGTGATCGGCGTGGTGGGCGCCTCGCTGTTCTACGGCGACGCCATCATCACCCCTGCCATGTCGGTGCTGTCGGCTGTGGAGGGCCTGAAACAGGTGCCCTCGCTCAAGGCCGTGGGCATCGAGGCGTTCGTGCTGCCGATCGGCATCGGCATCCTGATCGGGCTGTTCCTGATCCAGAGCCGCGGCACCGGGCGGATCGGGAAGTATTTCGGGCCCATCACCATCGTGTGGTTCCTCGTCCTGGGCGCCATGGGCGCCTGGCACCTGAAGGACGACCCCACCATCATCGGCGCGCTCAACCCCTATTATGCGCTGGCGTTCGCCTTCGAGCACGGATTCCTGACGTTCGTGGTGCTCGGCTCCGTGTTCCTCGCAGTGACGGGAGCGGAGGCGCTGTATGCGGACATGGGCCACTTCGGCCGCCGACCCATCCGTGCGGCCTGGTGGTTGCTGGTGCTGCCCGCGCTGACGCTGAACTACCTCGGGCAGGGGGCCTTTACGCTTCAGAACCTCGATACCGTGAACGGCCTGTTCGCCGCCGATGCGGCCGCCGCCCGCGCGGCGGGGGAGGAGTCCGTCTCGTACTGGACGTACAATCCGTTCTTCCAGATGGCGCCCGATGCGCTGCGCTTGCCGCTGGTCGTGCTGGCGACTGTGGCCGCCATCATCGCAAGCCAGGCGGTGATCTCCGGCGCCTTCTCGCTCACCCAGCAGGCGATCCAGCTCGGCCTGCTGCCGCGGATGGAGATCCGCCGCACCAGCGAAACGCAGTTTGGCCAGATCTACATGCCGCAGGTGAACTGGTTCCTGCTCGCCGGCGTCCTGATCCTGGCGATCTCCTTCGGCAGCTCCACGGCGCTGGCGGCGGCCTACGGCATCTCGATCACGGGCGAGATGATGATGAGCACGCTCATGATGCTGATCGTGGTCTGGAAGCTGTGGGAGCGGCCGCTGTGGATGGCGGTCGCCATCGCGCTGCCGTTCCTGCTCATCGAGGGGATCTTCTTCTCGTCGAACATGCTCAAGCTGCTGCACGGCGGGTATGTGCCGCTGCTGCTCGCGCTCGGCCTCGTGACCATCATCTGGACCTGGGTGCGCGGCACCCGGCTGCTGGCGGAACAGACCCGGCGCGACGAACCGCTGCACAAGCTGTTCGAGACGCTCTCCCACCACCCGCCGCACCGCGTGCGCGGCACCGCCATCTTTCTCACCGGCGATCCCGAGGTGGCGCCCGCGGCGCTGATGCACAACCTCAAGCACAATCAGGTGTTGCACGAGACGATCATCGTGCTGACCGTGAAGACGCTGCAGACCCCGCGGGCGCCCGACAGCGAGCGCGTGAAGATCGAGGAGCTGATGCCCGACGTGAGGCGCGTGACGCTCACGTTCGGCTTCATGGAGACGCCCAACGTGGTCAAGGCGCTGACGGCGTCGCGCAAGCACGGGCTGAAGTTCGACATCATGAAGACGTCGTTCTTCCTGTCGCGGCGCACCGTCATCCCGTCCGAAAAGAGCGGCATGCCGATCTGGCAGGATCACCTGTTCATCTTCCTCGCCCGCAACGCCACCAACGCCACGGACTTCTTCCACATCCCCAGCGGGCGTGCGGTGGAGCTTGGCAACCAGGTGATGGTGTGAGGGCGCTCGCCCGCTGGCTCGCGCCGGGCCGGGGAGTGCGGGGCGTGCTGGCCTGGATCGTTGCGGCGTTCGCGGCGGCGATGCTGGGGGCGTCGCTCACGGTGGCGTTTCTCCTCACGCGGGAAAGCCTCGTCTTCGGGCCGTTCACCGCCGCCGACTGGTGGGTGTTCCTCAACCTGTGGCGGCCGCTGCTGATCGCAGGCGCCGTCCTTGCGCCGCTGTTCAGCGCACCCCTGGCCTTCGGTGCGGTATCGCTCATCCGCGCCCGCCGCTGGCCGCGCCCACAGGCGGACGTGATCGCCGGCGCTCTCTGTGGTCTGGGGTCTTTGGGCCTCGTCCTTCTGGTGGCGCGACTTCTTGCGCCGGGGGAGAGCGCATGACGGTGGAGGCCGTGTTCGGTTTGCTCCTGATCCCGGCGCTGGCAGGAGCGGCGTCGGGCTGGATATACTGGATTGTCGCTGGCCGCCCGCGGGCCCGCGAGGAGACGCCGGATGACGCCCACTGACGTGGAGGCCCTGCACCGTCGCGCCTCCCGCGGCGAAGGCGATGCGCAGATGGCGCTCGCCCGCGTGCTCGATCACGAGGGCCGCCACGACCAGGCCCTGCAATGGCTCCAGCGCGCCGCTGACGGAGGCCACCTCCCGTCGCTGACGGTGCTGGGCGCGCGCCTGTTCTCCGGCCGTGCTGCGCCTCAGATGCCAAGCCAGGGCGCGCGGATGCTGAGCATGGCCGCCGAGGCGGGCGATGCGCAGGCGTGCGCGCTGGTGGCGGTGCTGGCGGCGTCCGGGCAGATGGTGTCGCAGAGCTGGTCGACGGCGCTCGACTACCTGTTGCGCGCAGCACAGCTGGGCGATGCGCGCGCGCGCCGCCAGATCGCGCTGCTCGCCGGCGATCCCAAGTTCGACGATCACCTGAAGGATCCGGCCGATCCCCGGCCCTGGGCGGTGGCGCGGGCGGCGATCGACATCGGCGCCTGGCTGCGGCCCGCGGCGCCCCGGCGCATCGCCGAGGCGCCGCGTTTGTTTGTGTTCGAGAGTTTCCTGCCCGCCAGCGTCTGTGCGTGGATCGTGGCGCTGGCGCGCACCCCGATCGCGGCCGCGCGGACGCGACAGCCCGGGCGCGATGAGGCGGGCCCCCGACCCGCCGCCGTGGGCTTTGCGCTGCTGGACACCGACGTGGTGCTGCAGGTGGTCCACGCGCGGATCGCACACGCCACCGGCATCCCCCCGGGCCAGCACGAGCCCACGGGCATTCTTCACTTCGCGGTTGGCGAAGCCTCCGGCGCGCCCGCAGAGGTGTCGCCGGGCCGCGGGGAAAACACCCGCGTCGCGACCATGCTGATCCACCTCAATGACGACTTTGAAGGCGGCGAGACGGAGTTCCTGCGCGCCGGGCTGCGCTTCCGCGGACGCACGGGTGACGCCATTGCGTTCTCCCACGTGGACAAGGCCGGCGTCGCAGACGGCGCAACGCAGTATGTGGACCGCGCGCCCACGACCGGGGAGAAGTGGCTGCTCGCCAAGGGCCTGTGCGGCCGGCCCCAACCGCAGTTCTGAGCCGCAGTCCTGAGCTGGAGGGCCGACGGGTTGGCGCGGCCGCGCCGGGGCGCTATGCCACGGCGGCTCGCACCCAGAGGAATTGCCGTGGCCGCTCCCGTGAAGAAAGTCGTCCTCGCCTACTCGGGCGGTCTCGATACGTCGATCATCCTCAAGTGGCTGCAGGACACCTACAACTGCGAAGTGGTGACCTTCACCGCCGATCTCGGTCAGGGCGAGGAGCTGACGCCCGCGCGCGAGAAGGCGCTCGCCATGGGCGTGAAGCCGGACAACATCTTCATCGACGACCTGCGCGAGGAATTCGTCCGGGACTTCGTGTTCCCGATGTTCCGCGCCAACACCCTCTATGAGGGCCAGTACCTGCTCGGCACCTCCATCGCGCGCCCGCTGATCGCCAAGCGCCAGATCGAGATCGCCAACATGGTCGGCGCGGACGCTGTGTGTCATGGCGCCACCGGCAAGGGCAACGACCAGGTGCGCTTCGAGGTCTCCTACTATGCGCTGAAGCCCGACGTGCGCGTCATCGCGCCGTGGCGGGAGTGGGACTTCCAGGGCCGGCCTGACCTGATCGCCTATGCAAAGAAGCACGGCATTCCCATCGCCACCGGCAAGGAGCAGGACGCGCCGTTCTCCATCGATGCGAACCTGCTGCACACTTCCTCCGAGGGCATGGTGCTGGAGGACCCGGACATCGAAGTGCCGGACATCGTCAAAAAGCGCGGCGACCGGCGCACCATCACCCCCGAGGAAGCGCCCGACCGCGCCACCTACATCACCGTGAGCTTCGAGCGCGGCGACGCATCGTCCATCGACGGTGAGAAGCTCTCGCCCGCCACGCTGCTGAAGAAGCTCAACGACGTGGGCGGCGCCAACGGGGTGGGCGGGCTCGACTTGGTGGAGAACCGCTATGTCGGGATGAAGTCCCGTGGATTCTACGAGACGCCGGGCGGCACCATCCTGTGGCAGGCCCACCGCGCCATCGAGAGCATCACGCTCGACCGCGGCGCCATGCACCTGAAGGACGAGCTGATGCCGCGCTACGCCAGCATCGTCTACAACGGTTTCTGGTGGACCCCGGAGCGCAAAATGCTGCAGGCGGCCATCGACGCCTCGCAGGAAAGTGTAACCGGAGAGGTCCGCCTGAAGATTTACAAGGGCGGGGTGTCCGTCGTCGGCCGGTCGTCGCCGTACTCGCTCTACTCGAAGGCGCTGGTCGGCTTCGACGAGGCGGGCGGCTACAATCAGGCGGATGCGGAAGGCTTCATCAAGCTGAACGCCCTGCGCTTGCGCATCGCCGCCGAACGGGATCGCAAGATCGGCAAGAACGAGTAACACGCGAGGGGGACTGCATGGCGGGCGGGGACACACGGCGGCGGCGGCGCTGGGCGCCTTTCGTGCTGGCGGGGATCGCGGTGCTGGCCACGGGCGTCATCGGCTGCGTGAACACGCTGCTGCCCGCGGTCGACATGCGCTTCTCGGGCCCGCCCGCGCGCCCCGCCGTCCTCGCCGCATTCGGCGAGGATCCCGCGGTGACCACCGCAGCCGAATGGACGGAGCGCCGCGCGCCGCTGCTGCGGGCAGCGCTTGAGAAGCACGTCTACGGCGTGATGCCGCCTGCCGGCGCCCCGCGCGTGGAGAAGCGCACGCCGGTGGTCTCACGCGCCATCGGCGCCGACGCCGTGGCCGAGCAGTGGACCGTGCGCGTCACCCCCACCAGCGTGTTCAACATGGTGCTGGTGACGCCGAAGGCCCCGGGCGCACACCCTGTCATCGTCATGCAGAACTTCTGCGGCAATCGCACCGCGCTGCGCGACCGGCCTGAAAGCGTCGCCCTGCCGCTCACGCAGGTCATGTCGGCCTGCCACAATCCGTGGGTGACGCCGCTCGTGGAGGGCGTGTTCGGCCGCTACACGAATGGCCCGCCCTTCAAGGAGATCATCGCGCACGGCTATGCGGTGGCCATGTTCTATGCAGGAGACGTGGTGGCCGACGTGGCGGTCGCAGCACCCGCCCAGCTTGCCCAGTTCGCAGGCGATGCGCCTGAAGCGGAGCGCCCCGGCGCCATCGCCGTCTGGGCGTGGCTCTACTCGCGGGCGGTGGATGTGCTGGCCGTCGATCCGCGCATCGACGCCGCCCGCATCGCCATCTGGGGGCATTCGCGCAACGGCAAGTCGGCGCTGCTGGCCGCGGCGTTCGATCCGCGCATCGCCGCCGTCATCGCCCACCAGTCCGGCAAGGGCGGCGCCACGCTCACGCGCAGCTATGCAGGCGAGAGCGTGGCGCAGATCACGAAGGGCTATCCGCACTGGTTCTCGCCGGCCTACGCCGCCTGGGCGGGCCGCGAGGAGGAAATTCCCGTGGACCAGCACCAGCTCATCGCGCTCGTGGCGCCGCGCCCCATCTTCATCGGCGCCGCCCGCCGGGACAAATGGTCCGATCCCGAAGGCGCCTTCCGCGCCGCGAAAGGGGCCGATCCCGTCTACAAGCTGCTGGGCGCGCGGGGGCTGGAGCAGTCGGCCATGCGCGAGCGCGTGTTCGACTCCGATCTCGCCTTCGTGTTCCGTGGCGGCCGCCATGGCGTCACCACCGCCGACTGGCGCGATTTCCTCACCTTCCTCGATTCGCACCTGAAGGCGACGCCATGAGCGACCTCGATTTCCGCGGCAGGACCGTTCTCGTCGTCGGCGGCTCCAGCGGCATCGGCAACGGCGTGGCCCACGCGTTCCGCGCGCGCGGCGCAGAGGTTCACGTGTGGGGCACCCGGCCCCATGCGTCGGACTACTCTAAAGCCGAAGGCAGCGATCTCGACGGCCTGCACTATGCGCGCATGGACGTCGCCGATTTCGCCGCCATCGAGGCGTACGCTCCGCCTTTCGGCACGCTCGACGTGGTGGTCTGTTCGCAGGGCATCGTGCGCTACAAGCGCGGCGAGTTCTCCATGGACGGTTTCCAGGACGTGGTGGACGTGAACCTCAACAGCGTCATGGCGTGCGCGCTGAAGTTCAAGCCGATGCTGACGCACAGCGGCGGCGCGTTCATCGTGCTCAGCTCCACCGCCGCCTTCCACGCCACCCGCGGCAATCCCGCCTACAACGCCTCCAAGGCCGGCGCGGTGGCGCTGGTGCGCACGCTGGGGCAGGCGTGGGCGCACGAAGGCGTGCGCGTCAACGGCGTGGCGCCGGGTCTGGTGGACACCAAGCTCACCAAGGTCACCACCGAGAACCCCCAGCGTCTCGCAGCCAGCCTGCAGACGATCCCCCTCGGACGCCTCGGCACGCCGGACGACATCGCCGGCGCCTGCCTTTTCCTCGCCTCGCCGCTGGGAGCTTATGTGGTCGGGCAGACGATCCCCGTGGACGGCGGTCTCATTCTGTAACGCATTGCGACTGGCGATGCGCGCCGGCGCGCGCTAGCAACGTCACATGACACACGCACACCGACAGGCGACCTGGCGAAAATAGCGCGCGCCCGCGTCCACCCGTCCCGTCGGTCTTTTTGTGTTGTGAACGATGTCCCTTCCCGTAGATCCCCATCTGTATGGGCTTTTTCTTGGCGTGATGGCCGTCATGGCGATCACGCCCGGCCCCGCCAACGTGTTCGCCATCGCCAGCGGCGTGCACCGCGGACCTCGCGCTGCGCTCGTCACCGTCGCCGGCATGAACGCCGCCACGCTGGTATGGTTCGCTGCGGCGGCGCTGGGACTCGCCGCGCTGGTGCAGGCGTTTCCCCTCGCATTCCGGCTGCTCTCCATCGCCGGAGGGCTCTATGTGGCGTGGCTGGGTCTGAAGTCGCTGTGGGCCGGTGTGACAGGTGCGGCTTCGGCAACGCACGTCGCCGCGAGAATGGGGCCGTCTCCGTTTCTCGACGGCTTCGCCGTGCAGATCGCCAATCCGAAGGCGGTGCTGTTCTTCACCGCGGTGCTGCCGCCGTTCATCGATCCCGCGCGCCCCGCGCCGGCGCAGCTCGGTGCTTTCGCTGCGGCCACCATCGTCCTCGATGTCATCGCCATGTCGGCCTACGCGGTCGCGGGCGCGGCGCTGACGCGCGGTTTTGCGAGGCCAGCGTTCCGGCGATGGTTTTCGGTGTGCGTGGGCGTCTTGCTGCTGGCGGCGGCCCTGCTGATCCTGCTGCGCCGTTAGGGCACAGTCAGCAGGTCTGCGCAGATCGCCTCAAGGCCGGACCTGTCCGTCTCGTCGAACGCCGCAAGCTCCGTGGCGTCCACATCGAGCACGCCGGCGAGCGCGCCGGCGGCGTCGCGCACGCACACCACGATCTCGCTGCGCGAGCGGCTGTCGCAGGCGATGTGGCCCGGGAACGCCTCCACATCGGGCACGATGATCGTCTCGCCCCGTGCCGCAGCGGCGCCGCACACGCCTTTGCCGAACGGAATCCGCAGGCAGCCCAGCGTGCCCTGGTAGGGGCCCACCACGAGTTCTTGGGGCTTCAGCGGATCGACGAGGTAAAAGCCGCACCAGAAAAACCGGGGCGCAAAAGCGTGCGCGAGCAGGCTCGACGCTGTGGCGTACCGCGCGGTGGCGCTCGTCTCGCCGGCGATCACGGCGGCGATCTCGGCGCGGACGGCCGCGTAGCGCCGGGTCTTGTCGGTGGGCAGGTTGGTCAGGGGGGCTTCGGACATCGGATATCCAGTGAAACTGTCTTTGGCTTCATTACTCTAAGGCCCGGACCTGGCGCGCCGGAACTCGCGAGGCGAGCGAAGGCTGGTGGGCCCGGTCGGATTTGAACCGACGACCAGACCGTTATGAGCGGCCGGCTCTAACCACTGAGCTACAGGCCCGTGACGCCTTGCTAGCGGGGTGCGCGGGGCCGGTCCAGAGCGGGCTTGGCGCCGGGCCCCCCGATGGGCCAACATCGCGCCGGGAGATGGAGGGCATGGCGAAATTTCTGCTGTTCTGGCTCGCGGCGCTCGTCGCGGGGACGGCGCTGGGGCTCGGCTCCGCCTGGGTGGCGGTGTCGCAGCTGTCGCTGGGCGGGCGCGTCACCGTGGGCGGGTGGTCGACCAACCTCAACACGGGGGCGGCTGCGGCCGATCCCTACACCCGTGCGGCCGTGGCGCGTGACGGGTTGCTGGCGCTCGCACGGTCCGAGACGATCTATTTCAATCGCGACGCCGACGATGGCGGGGCGCTGCTGGACGCGAAGTGCACCTACCGTCTGGCTGGAGCAGATCTTCCGGCGCGGTGGTGGTCGATCACGCTGTACGACGAGACGCAGTTTCTGGCGCGCAATGCCGATGGCGCCCACTCGCTCGACGCCACGCGCATGGTGCGCGACGGCGGCCGCTACATGGTGACCATCGGCCCTGAACGGGGCGACGCGGTCAACTGGCTGTCCACGCGCAACGCCGGCCCGTTCTCGCTGACGCTGCGGCTCTATAATCCCGATCCGGCGTTGCGGGCCGATCCGCGGCGGTTGCCGCCGCTGACCGTTGAGAAGATCGCCTGCGCGGAGGGCGCGTGATGGCGGGGCTGATGCGCTTTCTGCTCGGGGTGCTGGTGATCGGCGCGCTGGTGCATGGCGCGGCTGTGATCGCGGCGCCCTATGGCCTCATGCGCGTGGCGATGCAGCGCGCGTCGAGCGACGGCGCAGCGGTCAACAGGTTCGTGTTCGGCGGCCCGGTGACCCCGGAGAGCCGTGCCATCGTGCGGCCGTCGCCGGATCTCCTGTACGCCTCATGCGTCTATGATCTGACGGAGGGCCCGCTGCGCATCCGCGTGGCGCCGTGGGACGATTACGTCTCGCTGTCGCTCTACGCCGCCAACACGGACAACTACTTCACCGCGAACGACCGGGTGGCTGCGGGCGCGCCCATCGAGATTGCGCTTGTGGCGCGCGGCCAGCCTGCGCCGCAGGGGGCCGGCAAGGTGGTGATCTCGCCGTCGGTGCGCGGGATCGCGCTTGAACGGCGCCTCGCGCCGACGCCTGAGCGCGTCGCGCTCGCGCAAGAGGCCCGTGAGACCAGCGTGTGCGAGCCGTGGCCCTGACGGCGCGTGGCTGCGCCGTTCAGTGCGCGGGCGGCGTCGGCGGCAGCAAACCGCGCCGTGCGAGGATTTCCTGCGCCTGCGCGAAAATCAGCGGCGGCGCGATTCCCGCGGCGCGGGCCTGACGGCGCGCAGCGGCAAGTTCTTCCAGCGCCTCGCTCCAGTCCTCCGGAAACGCCGCCTCCAGCGCCTCGCGCGCCAGCTTCGCCCCGGCGGGTGATGCACCGCCTGTGGAAGCGGTGAGCAGCAGCGCGCCGCGCTGGACGATGGCGGGTGTGTGGAAATCGCAGAACGGCAGCACGTCCTCCACGTTGACGAGCGCCTTCTCGGCGCGCGCGTCCGCAGCGATGGCGGCGGCGGCCTCGTTGTCGAGGCCCGCAACCCAGACGGCCTGCAGGGCGCGCAGGTCTTTCCTGTTCGGCAGCCGGCGCAGAAGGCGTCCCTGGCCTGCGGCCATCAGCGCCTCGTCCGGCTGGTCGCAGAAGACGAGGGGATCTGCGCCCAGCGTGCGCAGTTGGGTGAGGCGGCGCAGCACCAGCGGGCCGCGGCCGATGACGGCGGTGTCGGCATGGGCGGGATCGAGGGCGATGGGGATCATGGGGTCAGCTCGCAATGGCGGCGCGTGAGGGCGGGGCGTAGAGAGCGGCGGCGGCGGCCACGGCCTCGCCGAGGATGAGCAGGGCCGGCCCGTCGCCTGCGTGCGCGGCGACGGCTTCAAGGTCGCCCAGCGCGCCCCCCACCGGGCGGGACGCGTTCAGCGAGGCGCTTTCCACCAGCACCACGGGGCGCGTTGCAGCGACGCCGCGTTCGGTAAGCGCGGCGCACACGCGCGCGCCTTGAGACTTGCCCATGTAGATCACGGCCACATCGGCGGCTGCGGCGGCGTCCGCCCAGCGGTCGTCCGCCTGAAGGCCCTTGCCGATGGCGGGTGTCACGAACACCACGGAGCGGGCGGCCTTTCGGTGGGTCAGCGAGGTGAGAATATCGGCGGCGGCGGCGAAGCCCGCGCTGATGCCGGGAACGATCTCCACCGCCACACCCGCCGCACGGCACGCGTCGATCTCTTCCTGCGCGCGGCCGAACAGCATGGGATCGCCGCCCTTCAGGCGCACGACCGTTTCGTGCCTCTGGGCGGCGCGCACCAGCACGCGGTTGATGAAGGCCTGGTCGGTCGAGGGCTTTCCTGCGCGCTTGCCGACATTGAGCAGGCGTGCATTGGCGGCGAGCGCGAGGACGTCGGCGCTGACCAGCGCATCATGCAGCACTATGTCGGCTCGCTCCAGCAGGCGCGCCGCGCGCAGCGTCAGCAGATCGACGGCGCCAGGGCCGGCGCCCACAAGATACACCGTGCCCGTCATGGCGCACGCCTGCGGAACAGCGGGGAGAGGCCGTCGGCGGAGTCCTGATAGACGTCGCTAAAGTCGGCGAAGGCGCGCAGGGCGTCGTCCGGGTCCTGGTCGGCGCGCAATGCGAAACTGGTGAGGCCGCAGCGCGCCATGAAGAATAACTGGTCGCGCGCCACGTCGCCGACTGCCCGCAGGTCGCCGCCGTAGGAAAGGCGCTTGCGCAACAGCACCGCCTGCGACATCCCGCGGCCGTCGTTGAACTTCGGGAACGCGACGCCGATCAACGGCAGCGCGACATGCTCCGCTAGCGTGAAAGGATCATCGGTCGGCAGCACGATCGGCGGCGCGCCGCGTTCGCCGGCGAGCCACTCGATCAGCGGGACGAACCCGTCGTCGCGCCAGTCCTTTGCCTTCGCATCGGCGGGCACGGGTTTTTTCACGTAGGTGGCGATCCGCGCGTCGCCGCGCCCGCCTTCCACCACGCGCGGCGTCGCTTCCGTCTTCACCGCCGCAGGCGCGCCCTCGGCGATGAACGGGCCATCTGCCCCGAGCTTGATCAGCACGCTCATGCCGCAGCCTGCAGGCCGGCGTAGGCGGCCTCCTTGAAGGGCGCGATGCCGATGCGCGCCGCGGTGTCGATGAAGCGCTCAGCGCCTTCGCGCTTCGCCAGATAAAGATCGACGAGACGGGCGACCATGTCCGGTACGTCCTCCGCCTTCACGGCGCGGCCAAGGATTTCCGCCAGCGTGATCTGTGAATCCGAGCGGCCGCCGACCAGCACCTGGAACCATTCTTCGCCGTGCTTGTCGACGCCGAGCACCCCGATGTGCCCCACGTGGTGGTGCCCGCACGCGTTGATGCAGCCGGAAATCTTGATGGCCAGTTCGCCGATCTCCTCCTGCCGCGATTCCAGTTTCTGCTGGATCGCCAGTGACAGCGGGATCGATCTCGCGTTGGCGAGCGAACAGAAATCGCCGCCGGGGCAGGCGATGATGTCGGTGGCGAGCGCGATGTTGGGCTGGGCGAGGCCGGCGGCGTCCGCCGCCTCCCAGAGTGCGAAAAGATCGCGGCGCGCTACGTCCGCCAGCACGAGGTTCTGATGGTGGGAGACGCGGATCTCGCCGAAGGAGAAACGGTCGGCCAGATCGGCGGCGGCGTCCATCTCCGCATCCGTGGCGTCGCCCGGCGCGGGGCCGGTGCGCTTCAGCGAGAGCGTTACAGCGGCATAGCCGGGGCGCTTGTGGTCGATGACGTTGCGGCGCAGCCAGGCGTCGAAGCGCTTGTTCTGTGCCCGCCGGGCGGCGAGATCGGCGCCCGCCTCGGCCTCAGGCAGATAGGGTGGATCGATGAAGCAGGCTTCCACGCGCACCCGTTCGGTGTCGGTGAGCGTGGAGGGCCCGTCCACCAGATGCCGGAAATCCTCCTCGACCTCGGCGGCGAACTTCTCGGGGCCCAGCGCCTCCACGAGGATCTTGATCCGCGCCTTGTAGAGATTGTCGCGCCGGCCCCAGCGGTTGTAGGCGCGCAGGATCGCCTCGCTGTAGGTCAGCAGATGGCGCCACGGCAGGTCCTCGCGGATCGTCACCGCGATGCGCGGCGTGCGGCCCTGGCCGCCGCCGACCTTCACGCGCAGCAAGACGTCGCCATCGGCGCCGCGATAGACGTCGAACGCCAGATCGTGGACGCCGCTGGCGGCGCGGTCGTCCTTCGCACCGTTGAACGCGACCTTGAACTTGCGCGGCAGCGCAGCGAACTCCGGGTGCAACGTCGACCACTGCCGCATGATCTCCGCCCACGGCCGGGGATCGACGATCTCGTCGGCGGCGACGCCGGCGAAGTGGTCTGTGGTCACGTTGCGGATGCAGTTGCCGCTGGTCTGGATGGCGTGCATCTCGACGGTGGCGAGATCGGCCAGAATGTCGGGGACCCGCTCCAGTGCGGGCCAGTTGTACTGGATGTTCTGGCGGGTGGTGAAATGGGCGTAGTTGCGGTCGTACCGGCGGGCAATGTCGGCCAGCATCCGCAACTGGTGGCTGGACAGCATGCCGTACGGGATCGCCACCCGCAGCATGGGGGCGTGCCGCTGGATGTAGAGGCCGTTCTGCAGGCGGAGGGGACGGTACTCGTCCTCGCTCAACCGGCCAGAGAGAAAGCGGGCCGTCTGGTCGCGGAACTGCGCCACGCGCTCGTCCACGATCTTCTGGTCGACGGCGTCATACCGGTACACGCACACCTCTCCGATGCTGGGATGGCTGCAACCTAGGCGGGCGGGCCCTTGCGTCTGAGAGGGCAGGCCTTACCAGTCGCTGAAGTGCCGCTTGTGGCGCCTCTGGTCGCCCGGTTCTACCTGTCGGCCGCCCTGAAACTGGCCGGTCGGACGGCCCGGAGACCCCGATGGACGGCTCGACCGCCCCTGCCAGCGCCCCAATCCACGTCGCGCCGCCCGGCGGGCGGCACGAGACGGACGCCATCATCGTCGGCGCGGGGCCGGTGGGGCTGTTTGCGGTGTTCGAACTGGGGCTGCTCGACATCAAGGCCCACCTGGTGGACGTGCTCGACCGGCCCGGCGGCCAGTGCGCGGAGCTGTACCCCGAAAAGCCCATCTACGACATCCCGGCCTGGCCGATCATTTCGGGCCAGGAGCTGACGGACCGTCTGCTGGAGCAGATCGCGCCGTTCCACCCCGTGTTCCACTTCAACCAGATGGCCACCGGGCTCTCCAAGGGCGAGGACGGGAAATGGGCGCTGGAGACGGACGACGGGACAGTCATCCGCGCCCCTGTGGTGATCATCGCGGCGGGCGGCGGATCGTTCCAGCCGAAGAAGCCCCCGCTCGCCGGGCTCGACGGGTTCGAGGGCGAGAGCGTGTTCTACGCGGTCAAGAAGATGGAGCGGTTCCGCGGCAGGAAGCTCGTGATCGCCGGCGGCGGCGACAGCGCGCTGGACTGGACGATCGCGCTGCAGCCACTGGTGGAGAGCCTGACGCTCGTGCACCGGCGCGACGATTTCCGCGCCGCCCCGCACTCGGTGGCCAAGATGCGCGAGCTGGTGGCGGCGGGGAAGATGCGCCTCGTCATCGGGGACCTGAAGGCGCTGAACGGCGCGGCACCCAACCTCGAGAGCATCCGCGTCGAGGGCAAGGACGTGGCAGAGGACCTGGATGCGGACACGCTGCTGGCCTTCTACGGGCTGACCATGAAGCTCGGCCCCGTGGCGGAGTTCGGCCTGAACCTGCACGAGAACCTCATCCCGGTGGACACCGAGAAGTTCGAGACGTCGACGCCCGGCATCTTCGCCATCGGCGACATCAACCACTACCCCGGCAAATTGAAGCTCATCCTGTCGGGCTTCCACGAGGGCGCGCTGATGGCGCAGCAGGCGTTCCGCTACATCCACCCGGACCGCAAGCTGCGCTTCCAGTACACGACGAGTTCGACGGACCTTCAGAAAAAGCTTGGCGTGGCGTAGTTTTGTGGCACCGCCGGCTTCAGCCGGAACGTGTTTGTCGTGCAGGACTTGGCCGGCTGAAGCCGGCGGTACGGGTGGCAGATGATCCTCACCTCCATCGTCGACGCCATCGGCGACACGCCGCTCATCAAACTCCGCCGCGCGTCGGAGGAGACAGGCTGTACGATCCTCGGCAAGGCGGAGTTTCTCAATCCCGGTCAGTCGGTGAAGGACCGCGCCGCGCTGGGCATCATCCGTGACGCTGAGGCCCGCGGATTGCTGCGCCCGGGCGGCGTGATCGTCGAGGGCACGGCGGGCAATACCGGCATCGGACTCGCCATGGTCGGCAACGCATTGGGCTACCGCACCACCATCGTCATCCCGCGCACGCAGACGCAGGAAAAGAAGGACGCCATCCGCCTCCTCGGGGCCGAACTGATCGAGGTGGACGCCGTGCCCGCCGCCGACCCCAACCACTACGTGAAGTTCTCCGGTCGGCTCGCCGAGGAGAAGGCGCGCACCGAACCGAACGGCGCAATCTGGGCCAACCAGTTCGACAACATCGCCAATCGCCGCGCACACGAAAACACCACCGGGCCCGAAATCTGGGCGCAGACCGAGGGCAGGATCGACGGCTTCATCTGTGCGGTGGGTTCAGGCGGCACGCTGGGCGGGGTGTCCAATTATCTGAAGTCGCAGAACCCCGGCGTGCAGATCGGCATCGCCGATCCCGGGGGCGCGGCGCTCTACAACTGGTACAAGCACGGCGTGCTGAAGGCCGAAGGCACGTCCATCACCGAAGGCATCGGGCAAGGCCGCGTGACGGCGAACCTTGAGGGCGTCGTCGTCGATCACGCTTACCGCATCGATGATGCGACGGCGCTGACCATCGCCTTCAACCTCGTGACGGAGGAGGGCCTGTGCCTCGGCTCTTCCTCCGGCATCAACATCGCCGGCGCCATCGAACTGGCGAAAACGCTTGGCCCCGGCAAGACCATCGTCACCATCCTCTGCGACTACGGCAGCCGCTATCAGTCGAAGATGTTCAACCCTGCGTTCCTGCGGGAGAAGGGATTGCCGGTTCCGGCGTGGCTATGAGCGTGCAGTCCGAATTCATCCTCACGGTGCGGTGCCCTGACACCAAGGGGCTCGTGGCGGCTGTCAGTACCGCGTTGGCGGCGTGCGATTTCAGCATCGTGGAGGCCACGCAGTTCAACGATCCGGTGGACGAGCAGTTCTTCATGCGCGTCGTCTTCCGCCCGTGCAACGGGGCCGACGAAGTGGCGGTGTTCGAACGCGCGTTTGCGCCCATCGCCGAACGCTTCGCCATGACATGGCGCATCCGCAGCGCCGCACAGCGCCCGCGCACCCTCATCGCGGTCTCGAAGTTCGGCCACTGCCTGACGGACCTCATCCACCGCTGGAAGGCGGGCAGCCTTCCCGTGGACATCGTCGGCGTCGTCTCCAACCATGAAGACTTCCGTCCGTTCGTGGAATGGAGCGCGCTGCCCTTCCACCACCTGCCGGTCACGCCTTACACTAAGCCCGCGCAGGAGCGCCGCTTCCTCGACCTGATGGAGAGTCTCAACGTCGATCTGCTGGTGCTTGCCCGCTACATGCAGGTGCTGTCGCCGGCGTTCTGCGATGCGGTGGCGGGGCGCTGCATCAACATTCACCACTCCTTCCTGCCGAGTTTCAAGGGCGCCAATCCCTACAAGCAGGCCCACGTGCGCGGCGTGAAGATCATCGGCGCCACCGCCCACTACGTGACGGCCGACCTCGACGAGGGCCCGATCATCGAACAGGCGGTGGAGCGCGTCGAACACAGCCACGCCCCGGCTGATCTGATGGAGATCGGCCGCGACATCGAATGCGCGGTGCTGGCGCGCGCGGTGCGCTGGCACGCGGAGGGCCGCGTGATGCTGAACGGGGTGCGGACGATCGTGTTTTCGTAAGGGGTGAACCTACTTCACCGGTTAGTCCGCTCGTCGCCGGGAGCGAACCTATGCAATGATGACTGAGACGCCGAATGGAATTTCTAGCGCCGTAAAGATCGCCAACGATTTCGGCTCGACTTGAAAGCCTGCGTGGTCGCTGTCGCTGCAATAACCGCAAAAAACATCGAGTCGATGTTGTGCCTTCAAGGACAACAAATACTCCCGAGCGGGCACCACATCTGTCCATAGAGTCTGCAGGTGCGCATCCAGCGGCGCTTCCTCAGGTAAATCAGTGCTGTAGTGCCAAGCATCATCGCGATGCTGATGTCCGCCGGGACGTCGAGAGTCGCCCTTCCTGTGGGTATGGGTCGGCTGCAACCCGATCGCCGCCGTTAGCTCGTCGAAGTCTAACCCATCCCCGTGTATGCGAAGAGTGGCGCTGAAGTGGAGATAGGGTTCTTCGGCTTCTTCCGGCATATACGCAGTGTAACCCAGTTAGCTCGCGATGTCCGCTCTGAGCCACGTCCGGACGCCGCTAAATCCCCGCCCCATGGTCCAGATCGCCCTCGCGGCCTTCCTCGCGCAACCAGTTCATGAAGCTGCGCAGTGCGGGGGAAACGGTGCGCCCGCGCGGCCAGACCATCCAGTAGGCGAAGTTGATCGGCGTGCCGGAAGCGCCGAACGGCGCCACCAGACGGCCGAGGGCCAGGTCCGCCGCCGCGAGTTGGCGCTTGGCCAGCGCCACGCCCTTGCCGGCGATGGCGGCCTCGATGACGAGGCTTGAGGGATTGAGACGCAGGCCCTTGCGCGCATCCACGCCCTCCACGCCGCGCGCCATCAGCCACATGTCCCAGGTCGGGCAGGAGGGGTCCTGGTCGGGGCTCTCGTCGTGCAGCAGGGCGAAGCGGGAAAGATCGGCCGGGGTCTTCATGCCGTCGTCGCCTTCAAGGAGGAGCGGCGAGCAGATGGGCAGCACGGATTCCTGCATCAGCCGTTCGGCGTTGGTGTCGCGGTAGCCGCCGGCGCCGTAGCGGATGGCGATGTCCACGTCGGTGACCGCGAAATCCACGACCGCCATGTCGGCGGAGATCCACACCTCCACGTCCGGGTGCTGCTCCTTGAAGCGCTCCAGCCGCGGGGCGAGCCACTTCATGGCGAACGACGGCGCGGCCGATACGCTCACCCGCTGGCTGCGCAGCGGCAGGCGCATGACGCGGGCGGCCTCTGCAAGCGCCGCGAGGCCCTCCGAGGCATGGCGGAAGGCTGCCTTGCCGGCGTCCGTCAGCTCCACGCCGCGGCCGAGGCGGCGGAACAGCGGCTGGCCGGCATAGGTCTCCAGCGCCTGGATCTGCTGGCTGATGGCGGCGGGGCTCACGTTCAGTTCGTCGGCGGCCTTGGCGAAACTCGCATGGCGCGCCGCCGCCTCGAAGGCGCGGAACGCCGCGTGCGGGGGGCCGCGGTCCGGGTGATCGTTGTTCTGGGCCACGGCCCGACAGGTGACGTTCCCAGGCCGGCCATGCAAGGGGTTGACCCCTCGGGGGCGACGAACGACCAAGCCCGTTCCCCGATTTCTCCGCCAGGAGACACGCCATGCCTGCCCCGGACACTGCCCAAGCCACCGCCGCGGCGCTTGAAGCGCTGGGCGTCCCGCGCGCGCTTTACGCGAACGGAAGCCTCGCGGCGTACTCGCCGATCGACGGCGCGCGGATCGGGTTGGTGCGCGAGACGGCGCCTTCGGAGGCCGATGCCATGATCGCCGCAGCGCACGCGGCGTTTCTCCAGTGGCGCCTCGTGCCCGCCCCGCGCCGCGGCGAGCTGGTGCGGTTGTTCGGGGAGGAACTGCGCGCGGCGAAGGATCAGATTGCGGCGCTGGTGACGCTGGAGGCGGGCAAGATCGTCTCCGAGGCGGCGGGCGAAGTG